>DASZPU010000041.1:0-5913 GCA_035550195.1 Nannocystaceae bacterium
GCGTCGCTCAAGTTGGAGACGATCGAAGGCAGCCTCGCGACCGAGACCTGCGAGAGCAACAGCATCGACTCGACGATCCAGCTGCTCAACGCAGCCGGCACGGCGCTCATCACCGACGACGACAGCGGCCGCGGCTTCTGCTCGCTCGTCGATGGCACGGGTGACATCGCCAACAACGCACCGCCCGCGCACGCGCTGCCGGGTGGCCTCTACTATGTCCGCGTCCAGACCGCGGGCTCGGCTGCGTCGGCGCAGTTCACCTACCGCTTGGTCGCGACGATCCGTACGCCGTAGCCGTCACGGCTTCGGCAGCACGACAGGCTCGGCCTGCTCGCCCGGCGCAAGCCGGACGAGCGGGACCGGGTTGAACGCCCAGTCGAGATACGGCGGGTTGATCATGCTGATCGCTTCGAAGAAGCCTTCGCGCCGGAAGCGATAGACCGCGCCGTCGCCCATCTTCGTGGGCACGGTGCACGGCTCACGGCAGACCAGCTCGTCGAAGCGATAGACCTCGGTGCCCGGCGGATGCACGTCGAGGAACGCGAGGTGCCAACGCTGCGAGAGATCGAGCATCACGTCCGGTGGCGTGACGCGCTGCGGTCGCGCGCGCAGCTCGTGCAGCGCCGTGATCGCCGGCACCACTACCTCGCGTGGACGCGGGTGACCGTAGTGGTTGTACGAGCTACGCACGAGCAGCTCGAACGCGATCACGAGATCGAGCTCCGCGCCGCCGACGATGAACGCCGAGCGATGCGCGAGCGCGCGCTCGAGCTCGATGCGCGCGAGGTCCTCACCGGTCGACCAGCTGCGCTCGTAGAACACTGCCGCGGCAGCGAAGCGTCGCGCGGCATTGTCGTGCTCGCCACGTGACTGGGCCGCGACGGCCTCGGCGAACGGAACGCGCGCGCGCGTCTGCTCGTCGCTCGGCGGCCCACGCAGCTGCGCAGCCGCGGGTTCTTCGGGCGCTTCGCTCGGCTGGGTCGGCGTGGTGTCGGCGAGCGGCGTGTTGGCCTCGGGCGCGACCGTCGTGACGGCGGGCGTCTCGGGCTCGTGCAATCGCCACCACGCGCCCGCGGCGAGCACCGTCGCAGTGCCCCACACCGCGAACGTGATCCGTCGTCGCGAGTTGTCGGCGGGGCGCGTGCGGATCGCTTCGAGCGCGTCGATCATCGCGGCCATGCTCGGCCAACGATCGCCGGGCTCGCGCGCGAGCCCACGCCGCAGCACCGGAGCGAGCGCAGCCGGATAGGGCCCCGTGGGCAACGGCAGCGGCACGCCGGCCAGCACCGCCGATGCGATCTCCTGCGCGGAGCTGCCGGCGAACGGACGCATGCGCGTGAGCGCTTCGAAGAGCGAGACCGCGAGCGCGAATTGATCCGCGGCCGCGCCGATCGTGCGGCGCTCGAGCTGCTCGGGCGCCATGTAGCCGGGCGTGCCGAGCACTTCACCCGTCTCGGTGCGCAACGCCGGCTCGGTGTGCAGCACACTCTCGGGCTCGCCTTCGTCGTCGCTCGCATCGCCTTCGAGCACGAGCCCGAAGTCGACCACGCGCACGCGCCCCACACCGTGTGCGTGGGGATCGTCGCCGACCAACGCATTCTCCGGCTTGAAGTCGCGGTGCACCAAGCCACGCGCGTGTGCAGCCGCGAGCCCGCGTCCGGCTTGGATGAACACGTCGAGGATCTGTTGCCACGAGCGCACGTCGTTGCGGAGCCAGCGACGGATGCTGACGCCGACGACGAGCTCCATCACGAGGTAGGTCTCGCCTTCGTGCTCGCCGACCTCGAATACGGGCACGACGTTGGGATGCGCGAGCTGGGCGAGCGCCTGCGCTTCGCGACGCAGCCGCGCACGATTGCGTGCGGTCATGCGCTCGGCGCGAACGACCTTCACCGCGATCTCGCGGTTGAGCTCCTCGTCGAAGCCGACGTACACGTGGCCCATGCCACCTTGGCCGAGCTCGCGCAGGATCGGATAGCGACCGATCGCGACCGGCAGCGCGCGCTGATCCTGCGGTCGGTCTTGGCGAACGGTGACCGCCGCGGCCCGGCCGCTCGGTGAGGGATCTCCGACCAGCGTGGGCTCGCCGTGCTCGGCGAAGGGCGGCGGGTCGCGTGAAGACACGACGACCAACGGTACCATGCTGCTCGATGACCGATCGCGTTCGCGCCTCTCACATCCTGCTCATGTACGCCGGCTCCATGCGCTCGCGCGCGACTCGATCGCGCGAGGAGGCCGAACAACAGATCCGCGCGATCGAGGCGCAGCTCGGTACCGGCGCCGACTTCGGCGAGCTCGCGCGTGCGAACAGCGATTGTCCCTCGTCCGCGCGCGGTGGCGACCTCGGTGACTTCGGTCGCGGCCAGATGGTCGGCCCGTTCGAACAAGCCGCGTTCGCGTTGCCCGTCGGCGGCACGAGCGGCGTCGTCGAGACGCCGTTCGGCTTCCACATCATCCAACGCACCGGCTGATCAATACACCGCGACCGGTGCGACCTTCGCGAGCTCTTCGCGCGCGGTGTCCCAGGTCGGTGGGAACGCTTCGGCCGACACCGCCCAGTGCGTCACCTTGCCGGTGATCGCGACCTCGTTCGTGCGTGCGACCGCGTTCGCGTGCGCATCCGAGGTCGCGAACGCGACCATCGATTCGGCGTCACGCCACACGCTCAGGGTGCGTGCGAAGCCGCAGCTCGTGTCGTTCGCGAGCGAGTAGGCCACCATGCCGTCGCTCGCTTCGATCTCCGCGATCACCTGACCGACGAGCTCGTTGAAGTCGGCGCCGGCCTCGGGCTTCACGAGCACCTGCGTCGACGACACGATGTACGTGTCCTGCAGCGGCGCGACGAGGCCGCCCATCGACGGATCGTACCCCGGCCCGATGAGCGGGCGCGCCTCGACGATCATGGGATCGACGCAGTCGTAGAGCGCGTCGACGTCGGATCCGGTGGACGACGACTCGTCGGCGGCAGCGCTCGACGAGCTCGTGGCATCACCGGCATTGTCGTCGCCGTCATCGTCGGTCTTGCAACCGAACAGCAAGAGCATGGCAAAGAAGGAAGAGAAGGAGAGCGAGCGGGACATCACGAAGATCCTGGTTGAAGTTGAACGGTAGCGAACACGAGCTCGTCGAAGTCGCGATCGAGGCGCGCGGAGTGGAAGTCGGTGCGCACGCCGAGCGCGTGCACTTGCACGGTGCGTCCGGGCGCTTCGCCCTTGCCCATCACTGCGATCCAACGCAGCGCAGTCGCATCGCGCACGGCGAGGTACGTGTAGCTGCCCGCTTCGAGCCGCTCCTCGACGACGCCCTCCCACGAGGTGTCGGCGATCGCGGCGAGGCCTTGTAGCGGAGATCCGCTGGGTGCCCGCGCGGCAGCGACCGGCACATCGGGCTCGCGCGCACACGCGAGCGCCACGGTTGCGAGGAGCAACGTTCGACGCATGCCCCCTCAACACCGGGGTGCGGCCGAAGTGTCACCGGGCCTCGGCTTGACCGATCGGGGGCATTGCCGCGACGATCGGCGAACGATGTCCACCGCGCACGCACGCTGGGCGGCGCTGGTCGTCGTCGCGGCGTGCGGCGATGCGCCAGCATCGATCGCGGGCGGAAGCAGCAGCTCGAGCACGGGTGCGATCACGACGGCGGCGCAGAGCGAGGGGCCGGGCGGCTCGGGTGCGTCGACGAGCACGAGCGACAGCGGCGGAGGCGGCAGCTCGTCGAGCTCCACGGGTGCCGCGATCGCGGAGAGCTCCAGCAGCGGCGACGGCAACCCCACGCCGATGGATCTCGCAGCGCCCGATGTCGCCGTCGCGATCGTGCCGCCGTACGAGCGCGTCGATCTCGACATCGACCACGATGTCTTGTTCGGCCTGTACGGTCCGGGGCAGGGCTGGGCCGACATGAACGGCGACGGGTGGCTCGATCTGCTCACCGTCGGCGGCGCCGCGGCGTGCGAGCTGTGGGAGAACGACGCCGGCACGCTCGATCACTCGCCGCTCGAAGCCGATCTCGCGACCGTGCTCGACACCGCGGGTGTCACGCTCGCGGATTACGACAACGACGGCGATCCCGACGTGTACCTGCTGCGACTCGGGCCCAACGTGCTGTTGCGCAACGACGACGGCGTCGCGCTCGTCGACGTGAGCGCCGAAGCGGGCGTCGACTACGACGGTCATCCTTCGTCGGCGTCGTGGGGCGACTACGACGAAGACGGCTACCTCGATCTCTACCTGTGCGCGATGGGCAGCGAGCCCGATCGCCTCTATCACAACGAGGGCGACGGAACGTTCACCGAGCGCTCCGATCTCCTGGTCGGGCAGCAGGGCGTGCAAGCGTTCGCGGCCAGCTTCTCCGACTTCGACGACGACGGCGACGTCGACATCTACGTCGTCAACGACAAGCAGGCCGGCAATCGCATGTGGCGCAACGACGGCCCCGGCTGCGCCGGCTGGTGCTTCACCGAGGTCGGCGCGCTGTGGGGCGCCGCCGCGGTGGTCGACGGCATGGGGCTCGCGGTCGGTGACTACGACAACGATCTCGATCTCGATCTCTCGTTCTCCGACACCGACACCCACAACGTGCTGTGCATGTCCGGCAACGCACCGCCCGTGTACGAGGACGTGTCGGCCGCGATGGGCGTCGTCTTCGACGCGCACGGTTGGGGCACGCTCTTCTTCGACTACGACAACGACGGCTTCCTCGATCTCTACGTCGCGGACTCGCAGCTGCCGCTCGCGCAGACGCGCATGTTCCACAACCTCGGCGGCACCGGCTTCGCCGACGTGTCGGCGGAGTGCGACTGCGTCGACGCGGGCTGGAACTACGGGGTGTCGAGCGCCGACTACGACGAGGACGGCGGCGTCGACTTCATCGTCGGGCAGCGCAGCCTCGGGCACGCGCTCTACCGCAACACCGCCGCGACCGGACACCACTGGCTGGAGATCGAGCTCGAAGGCGGCGGACCGATCAATCGCGACGCGGTCGGCACGAAGGTGATCGTCGAGACCGTGGGCGGCACGCAGCTGCGCCGCGACGTCGAGATCGGTACCGGCATCGCGTCACAGAGCAGCTTGCGTCTGCACTTCGGCCTCGGCGACGACGACCTCGACGCCATCGAGATCACCTGGCCGGACGGCACGGTCGAGTATCCCGCGCTGCCGCCGGTCGACACGCTGTACCAGCACGCGTATCCGCTATAGCTGCACGAAGGCTTCGACCTCGTCGGCGACGGCCAGCGTGAGCACACCGTCGCTCCAGTTGTGGAAGCCCATCGCGCTGCCGAGATCGACGAGGCCTGCGCCGGCGAAGTCGGCGACGACTTGATCGCCCGAGTCGCCGAGCACGAGCAACGTGTTGCTGGTCTTCGACAGCGCTCGCAGATCGCGGGTCTCGAGGAAGAGCGCGTTGTCGCCGGTGCCGGTGAGGTCGACCGCTTCGATGCCGACGAACGCGGTCTCGTAGAAGCCGGGGAGATCGATCGCGAGGTCCGCTCCGTCGAGCACGAGCGCGTCGATGCCGGCGCCGCCGTCGATGCGGAACAGCTCGGCGCTGGTGAGCACGATCGCGTCGTCACCGGGGCCGCCGTAGATCACGTCGAAGTTGCCGAGCGAGTGCAGGATGTCGTTGCCATCGCCACCGAGCAGCGTGTCGACGCCCGCGGTGCCGAGGATCTCGTCGTCGGCCGCGGTGCCGAGCTGCGCGACGCGTCCGGAGAAGTCGCCGCCGAACACCACGTAGGAGCGCCCGACGAGATCGCCGCCCGGTGCCGAGTACGCGCCGATCAGCACGTCGCCGAGGCCGTCGCCCGAGACGTCGCCCGCGCCACCGATCGACCAGCCCGAGACATCGGTCGCCATCTCGCCGTCGATCGCGAAGCCGCCCATGCCGAGCGCGATGTTCGTGAGCGACACCGTCGCG
>DASZPU010000042.1:0-14747 GCA_035550195.1 Nannocystaceae bacterium
CTCGAGCAGCAGCGACCGTTGCGCTGCGGGATCGCCGAGCCGTTGCAGCACTGCCTCGGTCGAGCGCGCGATCGCATGCGCGGCCTCGAACTTGCGCGCGCGCACGCCTTCGACCCCGACGAGCAGTGCCATCGCGCGAGCCGTGAGCGCGTCGTCGTGCGCCGCTCCGCCCCAGCGCGCGGCCGACCACAACGCATCCGCGGCCGCGGAATCGGCCATGTTCGCACGCACGTAGCCGAGCCGCAGCGACGCTTCGGCCCGCACCGGCGCGTGCTCGACATCGGCGATCTCCGCGTCGACTTCGCTCGCGATCGCGAGCGCCTGCGGCATCCGCCCGGCTTGCTGCAACGCGAAGGCCTCGGCGAGTCGATCGCGCGCCGCCGCGATGCGTTCGCGCGTCGTCGCATCGTCGGGCAGCGGCACCGCTTCATGCAGCGCGTCCTCGTCCGCGCACGCGTCGATCCGCGGCAGCTCCTCGACCGCCGCCGCGACGCGATCGACGGCCGCCGCATCGGGCAGCGACGACCACACCGAGATGATCGCGGCGGTCGCCCGGCGCTTGCGGTCGAGACACGCCATGCGCAGATCGAAGGTCTGCTGCGACTGCTCCTTGCGCACGCGGAACGCCTCGCACGCGTCGCGCCATCCGCCGACGAACGCGTCGGCGTGGCGGTCGAGGCGTGTGATCACGCGGTCGGCCGCGACCTCGCCGCGACCCGGCATCAGCGACGTGAACGAGGCGCGCAACGCATCGCGATGCCCGTCGTCCCACACTTCGCCGAGCGCAGTCTCGGCGCCTGCACACGGCGGCGCCGCGTCGTCGCGCGCGAAGACCAGTGGTGCTCCGAGCAGACCGAGCACCGCGGCCCCGAGCGCGATGCGCCCGCGATTGTGGCGCGGCGGCGCGATCGCGAGGACCAGCGCGTCCATGTCGGCGAAGCGATCGCTGGGCTCGCGCGCGAGCCCCTTCACCAACGCGCGACGGATCCGGTCGGGCACCTCGTCCTTCGGCGGCGTGCGCAGCTCACCCGCATCGATCGCCGCCGCGATCTGCCCCGCGCTACGCCCCGCATACGGCAGCTCGTTCCACAGCGCCTGCCACAGCGCGACGCAGAACGAGAACTGATCGCTCTTCGCATCGACCGACGCGCCGGCGTGTTGCTCGGGCGACATGTACGCGGGCGTGCCGAGCACCGCACCGGATTGCGTGAGCGGTGTGCTGTCCTTCGAGCTCGCGGTGCGCCCGACCACCGCCAGCTCGGGCTCCTGATCGCGGCGCGCGAGCCCGAAGTCCGTCACTGCGACGCGCAGCTCGCCCTGCAGGCTGATGAGCACGTTGGTGGGCTTCACGTCGCGGTGCACGATGCCGGCCGCGTGCGCCGCCTGCAGTCCGCGCGCGACGTCGACGAACACCGCGACGATCTCTTCGCAGCGCCGCGGCGCCTTCGCGAGCCAGCCCGCGAGCGTATCGCCGGCGACGTACTCCATCGCGACGAACACGTGGCCCTCGTGCACGCCCACGTCGAACACGCCGACCACGTTGCGATGGGACAGTCGTGCCATCGCCTGCGCCTCGCGCTTCAGTCGCTGCGAGGCCTGCTCGGGATCCCGCGTGGTCGCGGCGCGCAGCAGCTTGATCGCGACCTTGCGATCGAGCTCGGGATCGTAGGCGAGCAACACCACGCCCATGCCGCCTTCGCCGAGCCGCTCGAGCACGAGATAGCGTCCGATCGCACCGCCGCGCGCGGGTGCTTCGTCGCCGAGCTCGCCGAGCTGCGGCGTCGCGATCGTGCCCGCGTCGGTCTGCGCGCGCGCGAAGGCGCCGACCAGCTCGTGGCACACCGTGCAGCCGTCGATGTGCGCATCGACCTCGCCGCGCTCGTGCTCGGCCAGCTCACCGAGCACGAACGCTGCGATCACGCTGTCGCCGAGATGGGCGTCGGCCGAGTGCACGCGCCCACGAGCATAGCTCAGCCCTTGCCGACGATCTGGCGCAGCACCACGCGGTCGCTGGGAGCGGTGCTGGAGGTGTCCGACTCGAGCGTGATGATCACCTCGAACTTGTCGAACGCCGAGGTCGCGAGCAGATCGGCCTCGCGGTCGTCTTCGTCGTAGTCGAGCTTGCCGAGCTTCGTCGTGCCGTGACCGGGCACGGCGATCCACGCGACGTACTCGCGCATGTTGGGATCGATGTTGCGCGGCGGCGCGAGGTGATCGACGTGCAAGCTGAGCTCACGCAACTCGGTCTTGTTCACGCGCACCTTCATCTCGGCGATGCCCGCGTAATTCGGGGGCTCCGTCTCGAAGCGGTAGCGACTGACGCAACCGGTGGCGAGCGAGAACGCGGCGAGTGCCAGGTAGTACGTGGGTTTCATCGTTGCGATCATTTCGACGTGCAAAGGCGCGGCGCCGTCGGTCGCGTTCGAAAAGCGCACGTAAGCCCGCCGGACGCGCCGCGACATCGGCGTCATGTGGCGCGCAGCAACGCTCGACAGCGGATCGCGAGATGCAGCGTCTGCGCGACGCGTCCGAGCATGAACGCGGAGAGCGCAGCGATGAGCCCGGGACCGACCGGCCAGCGCACGAACGCGAGCAGGAATCCGGCGGTGACGATCGCGAACACCACCACCGACTCGCTCACCGCTCGCGTGCTGCGCGAAGCGACCAGCACCCCCTGATACCAGCTCTGCATGACGCGCGATGCCGGCACCGGGACGATGATCCACAACGCGACGCTCGCGAGCGCGGCGAGATCGTCGGGCAGTGCCGCGACCTCGCGCATCCACAGCGTCGACAACGGCGTCGCGGCGAGCGCGAGCACGATCACCGTCATCAGCACCGCGAGCTTGCGGGTGAAGCGATGCAGCTCGACGCGCGCACCGTCGCGCCGCCACATCGCCACCACCACTTCGTTGAGCGCGAGCCCGGGTGCCGACAACACGAACGACAGCCCGTTGAGCACCGGCCACACCGCGAGCGAGGCGAGCACCTCCGGCATCCGCGACAGCGCGCCGGTGCCGAGCGGCTGCACGAGCAACGTGACCAGCGGTGTGCTCGCGAGCGGCAGGTAGAACGACCAGAACGCGCGCCCGACGAGCGGCTGCTCGCCGGGCGCGTCCTCGGCGAGTCGCTCGCGCACGACCGGCTTCACGCGGACCGATGCGTAGATGCCCTCGACGATCACGCCGCTCGACAGCGCGAGTGCGGCGACGACGACACCCGGACCATTCGCGAGCCATCCGATCGCGAGCACGGACGCGTTGGTGGCGAGCCGCAGCGCGGTGCCGAGCCCGACCACTCGCGCGTAGCCGTTGCGGATGAGGATGCCCTGGTTGAAGCGTCGCCACGCGATCGCCCACGACCACGGCAACACCAGCGCGAGCCCGATGCGCGCGGTAGAGAGCGCGGGCTCGGGTACCCCGAGCAGATCACCGACGACGACGCCGTACATCGGCGTCGCGACCAGCAGCAGGTGCAGCACGGTGAGCGTCGCCCCGGCGCGATGCGTGAAGCGTCGCAGCGATCGCCAGCTCGCACGGTCGCGCACGAGCTCGGTCGACGCGGCGAGCAACATGATGATCGGCGCCTCGATCACCAGCGCGAACGCGAAGACGACTCCGCCCCACGCGGCGAGGTGGGTCTCGGCATCCGCGAGCCGGGCGACCACCGCGGCGATCGCCGGCTGCTCGGCCGACATGAGCAGCCACGACGCGGCGAGCGGCCACCACGACGCGATCACGACGCGTCGATCGACCGGACCGTCACCGACGGGCGCATTCATGTCAGAAGAACGGTCGCAGCGCCGCGATCAAGTTCGGCACCGCTGCGCTCACGTGGTCGCGCGCGCTGCCGCGCAGCTTCTCGTAGGTCTTCTTGATGGTCGCGTTCTTCGCTCGCTGCGCGCGTGCATCGGTGACGGAGAGCAGCGCGTCGGCGATCTCGCTCTTGTGCCCCTCGGCCCACTTCGCGAATGCATCGGGACCGTTCGCGCTCTCGCGCTCGTACATCGGCTGCATCGCGGCGGCGAAGTCGGGCAAGAGCGACTCGACGACCTGCGCGATGAAGCCGGGCTTGATGGCCTTGATGACCGCATAGCCGGCCTTCACCGCCATGCCCGACAACCCGCCCTTGCTCGAGACCTCCTTGTCGACGAGATCGACGCAGGCAGCGACGACCTTGGGACGGACCTCGGGAGCAGTGAGCTTGTCGACGAGCGTGGACATCGGTGCGCGACGCTTGCCGATTTCCGCCGCCGCCGCAAGGGCCCTCGCGCGCAGCGAGGGGTGCGTCCGCGCGTGGAAGCGGCGTATCATCCGCGCGTGCCACGGCTCCGTCAGAAGATCGCCCTCGCCGCGATCGTCGCCGCGTCGGCCTGTCAGGCTGCCGCTCCGCCGAACGCTCGAATCGACGGTGAACCGACGACCAAGCAGAAGGAAGACGAGATGCCCACCGTGTCGGCGCGCGCGATACCGATCGAAGAAGTCGCGCGCTATCCCCTGCCCGGCTACGCGAAGCTGCCATCGGCCGTGCGCGCGGACCCAAGCGGCACGATGATCAGCTACCTCTTCAGCGAAGACGGCTCGCTCACAAAGAACCTCTTCGCGCACGATCCGAAGACCGGCAAGCGCGAGCCGCTGTTCACTCCGCCGGGCGAAGGCACGACCGAAGAGAACATCTCGCTCGAGGAGAAGCTGCGGCGCGAGCGACTGCGCGAGCGCGGGCTCGGTATCACCTCGTATGCGTGGGCGAAGGAGCGGCAGCGCATCCTCGTGCCGTTGCGCGGCGAGGTGTGGATCCAAGACGGTCTGCACGGCACGCCGCGCAAGCTCGCGGGCAAGGAAGGCGGGCCGTGCATCGATCCGCAGATCACCCGCGATGGTACGCACGTCGCGTGGGTGCAGGCCGACGAGCTGTTCGTCATCGATGCCGACGACGAGAAGGCGCAGCCGAAGCAGATCACGAGCGGTGCGCGTGGCACCGGCCGCACGCACGGGCTCGCCGAGTACATCGCGCAAGAAGAGATGGATCGTCACCACGGCTTCTGGTGGAGCCACGCGGGCGACAAGCTCGCGTACGAAGAGGTCGACGAGACCGCGATCCCGGTGTGGCGCATCGCGCATCTCGGCGACGAAGCGCCGTCGTGGGAGGATCATCGCTATCCGTTCGCCGGTGCGGCCAACGCGAAGGTGAAGCTCGGCGTCGTCTCGAAGGACGGCGGCGACACTGTGTGGATGGATCTCGCGATGGACGGCGAGCTCGAGGTCTACCTCGCACGCGTGCACTGGACGCCGCAGGGCGAGCTCTTCGCCGAGCTCGAGAACCGCGCGCAGGATCGTCTGCAGCTCGTGCGCTTCGATCTCGCCACCGGTGCGCGCAGCGTCGTGCTCGAGGAGAAGAGCGCGGTCTGGATCAACCTGCACCACGTCTTCGAGCCCATCGAGAAAGGCGAGCACGCCGGCGCATTCGTGTGGGCGTCGGAGAAGGACGGCTGGAAGCACCTCTACCTCGTGGGCAAGGACGGCGCGGTGATCCGTCAGCTCACCAGCGGCGAGTGGATGGTCGACGAGCTCGTCGCCGTCGACGAGCAGCGCGGCGAGGTCTACTTCATGGGCACGAAGGACACGCCCACCGAGCGGCATCTCTACCGCGTCGCGCTCGCAGGTGGTGAGATCGCGAAGCTCACCACCGAGCCGGGCATGCACGGCGTCTCGATGGATCCCGCGCGCACCGTGTTCATCGACACGCACAGCGCGACGGACTCGCCGCCGCAGATCCAGATCAAGATGGCGCACGGCGGCGAGCTCGTGCACCGCGTCGCGATCGCGGCCGATCCGCGCATCGACGAGCTCGGGCTCGCGCCGCCGGAGCTGGTCACGCTGCAGTCGCGCGACGGCGTCACGCTGCACGGTGCGATCTATCGCCCGCCGGAGTCGGCAGGGCCGGGCCCGTGGCCGGTGGTCGTGAGCGTCTACGGTGGTCCGCACGCGCAGCGCGTCACCAACGGTTGGGACATGACCGTCGACATGCGCGCGCAGTACCTGCGCGGGCTCGGCTATCTCGTGTTCAAGCTCGACAACCGCGGCTCGGCGCGGCGCGGGCTCGCGTTCGAAGGCGCGATCAAGCACGACCTCGGCAACCTCGAGGTGAAGGATCAAGAGGACGGCGTGCGCTGGTTGGTCGAGCAAGGGCTCGCCGATCCCAAGCGCGTCGCGATCTACGGGTGGAGCTACGGCGGCTACATGGCTGCGATGGCGCTCGCGCGCGCGCCCGATACGTTCCAGGTCGCAGTCGCGGGCGCGATGGTGTCGTCGTGGGACGGCTACGACACCCACTACACCGAGCGCTACATGGGCACGCCGCAGAGCAACCCCGAGGGCTATCGCAGCAGCAGCGTGATGAGCCACGTCGAGACGCTCGCCGGGCACTTGATGATCGTGCACGGCGGCAACGACGAGAACGTGCACTTCCGTCACAGCGCGCGCTTCATCGAGGCGCTCAACAAGGCGCGCAAGCCCTACGAGCTCTTGATGTTCCCCAGCGAGCGGCACATGCCGCGCGGCGAAGCCGATCGCGTGTACATGGAAGAACGCATCCGCGACTTCCTCGGCGAGCACCTCGGCGGCGAACGGCCCTAGCCGATGAAGTACGTGCTCAAGAGCTCGCGCGCGCGCTCGCCCGGGTTCGATGCCGACAAGGATCTGAACCCCGAGCAGCGCGCAGTCGTGGAGGCCGACGCCGGGCCCCTGCTCGTCATCGCGGGCGCGGGCACCGGCAAGACGCGCACGCTCACCTATCGCGTCGCGCAGCTGGTCGCGCGTGGCTGCGCACCCGAGCGGATCCTCTTGTGCACGTTCACCAACCGCGCCGCACGCGAGATGGTCTCGCGCGTCGAAGCGTTGCTGGCGATCGACATGCAGCGCTGCTCGGCCGGCACGTTCCACCACGTCGGCAACCGCATCCTGCGACGCCACGGCGAGCACCTCGGGCTGGGCAGCGACTTCGGCATCCTCGATTCCGAGGACGCGCGCAGCGTGCTCGCGAGCGTCATCGCCGAGCTGGGCTTGAAGGCGCTGTCGGCCCGCCGCTTCCCCGAGCCCAAGCTGCTCTACTCGCTCATCGGGCTCGCGCAGGGCACCGGCACGCCGCTACCCGACTTGATCGGCGCGCGCGCGCAGCAGCTCGTGCCGCAGCTGCCCGCGATCCTCGACGTGTGCGAGCGCTATGCGATGCGCAAGCGACAGCTCAACGTCGTCGACTTCGACGATCTGCTGGTGCACTGGCACGCGCTGCTCACCTCGCCCGCGCACGCGCAGGTCGGCGCCGAGCTGCGTGCAGCCTACGACCACGTGCTGTGCGACGAGTACCAAGACGTGAGCGCGCTCCAGGGCACGCTCTGCGATCTGATGGCGGAGCACAGCGGCAGCCTCACCTGCGTGGGCGACGACGCGCAGTCGATCTACTCGTTCCGCGGCGCCGACTTCGAGCAGATCGTCGCGTTCCGCAAGCGCCATCCCGAAGCGCAGGTGCTGCGGCTCACCATCAACTATCGCAGCACGCCGGAGATCCTCGAGCTCGCGAACCGCTCGATCGCTCGCAACACGCGGGGCCACGCGAAGGAGCTGCGCGCGATGAAGCAGCGCGGCATGCTGCCCGCCGTCATCCCGCTGCGCGACGTGTACCAGCAGGCCGAGCTGGTCGCGCAGCGCGTGCTCGAGCTGCACCACGAGCAGAATCTGCCGCTCTCGAAGATGGCGGTGCTCTATCGCAATCACAGCCACAGCCTCGAGCTGCAGGTCGAGCTCACGCGCCGACAGATCCCGTACAGCGTGCGCAGTGGCGTGCGCTTCTTCGAGCAGGCCCACGTGAAGGACGTCGTGGCGTATCTGCGTGCGCACGACAACCCGCGCGATCAAATGGCGTGGGTGCGGCTCTTGCGGCAGTGGCCGGGCATCGGTGCGCAAGGGGCCGAGACGCTCGCGGGCAAGCTCGCCGAGGTGCGCAGCGAAGATCTGGTCGATCGGCTGCGCATCCACGCGGCGAGCGGCAAGGGTCGCGCCGGCGATGCGCTCGCGCGGCTCGCGGGCGTGTTCGAGCTGCTCGCCGCGGATGGGCAGAACGCCGGCGCTGCGATCCGTCGCGTCGTGGAGTCGTGCTACGCCGAGTACGCGCAGCGTTCGTTCAGCAACGCCGAGGTGCGCACCGAGGATCTCGAGCACCTCGCCGCATATGCCGAGCAATGGAACGACCCGCGCGAGTTCCTGGCCGAGCTGGCGCTGTTCGAAGGGCTCGCGGCCGAGAGCGTCGTCGGTGCCGAGCAGCCCGACGATCGCCTGGTGCTCTCGACGATTCATCAAGCGAAGGGCCTCGAGTGGCCGATCGCGTTCGTGCTGTGGCTCGTCGAAGGCCGCTTCCCCACCGCGCAGTCGATGCGCGTGACCGCGGAGCTCGAGGAAGAGCGGCGCATGTTCTACGTCGCGGCGACGCGCGCCGCCGACGAGCTCTACCTCTGCTATCCGACCATCGAGCACGGCAAGGACGGCCCCGCGACGCTGATGCGACCGAGTCGATTCCTGCTCGAGATCGATGCGCCTCCGGCCGTCTTCGATCGCTGGCAGATCACCGAAGAGCCCCCCGACGACGCGAGCCCGTGACCGCGCGCGCCACCAAGAGGCCGGACAAAACAATTCGCCGAAGGCGATCAGCGACTGCGACCGAAGCGCGCTGTCGCAACTAACGGAAGCGCTTCGGCATCGGCTTGCGGTGGCCGCCGCCTGCGCCCACGCCCGACAAGCCCAGCCCCGGCAACGCAGGCGTCGTCGCGCCCGGACACGGGACATAGCTGCCGTACTTGTCGTAGCACTGCTTCGCGAGCGGCCAGCTCACCGGGCTGCCGCTCGCATCCTTCGCGTTCAGCACGAACTCGGTGGTGCAGCTCTTCGCCTTCACCTTTCCGGTGAACGACACGTTGCCTTGCGCGCGCAACGTCTGTCCGGGATAGACCAGCTCCATCGGAGTCTGCAGCGTGATCGCCTGCTTCTCCGTGCGTGACCCGCAGTGCGCGACGAAGTCGAGCGTCGCACCGGTGGGCACCGTCGACAGCACGGTGAGCTCGCCCATCGCATACGCGTTGTACCAACCCATGTACGAGTTGCTGCCGCCGTGCTGCACCTCGACCTTCGCCGGTGCGCCGCCGGGATCGGGCGCAGGCGGCTCGGGCACCGTCGTGCGACAGCTGCCCGCACGGATTCCGATCGGCCGCGAGCACAGCTTCGCGATCGCCTTCATGCCGCGGATCGACTGCTTGTCGAAGTCGTAGCCGACGTCCTGCACCTCGATGTCGCAATCGGCGTAGCGCATGAACTCCCAGCTGCTCTGCAGCTGCTCGCGCACGCGCAGCCCTTCGCCGGGCTCGAGCGTGTACCAGCGACCGGTGAGGTACTTGAGCTCGACGAACTGCTTGTCGCCCGCGTGGCAGGTCGCGCGCACGGCCACGCGATCGGGCGCGCGCGAGTGCCCGGCGACCACGGAGAAGCCGAGCTCGCCGGTGGGCAGGAACTGCGCGTCGGCGACCGTCCAGCCCTGCTCGCTCGCGACGGCCTTCGGCAGCGAGTCCGGCGTGCACTCCACCGCGCGCTTGCTCTCCTTCGTCCAGCAGCGCTCGAAACGTCCGCGCCGCACCGGCGATCGGCTCAGGTCGCGCAGCATCACGGTGACCCGACACGCGGACGGCTCGGATGGCGTGGTGGTGTTGAAGATGCGCGCAGCGATCTTGAAGTCGGTGCCCACCGCGGGGATGCGCGTGACGTAGCTGTCGTCGATCGTCGAGATGTCCGCATCGGTGATCGTGTAGCCGCCGTCGTCGCAGCTCGCCTTGATCACGACCTCGGCTTTCTCGCCGGTGGCGGCCTTCACCTTCGCGACCGCGGCGATGCGCAGCGCCTTCGCGGGATCCTTCGCGCCGCCGTAGCCGTAATAGTAGTAGCCGCCGCGCTCGACCCACTCGAGCTCGAAGTCGCGGAGCTCGAGCTCGTCGAGCTCGCTGACGACCGGCACCGTGGCGGTCTGCGCGGTCGCGTCGGATGCGGGCAGGAGCGCTTCGGCGAGCGCGATGGCGTCGGGGCTCGCGGTCTCACCCGCGCCATCGTCTGCGATCGGCGGCTCTTCGATCGCGGGCTGTTCCTCGTCCGCATCGATCCAACCCCGCGCGCGGTCGGCCACCACCATGCATCCGGGGGCGAGCATCACGAACGTCAACGAAGCTACGAGCGCACGCGACATGGCGGACCTAACGGTCAACGAAGCAGGTCCGGTGTTCCATTCCACCGTCGATCGACCTGGAGGAAACGTCACGTGCCCGCGCGCTTGCTGCCGCGCGGCGGGGTGAGCACGTTCGCGGCGAGCAGGCCTGCGACCAGCGAGACCGCGATCAGGATCATCTCGAACGCGGTTTCGATCCCGGGGACGACCTCGCGCGAGATCATCTCGCTGACCGCCGCGTAGCCGATGCCGCCGGGCACCAACAAGAGGATGCCGGGCACCAGCGTCGTCGTCGTCGGCTTGTGGCGCAGCGAGGCGTAGAGATTGCTGGTCGCGCCGAGCGCGAGCGCGCCGACGAACATGCCGAGCTCGGGCGACAGCCAGCGCGTGCCCCAACGGCCACCGTAGAAGCCGACGATGCCAGACGCGACCAACCACGGCAGCTCGGACAGCGGTGCGCGCAGCACGATCGCGAGCGCGACGGGTGCGACGAAGAGCGCGAGCAGCTCCGCGCCCGGTGCGGACTCGCCGATCACACCCGGCACGACGCTGCCGAGCGCTTGCTCGGCGAGACGACTGCCGAGCGCGACGCCGAAACCGATGGTGAGGAACGTGACCAGCGCACCCGCGAGTCGCGCGGTGCCGGATGCGAGGTGACGCGTCGCGAGCTCGGTGAGCGCGATGGTGAGTGTGAACCCGGGAAGGAGGATGATGAGCCCGGCGAGCGTCGTCGTGAACACACCGAGCGGACCGAAGAGCTGCGCGCACGCGACCGCGAGGAACGCCGCGAGGCCCGCGGCGAGCAGCTCGAAGAGGCGCTCGATCGCAGCGATGCGTCGACCGATCAACGCGAGCGCACCGGTGACGAGGCCGATCGCCGACGATGCGATCACTTCGCGCACGCCACCGCCGAGGAAGAGCGCCGATGCCCCCGACGACAGCGCGTACGCGCCGATCGTGACCGGGCGATTGTACGGCGGCTTGCCGCGCCCGATCTCGTCGGCGAGCACGATCGCGCGCTCGAGCGTGATGCGCTCGGACACCAGCGCTTCGATGAGCGCATCGAGCTCCGCGAGGCGTCCGAGATCGACCGACGCCGGCTCGACGCGCAACAGATACACGTGTTGATCGCGACCGGCACCGAACGCCGCGAACAGCGAAGTCGGACTGGAGAAGAACTGCGCGACGACACCGAGATGGGTCGCGACGCGACCCAGCGCGCCCTCGAGCGTCGGCGCGGGGAAGCCCGCGGTATGCAGGCCGCGCGCGAGCGCGAGCAACAGCGTCGTCGGGGGATCGGCGTCCTCGGCCACGGCGGGATGCTAGCGCGATCGCATGCGCGCGAGCGGGAGCGCCATCGCGATCTGCCACACGCCGCAGGCGACGAAGAGGCCGGCGAGGCCCAGCGACGGCACCGCGGCGGCGGCGGCGAGCGGTGCCCACACGCGCGGCAGGTTGAGCGCGGCGGTGAGCACCGCGATCTGCGTCGCGCGCAGCTCGGGGTGCACGACGTCGAGGATCAGCGCGTGCACGCCCGCGTACAGCCAGGCCGTGACGAACGCCTGCACGACGATGAACACGACCATGAAGTCGGGGCTCGCCCAGCGCGACTCGACGAGCGCGAAGCCGATCCAGCACGCACCCAGTGCGAGCGTGCCGAGTCGCGCGATGCGAGGGTGGCCGAAGCGATCGATGAAGGGCACCGCGCTCGCGTAGCCGGCGAGATTGCCGAGCAACAGCGGCGTGGGCACGCGCGCGACGTAGTCGTCTTGCGTCCAGCCGAGGTGGTTGATCAGCAGCTCGCCGGTCACGGCCGAGGTCGCGACGTCGGCCGCGAGCACGAGACCGCAGGTCGCGAGCGCCCACGCACCGCGGGGATCCTGCGCGAGCGCGCGGACTGCCGTCGCGAGCGAGCTGTGCGTGCGCGCGCTGGTGCGCGGCATCGCGAGGCCGAGCGTCGCGAGCACGAGCACGACGATCGCGAGCAGCACACAGGCCGCTCCGAGCCCACGCGTGGCCGCGACTGCACCGATCCACGCACCTGCGAGCAGCTCGGCACCGACGTGATGCGCACCGAGCATCACCGCGGTGGCTCGACCGCGTTCGTGCGCCGCGAGCAGATCGAACGCGAGCGCGTCGGTCGCGACGTCTTGCAGGCTGAGCGCCGCATTCGCGACGAGCCACAGCACCGCGATCGGCAGCACCGCGCTCGACGGATCTGCGAGCGCACCGATGAGCGCGACCGCGGCGGCGATGGTGACCATCGCGACCGCGGCGATGCGCCCGGCTCCGACGCGGCGCGCCGCGTTCGTGTCGAGCGCAGGGGCCCACGCCAGCTTGAGCACCCATGGCACGCCGGCGAGCGCCATGATCGCGGCCTGGTGCTCGAGCTGTACGCCTGCGGCGACGAGCTGCGGCAGGAGCACGAGCCCGCCGACGCCGAACACGAGCCCCTGCACGAGGTAGAGCCCCCCGAGCACGCTCGCACGCACGGCCAACGGCAGCGATCGCTCGCCCACGATCGCGAGTCTACCGTGGCGGCGAGCCATGCGTCGGCGCACGCGACGTCGCCCCTTGCCGCGCGCGCGCGCGGGCCAAAGCTGTGTCTCGATGAGCACCGCTCGCGTCGTCGCGTGTCCTTCGTGTGGTCGCAAGAACCGCGTGCCGTGGGCGCGCGCGGGCACGACGGCCCACTGCGGCGCGTGCAAGGTCGCGCTCGTCGACGGCGATCATCCACTCGTGCTCGGCGAAGACGAGCTCGAAGCGTTGGTCGCCGAGAGCCCGGTCCCGGTGCTCGTCGACTTCTGGGCGCCGTGGTGCGGCCCGTGCAAGATGGTCGCGCCGGAGGTGGAGCGCTTGGCCGCGCGCGCGAGCGGTCGCTTCGTGGTCGCGAAGCTCGACACCGAGAAGGCCCCGCGCACCGCAGCGCGCCACGGCATCCGCTCGATCCCGACGTTCGCCGTGTTCGCCCGCGGCCGCGAGCTCGCCCGCACCGCCGGCGCCCGCTCTGCGGATGCGTTGGAGAGCTTCGTGCTGCAATCGGCGCGCTGAGAAAGAGCGCCGAAATCAAGATCGCAGGTCGACCCCCGGCGCGACGGAGCGTCGCACCTGTACCGCGCGGCCAGCTTGTCGCGCGCGCGTGCACGATCCACGACTTGCTTCCGATCGGAGGTGAGCCGTGGCGAGAACGAGGAAGCAGCCGCAGCAGCTCGAGCTGCGCGCGCGAACCTGGGGTGGTCGACGTGACGGTGCCGGCCGCTCGCCTCTGGCGTGGCGCAACGACGCGCCGCACTCCACACGCGAGGAGGTCGACCCACGACATCCTGTCCACGTCACGCTGCGATTGCGCGACGGGTTGCCGAGCCTGCGAGGTCGTCGCGCGTGGGCGACCATCGTGAGGGTATTTCGCGAAGCACGGGAGCGCTGCGGGCTCGCGCTGATCCACTACACCGTCTTGTCCAACCACCTCCACCTGATGTTGGAGATCGATCGTGAAGCGTCATTGGAGCTGCTGATGCGCAGCCTCGCTACCTCGCTCGCGCGACGGCTCAACGTGTGCTTCGAGCGGCGCGGCAGGATCTTCGCCGGCCGCTATCACGCCCACACACTCGCAACGCCGTCCGAGGCTCGCAACGCGCTCGCGTACGTGCTGCTCAACCACCGCAAGCACGCGTTCGAGCACGGCGAAGTGCTGCCCGCGGAGTGGATCGATCCCCGCAGCACCGGCGTCGTCTTCGACGGCTGGGACCGCGCGATCGACTCGCGCTTCGCGAGCTACGACTTCGGCACCTCGCGGCCGTCGACGTGGCTGCTTTGCAAAGGCTGGCGTCGCCATGGCCCGATCGCGCTCGACGAGATCCCTGGTGACGAACACCCGCGTCGTCCGAAGAAGAAAGAGCGCCGAAATCAAGATCGCGCGCGCTAGCGATCGAAGCGGCCGTCGAGCTCCGCCGCTTCGTCGCCCACCGGGATCGGCGACGTCGGCTCGTCGTGCGCGCACGCAACCGGCAACGACAGCATCGGCGCGAGCACGCGCTCGCGTCCATCATGCCAGCTCGCGCGGCTCATGCATCGTCGCTCTCCTCGTACTCGACCTCGTCCTCGTCTTCGCCCGGCGGCTCGGGGATCGGCGGGATCGGAGGCATCGGTGCGGGCGTGCCCAGCGGCAAGCCGCCGTCCTTCAGCACCGAGTACTGCTCCGACACCGCCTCGAACGCAGGCTCGGCCACGTCGTCGGACAGCGTCGCATCGAGCATGCAGGCCGCGAACGTCACCGTCGTGCGCGCAGTCTTGTCGTAGACCTCCGCGAGCACGATGTCGAACACGTTGCCGAAGTTGCCGAGCCCGATCTTGCTGAAGCTGTGCACCACCCGCACCGTCGCGCCACCGACGTCGCTGTAGCGGTGAAGATCCGCGGTGAACGGGCTGCCGTGCATCGATGGCTCGTGCTTCGTCTCGAACGGCGGAACGCGCGACAAGAAGATCTTCAT
>DASZPU010000043.1:0-6842 GCA_035550195.1 Nannocystaceae bacterium
CTGCAGATCGTCGCCGAGCTCTACTACTTCGAGCAGCTCACGACGCCGGAGCTCGCGTTCGTGCTCGACGCGCCCGAGGAGACCGTGCGGGCCCGCCTCGTGCGCGCGATGCAACGCCTGCGCAGCGTCGACTGACGCGCAAACCGAGCGGCGCTGCCTACCCGCGCGTCACGTACACGTAGCCGAGGCACATCTCGTCGTAGGTGTCCTCGCCCCACGTCACGTCGCTCGGCACCTTCGGCGCGCCGTCGACGAGTGGTTGGTGCGCCGCCGAGTTGTCGAAGCCGCACTGCAGCACGACGCGATCACCCGCGCTCACCTCGAGCGGCTCCGCGAGCCGGTAGCCGAGTTGCCAGCCGAAATCCCAGCGCGGGATGTCGACGCCGCACGCGATCGATCCATCTTTGCGCTCGACCTTCATGCTGCCGTAGCTGCCCAGCGTGTGCATGTGCATGCCCAGCGCGTAGACCTTCAGCGCGATCGGCAGCGTCGCGTCGAACGTGTGCACGCTGTCGGCATCGTTCGCGGCGATCAGCATGTTGTCACCGATCGGCCAGGTCGGATCGCTGACGAACTGTGACTCGCCTTCGACGTCGACCTGCGACTCCACCATGAACTTCACGCTCGTCTGATCGGGCGAGGTGTCGCCCATCACGACGTTGTAGTGCATGTTCAGCAGCACCTTCGATCCGCCGGCGATGCGCATGCCCGTGCCCTCGGGGAGCACGTTCGCGCCTTGTCCGGGCACCCACACGCCGAGCAGCGGACCACCGCCGCCGCTCATGCCCGTGCCCGCGCCGCACGCCCAACCGTCCGCGGCATCGCTGGCGTCCTGCGCCTCGAGCTCCGCGACGCCGTCGGGATCGACCATGCGTGCGACCAAGTGGTGCACCACCTTGCGATTGCCGGGCACGACTTCGTAGCCGGTGACGAACATCTCGCCGTCGTGGGGCCAGTCGAGCAAGAAGCAGCGATGCTCGTCGTACTCGCCGACGGGCGGCGCCGCGACGTGCGGCTCGGCCATCGCGATCGTGAAGTCGACGCGCGGCAGCTCGGCGCTCGCGATCGGCAGCGGCGCGCCGATGTCGTTCGGATCGCCCTCCGGCTTGCCGAGCGCGACCCACTGCGCGACGAGCTCCTTCTCCTCGTCGGACAGCGAAGGATCGTAGAGGTAGTCGTTGCAGTCCGGTGACGCGGGCCACGGCGGCATCACGCCCGCGTCGATCTGCGCGAGCATGAGCTCACCGTAGGGCGCGACCTCGGCGTAGCTGCCGAGCGAGAAGGGCGCGACCCCGTCCGCGCTGTGGCACGCACCGCAGCGTGCGTCGATCACGGGCTTGAGGTCGCGCCAGTACACGACCTCCGCCTCCGCGCCCGTCGTCGCGCCGCCCTCCGACGATGCGCCGCTGCTCTCGTCGAGCGAGCCGTCGTCGCTGCTCGCCTGCGCACCTTCGTCGGAGTCACCCGACGACGACGAGCCGCACGCCCCCACCCACACGACCAAGAGTCCGATCCGTGCTCGCTGCATGGGACGCGTGCTCAGCAAGCCCAGCGCCGCAGCTCCGTCCCAATGATGTCGCGTGCTTCTTCGCGTGGTCCTGCGCCACGCCCCCGCCCGCGGACCATGGACCACTGTCGATGGTCCCGGCCCGACATGCGCGTCGACGCGCCCGCAGCCGGCTCTGCGCCCGCTCTCGCGGCCGTCGCCGCGGCTGTGGCGGAGCTGCGCGTGGACGTCTACGCTTGCCGCCCCTGCCCGACGCACGCGAGCACATCGCGGATCGTCGGGCCCGTCGCCGCCGCGCGCCAACCAGCGTGCAGTGTTTCGAGGACGAAGAGGACATGTCCGCAGCTCGTACCGCCCTGTTCGATCACCTCCGCGCCTCCGACGACGCGAGCAAGCAGTCGCTCGCGAAGGCGCTCGACGGCATCGATCTCGAGACCGCGCGCGCGCGCGCGACGGAAGAGCCCGGCACCGGTGAGGCCGCGGCCGCGCGGATCGGCCGATCGCTGCTCGACGGCACCGCGCCGGCCGAGCTGCTCGAGACCGCGAAGGCGACCGCCGCACGTGCGCCGCGCGACGACGCCGGCAACGACGTCGCGCTCGTCGCGGGCGTCGTCACGTGGCGGCTCGCAGGGCAGCCGCAGCTGGCCGAGCCCTACTTCCGCAGGATCCGTCGCACCGACCCCGGACACCCCGAGGTGCTCGCGTTCTATCGCGAGCTCTTCTCCGGCGAGGCCGGCACTGCGCAGCTGATCCAGGTGCTCGTGCAGGCGCGTCGCGCCATCAAGGAGCCCGAGCAACGCTTCGCGCTCGCCGAGGAGGTCGCGCAGCTCGCCGAGCATCGCCAGGGCAGCGTCGATCGTGCGATCGAGACCTGGCGCAGCGTCATCCGCGAAGACGGCTACGACGCGCGCGCGAGCCGAGCGCTCGAGCGTCTCTATCGCGAGAGCGGCAAGTGGACCGCGCTCGTCGATCTGCTCAAGGACGAGAGCGAGCGTATCGGCGACGGTCCCGACGCGGCGAGCAAGCGCATCGAGAAGCTGCTCGAGATCGCCGGGCTGTATCGCGATCGCCTCAAGCTCGACACGATGGCGCTCGCGACGTTGCAGCGCATCCTCGACGTCGATCCGCACCACGAAGCGAGCCTCGAAGCGCTCGCGGAGACCTACAAGAAGGCCGGACGCACCAACGATCTCCTGGGCGTGTACCAGCGTCGCATCGACGCTGCGATCGCGGCCGGCGACACGCCGCGCCGCATCGAGCTCCTGCGCAAGGTCGCCGAGCTGTGGCTCGAGCAGCTGGGCAACCCGCAGCGCGCGCTCGAGCCGCTCACGCAGGTGCTGCAGCTCTCGCCGCGCGACAAGGCGGCGCGCGACCTGCTCGCGCGCATCCACGAGAGTCGTCGCGATTTCCGGGCGCTGATCGGCTTGCGGCGCACCGAGCTCGACGAGGTCGAAGGCGACGACGCGCTCGCGCTGCGGCTCGAGCTCGCCAAGCTCGCCGAAGAGAAGCTCGGCGATCGCCGGGCTGCGATCGCGGCGTACAACGACGTGCTCGCGCACCATGGCGATCACGCCGAAGCGCTCGCGGGATTGCTGCGCCAGTACGAGCGCGAGTCGCGGTGGGCCGATGCCGCCGAGATCCTGCATCGTCAGCTCGCGTCCGCCGATCCCGAGACCGCCGCGAATCTCCTGGTCGTGCTCGGCAGCATCTACTCCGATCGATTGCAGAGCCGCGAGGCCGCGGTGCCGGTGTGGAGCGAGCTGTTGCGGCTGTCGCCCGGGCACGATCGTGCGATCCGACGCCTGCGCGATGCCTACGTCGCCGACGCGCGCTGGGGCGATCTGCAGGCGCTGTACGAAGGGCAGGGCCGCCTCGCCGACGTCGTCGAGGTGCTGCAGAGCGCCGCCGATCGCCTGGGCGACGTCGAAGCCCGCGTCGCGCTGTATCGCCGCGTCGCGGAGCTGTGCCAGGGCAAGCTCGGTCAGCCCGAGCGTGCACTGCGTGCGCTCGAGCGCACGCTCGCGATCCAGCCGGACAACATCGAGGTCGCGCGCGAGCTCGTGCCGATCTATCGCGAGCAACGCAACTGGGCGCGACTCATGTCGACGCACGAAGTGTTGCTACGGGCCGCGAAGAGCGACGACGAGCGGCTCGAGCTCATCGAAGCGCTGCGTGCGATCGCCGAGGACAAGCTCGGCTCGCCCGCGCTCACCATGCAGTGGGCCGCCGAGGCCTATCGCCTGCGCCCCACCGACGGTGGCCTGCGCAGCACGCTCGAGGCCGCGGCCGAGCGCGCCGACGGTTGGGACGAGCTCAGTCGCATCTTCGAGGCCCGCTTCGCGCAAGACGGCGTCGCCGACAGCGAGCGCCTGTTGCTGCTCGACAAGCTCGCCGCGATCGCGCGCGACAAGCTCAGCAAGCCCGACGACGCGCAGCGTTACTACCGACGCATCATCGCGCTCGATCCCAGCAACTCGGCGGCCATGAGCGCGCTCGAGTCGATCTACACCTCGACGCGCCGCTGGGACGACCTCGCCGAGGTGTTCCGTCGGCGGCTCGAGGTGGAGCCCGAACCGGCTGCGCGGCTCGTCACCTTGCGCGCGCTCGCGAAGCTGCAGGAGGAACAGCTCGGCGATCTCGACGCCGCGGTCGGCACCTACGGTGCGATCCTCGAGCTCGCGTCCGACGACGTCCCGACGCTCGAGTCGCTCGCGCGGATCCATCGCAATCGCGGCAACTGGGTCGAGCTCGCGAGCGTGCTCGAGCGCAAGCTCGCACGCGAGAGCACCGCGACGAAGAAGGTGCCGCTCATCTACGAGCTCGCCGAGATCCACGCGACGCGGCTCGCCGATCCCACGCGTGCGACCACTGGCTTCCTCGCGGTGCTCGAGCTCGACGGTGAGCACAAAGGCGCAGTCGCAGCGCTCGAGAGCCTGCGCGCGGCCGATCCCTCGAGCAGCCTCGCGATCATGCGCGGGCTCCTGCCGTACTACCGCCGCGTCGAAGATCGTCCGAAGGAGGCGGAGGCGATGGAGGTCATCGTCGCGGCCGAGCAGGACGGCGCGACGCGTCACCAGCAGCTCGAGCAGCTCGCGGCGACCTACGAGAAGATGGCCGAGCGGCGCGGCGATGCGCTGCGGATCCGCGGCGAGCTGTTCCGCGTCGATCCCGGCGAGTGGCAGGGCCGACAGATCCTCGCGCGTCTGGGCGCCGAGCTCGGGCGTCTCGAAGACGTCGCGGTCGCCTACGCCGAGGTGCTCGCGACGATGGGCGACGAGGCCGCGCGTGCGCAGGCCGAGGCGCGTCCGCTGCCGAAGGAGCGCGTCGCGTTGCGTCGCGATCTGTTGCTCGAGCACGCCGCGATGCTGCGCGAGAAGCTCGATCGTCCCCGCGATGCCGAGCACGCGTACGCCGAGGTGCTCGATCAGGACGAGACCCACCAGGGCGCCTACGAAGCGCTCGAGACGCTCTTGCGTGCACGCTCGGCCCACGCCGAGCTGCGCGATCTCTATCGGCGGCGCGTCGACGTCACGTTCAACCAGCGCGAACAGAGGTCGCTGCTCGCGATGATCATCGAGCTCTCGCGCAGCGTGCTCGACGATCGCGCGACCGCGATCGCCACCGCCGAAGAGCTGCTCGATCTGATCCCCGACGACATCGCCACGCTCGAGCTGCTCGCGGGCATGTACGAACAAGGCACCGAGGCCAGCGATCGCGCGAAGCTCGAGGAGGCCTACGGCCGCTGGGCCGAGCTCGAGAAAGACCCCGCGCACGCGCGTGCGTTGCTGGTGCGACGCGCCACGTTGCGCATGCAGGATCTCGGCGACGCCTTCGGTGCGGTGGATCTGCTCGGGCAGGTGCTCGGCGAGGATCCCGACCACGAGCGCGCGCGCGGCTTGCTCGAAGAGCTGCTCGCGGTCAGCGAGGTGCAGCTGCAGGCGTGCTCGCTGCTCGAGCCGATCTACGTCGCCCGTGGCGACCACGAGGGCCGCATCCGCGTCGCGTCCGTGCGCCGCGAGGCCGCCGAGACGCAGGGGTCCACCGATCAGGCCATCGTGCACGTGCTCGAGGCCGCGCGCATCCGCGAGCACGATCTCGGCGATCAGCCGTCCGCGTTCATGCTGGTGCGCGAGGCCTACTCGATGGATCCGCGCCGCGCCGACACGCGTGCGGAGGTCGAGCGGCTCGGCACCGCGCTCACGCGTCATGCCGAGCTCGTCGCGATCTGGCGCGACGCGCTCGCGCACACCAGCTCGGCCGACGATCGCTCGCTGCGGATCGATCTCACCCGTCGCGTGGCGGAGCTGCTCGACGGCAAGCTCGGCGATGCCGAAGGTGCGCGCAAGGCTTGGGCCGAGCTGCTCGCGCTCGATCCGCCCGACGTCGCGCTGGCCCAGCGTGCGGTCGAGGCCCTGTGCCGGCTGCACCTCGAGTCCGGTGACGGCGTCGCGCTCGTCGAAGCCAAGCGCGCGCTGCTCCGCTTCTCCGCGGACACCGAGGCCCACGTACGCGTGCGCCTCGAGATCGCCGAGATCCAAGAACAGCTCGGCGATCGCATCGGCGCCGCGATCACCTACGGCGAAGTGCTCGATCTGCAGGCCGGCAACCTCGTCGCCCTCGATGCGCTCGAGCGCTTGTTCCTCGAGGAGCAGGAGTGGGGTCGGCTGTGCGAGGTGCTCGAGCACCGCATCGCGGTCACCAGCGATCCGAAGTCGCGCGCCGCGATCTTCCGCCAGATCGGCGAGATCCAGCGCGACCAGCTGAACGATCTGCACCGCGCGCTCGCGGCGTTCCAGTCGGTGCTCGACACCAAGGCCGGTCGCGAAGAGACCGTGCTCGCGCTGCAGGCACTGGTCGCCATCAACGAAGGGCTCGAGCGCTGGGCCGACGTCGACGACGGCCTGCGTCGGCTCGTCGGGCTCGCCGACAGCGACACCGTGCGCGTCGAGCTGCTCACCCGCACCGCGCTCGTCGTCGGCGGTCGACTCGGACGCGGGCAGGATGCGCTCGATCTGCTCAAGCGCGTGCTCGACCTCGCACCGACGCACGCACGCGCGCGCGCCGAGGTCACGCGCTACCTCGACTCGGACGACACGCGCGAGCGTGCGATCCGTATCCTCATGCCGCTCTTCGAAGCGGAGCAGAACTGGCCGCAGCTGCTCGTGCTCGAAGAGCTGCAGGCGCGCAAGCAACCGTCGGGGCGGCGCCGATTGGCCGCGTTGTTGCGCGTCGCGAAGACGCAGCAGGAACGCATCGGCGATCCCGACCGCGCGTTCGCGGTGCTGTGCGAAGCGATGGCCGAAGCCGCGGATCAGCCGGAGCTCGCCGAGATCCT
>DASZPU010000044.1:0-3464 GCA_035550195.1 Nannocystaceae bacterium
CGCATCGGGGAACGACTTCGCGCAATCGGGCCGCGCCGCGCAGTCGCGGAACGCAGCGGTGAGCGCGGACTCGGCATCGCGCGCGAACGACGACGGCAGCGCCATGTCGACCGGTGCGACGCCGTCGATCACGATGTGGCCCACGCGATCGGGATGCGCACGCGCGTAGACCAACGCGGCACGCGTGCCGTACGAGCCGCCGATCACGTCGATCTTCGCGTGGCCCAACGACTCGCGCACCGCGTCGAGATCCTCCATCGCGATCGCGGTGATGAAGTTGCGCGGGTCGTGCTCGTAGCGCGCGAGACACGAGCGCAGCAGCTCGAGATCGATGCGCTCGGACAAGCGCTCGGCGAGCGGGCGATCGCGCGGCGCATCGCAGTCGAGCGGCGCCGACGATCCGGTACCGCGTTGATCGACGAGCACGATGTCGCGATCGCGACCGAGCTCCTCGAAGCGACCGAGCAACGGTGCGAACGCTTCGCTCGCGGCCTGACCGGGACCGCCGGCGAGCAGGTAGATGGGATTGCGGCGCGGGGCATCGCTCGCGGGCACGACCACGACGCGGATCGGGAGCTCGCCGGCCTCGGGCCGCGCCGGATCCTCGGGGCGCGACAGCACGCCGCAGCGTGCGGGTCGATCGCTTCCGCGCAGATGACAGTCCTCGAGCGGCAACGTCGGCGACGGCCCCTCGGCTGCGCGCTCGCACCCCGCGATCGCGAGAAGCGTCAGGAAACAGAGCCGTCGCATCGACGCGGCGGGACCGTAGCACGCGACCTCGGGGCAACTGCCGGCGTGGCCACGCCGGTTGCCAGGCAACCGACCTGGCCCTTCGGTACAGGTCCGAGAGACGAGATCTCCCTCACCCAACCCTTTGGGATAGCTGTCCTTTTGGGATAGGTGCACCTGTGTCCTACATGGCCCGACCCTTGAAGTCCGGGGCGGCCATGCGGAGCCACCCCAAGCGTCTGTTCGCGATCCTGACCATGCTCGCGTTCGCCGGCTGCGGCGGCGGTGGTGACGAGCCGGGCGATCCCGAGAACGGTGGCTTCGCAACGGGCAAGGCCGACGGCGGCATCGACCCCGCGTCCGCCGAAGCGCGGGCCGTGCTGGCGCTCGTGAACGACCTCGAGGTCGGCTTCGAGACGCTCGACGACGACGCGAAGCTGAACGCGAAGGCTGCGAACGCGATCATCGACCATCGCGACGGCCAAGACGGCGAGCCCGGTACCGCCGACGACAACCGCTTCGACGATCTCGCCGAGCTCGACGCGGCGCCGTTCGTCGGCCAGTCCGCGCTCAACGCATTGCTGAGCTACGCGATCGCACACGGCTACCTCGTCGAAGACGGCGACCGCACCACCGACGTCGTGTTCTCGCCGCAGGTCTTCGCGAACAGCCACAACGCTCGCATCGCGCAGCTCATCGGGACCGCGCAGCACACCATCGACATCGCGATGTACTCGTTCTCCGACGCGGGCATCCGTGCGGCGCTCGACGCTGCGGTCGATCGCGGCGTGCACGTGCGCTTCATCTTCGACACCGCCAGCGAGGACCGCAAGCTCGCCGGCACGGCGCTGCAGAGCAGCAAGTCGGGCCAGCTCGAGAACCTCGGCGTCGACGTGCGCTGGGTGAACAAGATCATGCATCACAAGTTCATGCTGATCGACGGCGCGCGCGACGAGGCTGCGAACGCCGAGACCGCGACGCTCGTGACCGGCAGCGGCAACTGGTCGAACGGCGCGGCGACGGTCTACGACGAGAACACGCTCTTCCTCGGCAACCACCGCGAGCTGAACCTCCGCTTCCAGCGCGAGTTCGATCTGCTGTGGGACCACTCGCGCGAGCTGGCCGCGAACCCGGCGCTCGTGACCGAGCACGCGACGCTCGCGATCACCGACGAGCTCATCGGCGACGATGCGGGTGAAGAGGTCTTCTACACGTCGGCCAACTTCAAGATCCAGGGCGCCGACACGTTCGTGACCCAGGGTCGCAACGAGATCTCCGACCAGCTCGTCGCCGCGATCGAAGGCGCGAGCGAGTCGATCCACATCGCGTCGGGCCACCTGCGCTCGCGCCCGGTCGCCGAAGCGTTGATGGCGAAGGCCGCGAGCGCGCCGGAGATGGACATCCGCGTCTACCTCGACGGCCAGGAGTTCATCAGCCAGTCGACCCACGACGCGCAGGTCGACGACCTCGAGGAGTGCCTGGAGAACGCCGGCACGAGCCAGAGCAAGATCCGCGACTGCAACGACAGCGGCTTCCTGTTCGGGCTGATCGTGGGTCAGTCGAACATCGACGTTCGCTACAAGTACTACGCGTACCGCTGGGACGCGAGCTACGCGGTGCAGATGCACCACAAGTACATGATCGTCGACGGCGACGAGCTGTGGACCGGCAGCTACAACCTGTCGGACAACGCCGAGCACGCGACGTTCGAGAACATGCTGCACTTCTCCGGCTCGGAGTTCGCCGACCTCGTCGCGAGCTACGAGAGCAACTTCGAGTCGATGTGGGAGACCGGCCGCGCCGACGACTTGCTCGGCGACCTGCGCGAGCAGATCGCGACGCTGCCGACCGCTTCGATCCCGCTGGTGTTCGCCCCGATGGCGCTCACGTGGGACGAAGTCACCGCGCTGAAGAGCCTGATCGTCAGCGAGTGCACGATCGTGAACAGCGCGGACTTCCGCGCCAACGCGCCGGCGCACAAGACCTGCCACTGAAGCACGCTTCACGACGGCGCCCCGGCCTTCAGCGCGAAGGTCGGGGCTTCAGTCGTTTGCGCATCACCGCGATCGCGGCTTCGCTCTCGTCGATGAGGATCGCGTCGCGGCCGCTCTCGATCGCGGCTTCGCCGAGCGTGCCGCTGCCGGCGAACGGATCGAGCAGCGTGTCGCCGACCTGCGAGTGCACGCGCACGATCCGTCGTGCGATCGCCAGCGGCTTCTGCGTGGGATAGCCGGTCTTCTCCTTGCCGGTCGGGCTCACGATGGTCTGCCACCACACGTCGGTGGGTGTCTTGCCGCGCGCGGCCTTCTCGGGGCCGACGAGCCCCGGTGCGAGATACGGGATCCGATCGATCGCGTCGTAGTCGTAGCAGTAGCGCCGCGGATCCTTCGCGTACCACAGGATGTTGTCGTGCTTCGCCGGCCAGCGCCGACGACTGCGCGCGCCGTAGTCGTAGGCCCAGATGATCTCGCCGAGGAACGACGCGCGGCCGAACAAACGATCGAGCTCGACCTTCACGTAGTGCACTTCGCGTTGGTCGAGGTGCAGGAGCAAGCTGCCGTCGTCGCGCAGCACGCGGCGCAGCGCTTCGAGCCGCGGGCGCAGGAACGCGAGATAGTCGTCGAACGCGTCGGCGTACTGCTCCGCGCCCAGCACCTCGGTGCGGTAGCGCTTGCCCGCGAAGCCGTTGCGATCGCCGGACTCGTCGCGAACGGTACGCAGCCGCGTGCGCTTCT
>DASZPU010000045.1:0-2994 GCA_035550195.1 Nannocystaceae bacterium
CGTGCGCATGGAAGGCGACAAGCAGGCGTTCTTCGTCGAGTCGATCGATCGCGACCAGGGGCCCGCCGACGCGCGCCAGCTCGTCGTCGACATGTACGGCCCGGCCAACCTCATCGCCCCCGACGCGCCGCTCGACGTCGCGCCGCACTGCGACCCGAGCTGGAAGCCCGCGAAGTAGCTCAGCGCTTGCGCAACAGCGGCGCGAGGAAGCGGCCGGTGTGCGACGCGTGGATCTTCGCGACCTGCTCCGGGGTGCCTTGCGCGACGATCTCGCCGCCGCCGTTGCCACCTTCGGGACCGAGATCGATGATCCAGTCGGCGCACTTGATGACGTCGAGGTTGTGCTCGATGACGACGACGGTGTTGCCGGCGTCGACCAGGCGCTGCAGCACGCCGAGCAGGCGATGGATGTCCTCGAAGTGCAGGCCCGTGGTGGGCTCGTCGAGGATGTAGAGCGTGCGCCCGGTCTGGCGCTTGCCGAGCTCGCGCGAGAGCTTCACGCGCTGCGCTTCGCCGCCCGACATCGTCGGCGCAGACTGCCCGATCTTCATGTAGCCGAGCCCGACGTCCTTGAGCGTGTCGAGCACGCGCGCGATGGTGGCGTGGTTCGCGAACAGCTCGCGACAGTCGTCGACACTGAGGTCGAGCACCTCGCACACGTTGAGGTTCTTGTAGCGGATGCCCAGCGTCTGCGCGTTGTAGCGCTTGCCGTGGCACACCTCGCACGGCACGTAGACGTCGGCGAGGAAGTGCATCTCGACCTTCACGACGCCGTCGCCCTCGCACGACTCGCAGCGCCCGCCCTTCACGTTGAACGAGAAGCGCCCGGCCTTGAACCCGCGCGTGCGCGACTCGGGTAGCTGCGCGAACACCTCGCGGATCTCGTCGAACACCTTCGTGTACGTGCCGGGATTCGATCGCGGCGTGCGACCGATGGGCTTCTGGTCGATCGCGATCACCTTGTCGAGCGCTTCGAGCCCGACGATCTTCTTGTGCGCGCCGACGCGATCGACACTGTCGTGCAACAGTCGAGAGAGCGCGGGCAGGAGGATGCCGTTGACCAGCGAGCTCTTGCCCGCCCCCGACACGCCGGTGACCGCACACAGCACGCCGAGCGGGAACGACACATCGAGGTCGCGCAGGTTGTGCTCGGATGCGCCGAGCACACTGACTTCGCCGGTGGGCTTGCGGCGCTTGCTCGGCACCTCGATCTTGCGGCGCCCCGCGAGGTAGTCGCCGGTGCTGCTGCCGACGCACGCCTCGAGCTCCGCCGGCGTGCCCGAGAACACCACCTCGCCGCCGGTGTGCCCCGCACCGGGACCGAAGTCGATCACGTGATCGGCCATGCGGATGGTCTCTTCGTCGTGCTCGACGACGATGACCGAGTTGCCGAGGTCGCGCAGCCGCTGCAACGTGGCGATGAGCCGCTGGTTGTCGCGTTGGTGCAGCCCGATGCTGGGCTCGTCGAGCACGTACATCACGCCCGACAGCTCGCTGCCGAGCTGACTCGCGAGCCGGATGCGCTGCGCCTCGCCACCGGACAACGACGGCCCCGCGCGATCGAGCGTGAGATAGTCGAGCCCGACGTTGAGCAGGAAGCCGAGCCGCGCATTGATCTCGCGTAGCACGCCCTCGGCGATCTTCTGTTGGTTGCCGCGCAGCGGCAGCGCGGCGAAGTGATCCGATGCCCCTCTCACGGTGAGCGCGGTGATCTCTGCCATGCCCTTGCCCGCGACCTTCACCGCGAGGCTCTCGGGTCGCATGCGCTTGCCGTGGCACGATTCGCACGGCAGCTCCGCGAAGAAGCGCCCGTAGATGTCGCGCGTGGGATCCGAGGCGGCCTGCTGGTAGCGGCGCTCGAGGTTGGGGATGACGCCTTCGAAGCGCATGCCCCACGTGCCGTGGCTCTCGCCGCCTTCGCTGCCCCAGCTCACCTTGATGCGCTTGCCGCCGAGCCCGTACAGCACCTGCGCCTGCTTGCGCTTGCCGAGGTTCTTCCACGGCACGTCGAGGTCGACGTCGCAGGCCTTGGAGAGCGCTTCGACGATGCGATACGTCCAGCCCTCGCCGCGGTTCATCGCCGATGCCCACGGTGCGATCGCGCCCTCTTGGATCGACTTCTTCGGATCGGGCACGACGAGATCGGGATCGACCTCCATGCGCGTGCCGAGGCCGTTGCAGTCGGGGCACATGCCGAGCGGGCTGTTGAACGAGAACGACTGCGGCGACAGCTCGGGGAACGAGTGCCCGCAGCACGTGCGCGACTCCGAGTAGACCAACGCGATCGCGGGCGCGCGTGCGCCGGGCGCGGGCTCGGGCTCGGCCCGCAGCTCGCCTTTGCCTTCGCGCAGCCCGAGCTCGACGCTCTCGGTGATGCGCCGACGATCTTCCGACTTCACGACGATGCGATCGACGACGAGCTCGATGACGTGCTTGAGCTTCTTGTCGAGCTTCGGCGGCGCATCGAGTCGGTGCACCGTGCCGTCCACGCGCACGCGCAGGAAGCCGCGGCCCGCGAGCTCGTCGAACAGATCGCGGTACTCGCCCTTGCGATGGGTGACGAGCGGCGCGACCAGGAGGAGCTTCGTGCCCTCGGGCTGACCGAGGATGTCGTCGACGATCTGCTCGGCGCTCTGGCCCCGCACCGCCTTGCCGCACGTGTGGCAGTGCTGGATGCCGATGCGCGCGTACAGGACGCGGAGGTAGTCGTAGATCTCGGTGATGGTGCCGACGGTGGAGCGCGGGTTGTTGCTCGCGCTCTTCTGCTCGATCGCGATGGTCGGCGAGAGCCCGCGCAGGTGCTCGACCTCGGGGCGATCGAGCTGCCCGAGGAACTGCCGCGCGTACGCGGAGAGGCTCTCGATGTAGCGGCGCTGGCCCTCGGCGTAGAGCGTGTCGAAGGCGAGCGAGCTCTTGCCCGAGCCCGAGAGGCCGGTGATCACCACGAGTCGCTCGCGCGGCAGGTCGACGCTGACGTTCTTAAGGTTGTGCGTG
>DASZPU010000046.1:0-2328 GCA_035550195.1 Nannocystaceae bacterium
AGCGAAGGCCGACGCGAAGGCCGGCGAAGCGAAGGCCGGCGAAGCGAAGGCCGGCGAAGCGAAGGCCGGCGAGGCGAAGGCGGGCGAAGCGAAGCCCGGCGAGGCGAAGGCCGTGGACGCCAAGGCGGCGCCGACGGACGAGGCCGACGCGAAGCGTGCGGCCGCGCGCGCAGCCGCACTGGGCGCCCGCGAGGCCAAGGCCCGCGCCGAAGCGAAGGCGGGCGAGGCGAAGGCCGGCGAAGCGAAGGCGGCCGATGCGAAGGCCGGCGCCGCGAAGGCCGACGCGAAGCCGCCCGGCGGTTGATCGCAGCGTTTCGACGCGATTCGAAATCCGACGCGCGTCACGGTCGTACAACGCGATCGTGCGACGCTCGCGTCGACGATGGCTCCAAGGTGCGGCGGCTCTGGCCGCAGCGTGTGGACACTCCAGCGACCCGGACGCGCCCGCGCAGGGCTGGCCGTATCCGCCGCCGCGCATGGGTCCGCAGTGGCCACGCGAGCTCGACTGGGCCTTCGATCGCGGCGCCTTCGAGGCGCTGGCGAAGCCGGAGCCGGGTGACTGGCTCGCCGATCACCACGAGGACGGCCAGGACGTCGAGCGGTTCGTCGCCGACGACACGAATCGTCCCGCGCGTCCGCGCGACACGATCGTGATCCAGCCGCTCGTCATGGCGCATCGCGCCGTCGACATCGCGACGATGCACCCGAGCGCTCCGGAGCTCGTCGACTGGCTCGCGCGCTTCTTCGTGCTGCCGGTGCGCATCGCGGAGCCGCTGGCGATCGATCGCGTGCGCGTCGGCATTCGCATGAACCGTGGTCGCGAGCAATGGAACGCGACCGACATCGACGCGGTGCTGCGCCAGCACCTGCCCGACGACGCGTACTGCTGCATCGGCGTCACCACGACCGATCTCTTCCCCGATGCGTCGTGGAACTTCGTGTACGGCCAGGCGAGCCTCTCGGAGCGCGTCGGCGTGTTCAGCCTCGCGCGCTACGACGACGCGTTCTTCGGCAAGCCGCCCAGCGATCCGATGCTCGTGCGCCGCCGTGGCCTCGGCGTCGTCGCGCACGAGGTCGGCCACATGTTCGGCATGCAGCACTGCGTCTACCACCGTTGCCTGATGAACGGATCGAACAACCAAGCCGAAGCCGATCGCACGCCGCTGCACCTGTGCGCGGTGTGTCTGCGCAAGCTCCACCTCGCGGTGGGCTTCGATCCGCGCGCGCGCTACGTCGCGCTCGCGGGTTTCTTCCGCAGCTACGGGCTCGTCGCAGAGCAGTCGTGGGTCGAGTCGCGCCTCGCCGACGCGCCCACGCCCGCGTGAATCACTCGCCGAGCAAGCGCGAGAGCTCGGCCGCGCCGCCCTGCAGCGTCGTGCGCTGCAGGTAGAAGCGCAGGCCGGTGCGACCGCCGAGCTCGCCACCGTCGCCCGCGCGACCCGGACCGCCGTGGTTCGCGACCGGCAGCACCGCGCCGGGGCTCATCGATGCGCCCGCGATCTTCTCGCTCGCGAGCACGAGGCGACCGAGCCACGGTGCGATCGCAGCGACGGCCTGCGCCGTCACTTCGCGATCGTCGGCGTAGAGCGTGCCGACCAGCGAGCCTTCGCCGGCCGCGACGATGCGCGCGGCGGTCTCGACCTTGCCGTCGTACGGCAACAGCGTCGCGACCGGACCGAACACCTCGAGGCGATGGAACGCGGCGTTGCGATCGAGCGCGCCCGCTTCCGAGGCCTCCAGGAGGATGGGCTCGAGGAAGCAGCCCGTGCCCGGCGACACGCCGGCGAACTCGGTGCGCGTCGCGTCGCCGCGCACGACCTTCGCGGACTTCGCCAGCTCGGCGACGCCCGTCCGCGCATCGGCGAGCTGCGACTTGCTCGACAAGGGGCCCATGCGCACCGCGTCGTCGGAGGGATCGCCGGTCTTCGCCGCGATCGCAGCGAGCCGATCGACCAGCGCGTCGCGCAGCTCGGGCAGGAGCGCGCTGGGCACGAGGATGCGCCGCGTCGCGGTGCACTTCTGCCCGGCCTTCTGCGTGAGCTCGATGGTGCAGTCCTTCACGATCAGATCGAACAGCTCGCTGCCGCTCTGCACGTCGGGCCCGATGATGACGGCGTTGAGGCTGTCGGCCTCGATGTTCACGCGCGCGTTGCTGGCGACCACGCGACGATGACCGCGGATCTTCGCGCCGGTGTCGGCCGAGCCGGTGAACGCGACGACGTCCTGCGGACCGACGTGATCGAGCAGATCGCCGGCGGGGCCGAGCAGCAGCTGGAACGCGCCCGCGGGCAGCAGCTTCGACTCGACGAGCATCTGCGCGACGCGCCA
>DASZPU010000047.1:0-4805 GCA_035550195.1 Nannocystaceae bacterium
GAAGCGCGCGTGTACGAGACGGAGAACCAGTTCGAGCAGGCGCAGGCCATGCACGAGCGCGCGCTCGCGTTGCGCGAGGCGACGTTCGGACCGCAGTCGATCGAGGTCGCGGCGTCGCTGCAGGGGCTCGGTCGCGTCGCGCGGGCGCAGGCGAAGCCCGAGATTGCACGCGGGCACTGGCTGCGTGCGCGCGACATCCTCGTGGCCGCGCTCGGGCCGATCCATCCCGATGTCGCCTCCGTCGAGGCCAACCTCGGCGTCGCGGCGCACGAGCTCGGCGACGGTGCCGAGGCGCGCGCGCACCAGGAGCGTGCGCTCGCGATCGACGTCGAGATCTACGGCGTCGACTCGCCACAGATCGCGAGCAACCTGCAGAATCTCGCGATCCTCTTCGAGGAACAGGGGCCGGTCGCGCTCGCGCTCGCCTACCATGCGCGCGCGCTGCAGTTGCGCGAGCGCGAGGACCCGCGCTCGGCCGCGACCGGTCGCAGCCTGCACAACGTCGGGGTCGCGCGCGAGCTGCTCGGTGACGACGCCGGCGCGATGGCGGACTACGAGCGCGCGCTGCTCGTGCTCTCGGCCGCGCTCGGTGACGCCGACGAAGACGTCGCGCGCGTGCGGATCTCGATCGGCAACCTGCAGGAGAACATGGGGGAGCACGTCGCTGCGATCGCGACGCTGCAGCGTGCACGCGACGAGCTGGCGGCGGCGCTCGGCGAAGCCCACAGCGAGGTCGCGATCGCCGACGTCGGGCTCGGTCGTGCGCTGCTCGGCGCGCGCCGACCCGCCGATGCTGCGATCGCGTTGCGCCGCGGGCTCGCGTCGTTCGAGGCGATCTTGCCCGGCGATCATCCGCACCTCGCCGCGACGCTCGAAGTGCTCGCGCACGCGCTCGAGCCCAGTGCGCCCGCCGAAGCGCTCGCGTCGGCCGAGCGCGCTCTCACCATCGCGCGCAAAGACGGCGTCGATCCGGTGCTGCGCGCCCAGGTCGAGATCACGGTGGCGCAGCTCACCGCCGATACCGCCGTGGCGCGCGCGTTGCTGGAGCACGCGCGTGCACCGTTGCTCGCTGCGTTGCCGCGCACGCGCAACGACCTCGCCACGCTCGACTGTCTCGACGCTGCGCTCGCGAAAGGCCAGCGCGCCCGCGCGCGCTGTGGCACGATCGCGCCACGATGAAGCGCCTCGTCGTCTCTGCATCGTTGTGGCTCGCCCCCGTCAGCGCGTTCGCGGACGACATCGCGACGGACGAAGACGTCTGCAGCGGCCGCGAAGCCGGCACCGCGTGCAACTTCGACGGCGGCCGCGGCTTCTGCCGCAAGTCGACGTGCAGCGGGCTCGACTACAGCGACGGCAAGCCGAAGACCGTCGAGCGCGAGTGCATGAAGTGCTTGCCCGAGCAGAAGGTCGGCGAAGCCACGAAGAGCGAGACGAAGGCGGATCCGAAGGTCGAAGCGAAGAGCGAAGCGAAGAGCGAAGCGAAGGTCGAGCCCGAGGCGAAGGTCGAGCCCGAGGCGAAGGTCGAGCCGACGCCGGCCGCGGTCGCGCCGGAGACGAAGACGACCGCCAGCGATGCGAAGGCGACCGTGAGCGAGCAGAAGACCGCGCCCGCGAGCACGGCTCCGCCCGCACAGCCGGCCGCGAAATCGTGCGCGGTGGATCCGATGCCCGCGTCCTTCGGCAGCCTCGCGCTCGGCGTGGCGCTGTTGGTGCTCGCGCGGCGCCGGCGATCATGATCCCGCGCGCGCCGATCGTGCTGCTGCTCGCGGCCGCTGCGATCGCTGCGATCGCGCTGCCACTCGCGACCTACGCGATCACGCTGGCGTGCTTCGGGCTCGCGCACGCGATCGTCGAGCTGCGCATCATCGACGCGCGCTACCGCGATCGTCTGCGCGGGCTCCAGCCGTTCGTCGTGGGCCTCGGGCTCGCGACGATCTTCGGGGTGCGCATCGCGGGCAACCTGCAGGTGCTCCCGCGCGCGACGCAGCACGCCGTCGAGCTCGCGATCGCGGCGGCGCTGGTGCTCGCGCTGTTGCCCACGGTGTGGCGCGCCGGTCGAGCCCGCGGCGCGCTCGCGGTGATCGTCGCGCTCGCGCTGCTGCTCGGCCTCGCGATCTCGCCGATGCACGCGCTACTCGTCGCCGCGGTGCTGCACAACCTCGCACCGTGGCCGCTCGTGCTCGACGCGCTGCCGCACGCCGCACGCCGTCGCGCGTCGCTCGCCTGCGCGATCGTGTTCGTCGCGATCCCGCTCGCGATCGCGACCGGCGTGCCGTGGCGGGCGATGCACGCGCTCGGCCTCGTCGCGCCCGAAGCCATGCTGCTCGACATCGGCCCGCTCGACGAGCACATGAAGGCGTTCCTCCCCGCGGGCTGGCTCGATCCGATGGCGGCGCTGCATGCCTTCAGCGCGTGCGCGTACCTGCAGTGCGCCCACTATGTCGGCGTGCTGCTCGTGCTCCCCCGCACCGATCGCGCCCGTGTTCCGCAGCGTTGGATCACCGCGACCGTGCTCGTCGGAGCCGCGCTCGCGCTCGCGTACGCGCTCGACTTCGCGAACGCCCGCGCGTGGTACGGCACGATCGCGGGCGTGCACGCGTGGGCCGAGTTCCCCGCGCTGTTGCTCGTGCTCGCCGCGCCTGCGATCGCCAGGGCAGCGCCGTCGCGATCGTGACGTCGGCGTCGTGGCAGAACCGGGCCTGGGCCCGTCTCCGCAGCGGATCGGCACTGGCACGTTCCCTGCTTTTCATCGGTGCGTAGGTGGGTGGACATGATGTGGATTCCCGTTCGGCGTGCGCTGGTGCTGTCGCTTTCCCTGGCTGCGTGCACGGCACGTGTCGATGACGGGCCCGAGGAGCAACTCCACGGCGTCGACGATCGCGAGGGCGAGGTCTGCATGCAGTACCTCGAGGATCGTTCGTGCGGCGAGGCGGCGATCGGCGTGCAGTACTGCGGTGAGTACGGCGAGCTCACGGCGCTGCACTGGGGACCATGCGTCGCGTTGGAGGAACGCGAGTGCGAGCCGGACGAGACCGAGTGGTGCGACGGCCAGAGCAAGAAGACGTGCCGGCTCGACGACGGTGAGCCGGCGTGGGGCGAGTGCGTGTTCGACGACAACGGCGAAGGCGAGACGCCGCTCGTGCTCGTGCCGGCCGGGGAAGCGCTGCGCTTCGAGCCCGCGGGCACGTCGACGTTCGCGATCGCCGGTGAGTGCATCACGCACGATTGGCCCACTGCGTCGACGCCGTGGCTCGCAATCGATCTCGATCGCAACGGATCGATCGACGGCGGCCACGAGCTCTTCGGCTCGGGCACCGCGATGCGCGACGGATCGCGTGCTCGAGACGGCTTCGCCGCGCTCGCCGAGCTCGACGCGAACGGCGACGGCATGATCACGCCCGCCGACCCGCGCTTCGCCGACCTCCTGCTGTGGAGCGATCACGACGGCGACCGGCGCTCGACCCACTGGGAGCACACTTCGCTCGCGATCGCGGGAATCGACGCGATCCCGCTGGCGCACGCGGACGACCGCGAGTGCGACGCGCGGGGCAACTGTGCGATCGAGCGCACCCCCGTGGCGATGAGCCACGGCGGCTCGACCCAGCCTGCCGCGATCGTGGACGTGCACCTGGCGTGTCAGTGATCCCGACCCGTCGGGCGCTTGACGTCACCGAACGGTGGCGCACACCGACGGGCGAGGGGACGACATGCACAAGGGCTATCTGTTTCTGGGGGCGCTCGCGCTGGGTACGGCAATCGGTGCGTGCGAGCGCGATGGCACCGGCAACGCTCGCGTCGCGCTGACGTGCGCCGACTACTGCCAGAAGGCGCACGACTGCGACGGTGACGTCGACGTCGACGATTGCAAGGACGACTGCAAGGACTCGATGGACGATTGCATGTCCGACGAGCAAGAGCAGGCGCTCGACGATCTCGACGCGTGCGCGGAGGACTCGTGCGACGAGTTCGGCGGCTGCACGATCGGCGCCGGGCTGCAGTGCACGTTCGGCATCTGAGGTGAGTGGCTGGGGAAACCCCGCCAGCGCGAGGGGGGCGTGGTCCCCAGCTCGCGCGGCGGGCTCGGCCAACACCGGGGATCCATTGCGACGCGCCGCGGGCGAGCCGGCTGCATTGCGTGCGCGCGGTGGGGCGCATGCACCGAGCTGCCGCGGGTCTCCGCGATCGATCGCGCGATGGGTGGCTCGCACTGCTGCTCGCGCCGATGCTCGGCTGCGGCACCTGTGGTGGATCCGGCGGAGCGCATGCCGGCGATGGCGAAGGCACGGGCGCCAGCGAATCGGGCAGCTCTGGCGCGCCGTGTGACGACGAATCGGACGGCAGCGGCAGCGACACCGCCGGCGACGAGCCGCTCGCCGACGAGCTGTCGCCGCTGCGATTGCTGCGGCGCGCGAGCATCGCGTTGCTCGGTGTTCCGCCGACCGACGCGCAGCTCGACGAGATCCTCGCGCTCGGCGACGACGATGCTCGCTTCGCGTACGTGGAGTCGTTCGTCGCGGAAGCGCTCGGCGACGTGCGCTTCTACGACACCATGTTCGAGACCGGCAAGACGTGGCTCAACGTCCGCCTGATCGATCGCAGCGCCGACGAGCCCGAGTTCGGACCGAAGCAGCAACGCGTGCTCGCGCCCTGCGAAGCCGGCACCGCGAACGCCGGCAAGCTCCACTATTGGCGCAACGACTACAACGCCGACGACGGCGCGTGTGATGCCGGCGCGCCCTCGATCACGATCGAGCCGTGGTGGGCGCCCGGCGAGAACGTCGAGCTGGTCGGCAACGCGGCCAACA
>DASZPU010000048.1:0-2454 GCA_035550195.1 Nannocystaceae bacterium
CTCGCGCAGCTCGAGCCCATCGCTGCGCACGCGCAGGCGATCGGCTTCGCACCGCTGCGGGCCGAGGTCGGCGCGCAGCTCGGCTTCGTGCTCGATCGCGTCGGTCGCAGTCGCGAGTCCGAGGACACGTTGCGCGAGGTCGTCGAGCTCGCGATCGAGCACGGGCCCAAGCGCGTCGGCGCGCGTGCGGCCGGTCTGCTCACCAGCCAGCTCAGCGCGTTCGATGCTCGCTTCGGCGAGGCTGATGCGTGGGCGCGCGTCGCCGTGAGCCTCGCGCGGGAGACCGCGCCCGGCAGCACGACCGAGGCGTATGCGAAGAACCGTCGCGGTGGCCTGCGACTCGAGCAAGCGCGCTTCGACGACGCGCTGGTCGACTACACCGCTGCGCTCGACATCTGGCAGCGCCTGCACGCGGGCGATCACCCCGACGTCGCGATGGGGCTCACCAGCATCGGTCGCGTCCACGCCGATCGCCGCGAGCCCGACGAGGCCGAACGCTTCTACCGCGAGTCGCACGAGATGCTGCTGCGGCTGTTCGGCGATCACCATCCCGAGATCGCCACCGGCCTCACCAACCTCGGTCAGGTGTACGAGCAGCGCGGTGACTACCAGCGCGCGCTCGAGCACCATCGCCGCGCGCTCGCGATCCTCGAGCCGGTGCTCGGGCCCGATCACTACGACGTCGCCGGCGTGCTCACCAACATGGCGGTGTGCGAGCAGAACCTCGGCAATCGCGACGAGGCCGAGGCCATCGATCGTCGCGTGCTCGCGATCATGGAAGCGCAGCGCGGGCCCGATCACGTCGAGGTCGGGCGCATCCTGGTGAACCTCGGCGTCATCCAGCTCACCCAGGCGCGCTACGCCGAGGCGGAGGCGACGCTCGCACGTTCCGCGAAGATCCTCGAGGCGTCGCTCGGCGAAGAGCATCCGCATGCGCTGATGGCGATCACCAACCTCGCGATGGCGATCGCATCACAAGGCCGGCGCGAAGACGCGGAGCAGATCTTCGCGCGCGCGCTGGCGATCCGCGAGCGCACGTTGCCGGCCGATCATCCTTCGATCGCGAACACGCTCGGCAACCTCGCGCAGGTGCGCTACGAGCTGAAGCGCTACACCGAGGCTGCGGCGGACTTCGAGCGGGCGATCGCGATCCGCGACAAGCGGGGAGGGATCCCGAAAGATCGCGCCTTCGAGAGCTTCGGGCTCGCGCGCGTGCGGTGGCAGCTCGGCGAGCACGCGCGCGCACTGGCGCTCGCCGAGGAAGCGCGCGCCGCGTACGTCGATGCGGGGCGCCGGCTACGTCGATCGCCTCGCCGAAGTCGACGCGTGGCTGTCCGGCCACCGCTGAGGCCGGCGCCGGCCGGCGCCGTGCACTGCGTTCAGCGGCCGCCCGTGCGGGTATGCGACCGGTGTGCGCTTCGGCGCGCCAGCTCGATGACAGGCCTCGAACTGGCGATGGCAGGGCGCGGCATCCGACTTGCAGCCTCGTTCGGTGAGAGTGGACGTGCCGGCCGATTCATCGAGTGCCCCCGGGCGTTGCAAGGTCTTGGTCGTCGACGACGACGAAGATCTCCGCGAGCTCGTGTGCGCGTCGCTCGAAGCCGAAGGCTATGTCGTGCATGCGGCGGGCGACGGCCACGCTGCGCTCGATCGTCTCCGTGGATCGGAGCTGCCCGATCTCGTGCTCCTCGATCTCGAGATGCCGGTGATGAGCGGCTGGGAAGTCGTGCGCTACATGCAGTCGGTGCATCGCTACGATGGCGTGCCGGTGATCGTGATGTCGGGCGTCGCTCCCGAGGATGCACCCGATGGCGTCACGTTCCTGCACAAGCCCGCGAGCGTGAACGGGCTGCTCGCCGCGGTGCAGCGCGAGACGCTCGCGCGGCGTCGACCGCATCGCACCCGCGGTCATCGGCATAGCTGAGTTTTGGTCGCGCCCTCCGGCGCTCTTCCTGGCGCGAGCAGTCATGCTCGCTGTCCGCCGTGGCAAAGCCACGTCGGGCTCGAGAGTCGCTGCCGCCTTCGAGTGCGTGGGCAATAGCACCCGGTCGAGCGTGGTAGTCTCGCGCGCGCCGTGAGCGACGAGCCCGAGCGCTTCGACGAGGAAGAGGTCGGGCTGATCCTGCGCCGGGCCGCGGAGGTGCAGGCCGGACGCAGCATGACGCTCGCGGAGCTCGAGACCGCAGCCGCGGAGGCCGGCATCGATGCCGCGCTCGTGCGTCGTGCGGCCGTGGAGCTGCGCACGCGCCACGACACACCCGAGGTGAGCGGTGGCGGCGTGTTCGGTCCGACCGCGCTCGTCTACGAGCGCCGCGTGCCCGGCACGATCGATGCGACCGCGTGGGAAGACGTGCTGTCGGAGATCCGTCGCCGCACGAAGATCGACGGCGTCGTGGAGCAGCTCGGCAAAGAGCTGGTGTGGACGTCGGCGAAGCGCGGTGGTCCCACACGAGA
>DASZPU010000049.1:0-16611 GCA_035550195.1 Nannocystaceae bacterium
AGATCGGACTGCATCTCAAGCCCGACTGCGCCGACACGCCGTACTTCCTGCGCGCCTACTTCGCGTGGAAGCGTGGCTTGCCCTTCGGCTTCCGCGGATGCTCGCGCGGCGCACCCGGCAAGGCGCCGCGCTGCGGCAAGCTGCGCACGGTCGCGAGCGCACCCGAAGGCAGCGACGGCAAGAAGCCAGGCGAGCTCGGCGTCGTGCAGAAGTATTTCCGTCGCACGCTCGCGTGGGGCGTGCACACCGGCAACGGACGCACCGCGTTCGGCGACGATGCGACCGACTGGTATCCGGTCGCGCTGTCGCGCCGCGGGCTGCGACCCGGCACGATCTACGCCGATCCGTACGGCCACGTGTTCGTGCTCGTCGAGCTGATGGATCCCGAGGGTGCGGAGCCCGGCGTGCTGTATGCGATCGACGGCCAGCCCGACGGCAGCATCACGCGCAAGCGCTTCTGGGAGGGCAACTTCCTGTGGAACCCGGATCCGGGCCTCGGTGGCAGCGGCTTCAAGGCCGCGCGACCGATCGACGTCGTCGGCGACGAGCTGCGCGCAGCGACCGACGAGGACATCGCGAAGCGTGCGGGCTACGGCGACTGGAGCGACGAGCAGAGCAAGCTCGATGCGCCGCAGTTCTACGATCGCATGGACGGGCTGGTCACGCCGGGCAAGCGCGATGCACTGCGTGCACAGGCCGAGGCCGTGGCCGCGCTGCTCGAGGCCGCGAAGGTGCGCGTCACCTCGGTCGACAACGGCGAGACCCACTTCGCCGGTGGTGGCGGCACGATCTCGATGCCGAGCGGGCACGCGATCTTCGAGACCACCGGCGCGTGGGAGAACTTCGCGACGCCGGCCCGCGATCTGCGACTGCTGATCGCGATCGACGTCGTGGTGGGCTTCGAGAAGAAGGTCGAGCGCAACCCGGAAGCGTTCCTCACCGACGGCACCACGATGCCCGCGCTGCTCGAAGCGGTCCGCAAGGATCGCGCACGCATGCTCGCCGACGCGTCGCTCGCGTTCGAGTACACCCGCAGCGACGGCAGCAAGCAGAAGGTGACGATCGCGGAGCTGATCGAGCGCGCGCCGTCGTTGGAGATGGCCTACAACCCCAACGAGTGCCCCGAGGCCCGCTGGGGCGCACCGGCGAAGAGCGCCGAGCTGCGCACTTGCAAGCGCCACGCGCCCGCCGATCAAGTGCGCAAGATGAAGGCGTACCGCGTGTGGTTCCACGAACGCCGCCGCCCCGCCCGCGGCGATCCGGGCCCACCGGTCGAGTGATCACATGCCGCGTTGACGCGCGCGCGCGGAGCCAGGACACTCGGCCTCCCATGTCGCGCCCGGAGCAGCGCCAGAGTGAACGCATCGCGACCGATCTGCCGATCCGCATCGAGCGCGGCGATGCGGTGATCGATGCGCGCACGATCAACATGAGCTTGGGCGGCGTGCTCGTCGACGTGCGGCTGTCGCCCGCGGCCACCATCGGCGAGCGCTTCGGCATCGCGCTCGCGTTGCCGACGCTGCCCGACCCGCTGCGTGCGCAAGCCGAGGTGCGGTGGATCGGGCTCACCGGCGAGCACGGTCTGCAGTTCGTCACCGGCTTCCGTGCGAAGGAAACCTGGGCGCTCGGCCAGTGGCTCGACAAGATCCGCAAGGGGTCGCCGTGATCGCAGGCTCGCGACGCGCCGTGCTCCGGGCGCTCGCGGCCGCGACGACGATCACGATCGCGACGAGCACCGCACACGCTGCGCCGGCACGCGGCTACGAAGGCGTGAGCGGCAGCGAGTGGCAAGGCGAGACCGCCGAGCCCGAGGTGAACGCGCCCGCGCCGAGCAAGCGCATCACGCCGCGCGACAGCGACGTGCCGCCACCACGCGTGGTGAACGGCGGCAAAGCGACGCGCATCGCAGTGGCGGTCGGGCTCTCGCCCGAGGCGCCCGGCAGCAAGGACGAGCTCGCGCTGCTCGAGCGACTCGAACGCAACACCAGCACCTCGACGGCGCCGCCGACCACGGTGCGACGGCTGCGAGCCGGAGGTGGCGACGCGCGATCGATCTGTAGAGATCGTAGAGACGACCTCGTGGTGTTCATTGGTTACGTGCCGAAGCGACCTGAAGCGGTGGTGCTCGCACACGACTGCAGACTCGATGTTCCGCTGGGCATTCGCGCCACTGCCGCCGTGGACGAGCCAGGTCTCGTGGGCGCGTTGTGGGACGAGCACGAAGAGCTCGTACGACAGGGGATGCAAGAGCGCAGACGGCTCGGAAAGCTGTCGGCGAAGGCCCGCGCGGGCATTGCGGCCAGCGTCGCCATCATCGTGATCGGCACGGCGATCGGGTTGCTGGTCGCGAACGCCTTGCGCGACGAGAAGGTCGTGCTCAAAGTGGCGCCATGACCTCGCTTCGGCCTGCGCGCGCGCATTCGATCCGAGCGGCGCACTGGCTGTTGCAGGCGATCGCTCCCTTCTTGTTGGTGATGGTGCTGCTGGTCGCGGGCACGGCGCGCGCGAGCACGGGTCGGCCCGAGGGCTTCGCGGTCGAACAGGCCAGCTCGCAGATCCTGCTCGGTCGCGTGACGCTGCGCTACGAGCCCGCGCTCGAGGACGAGGCGCAGGCGCTCGCGCGATCGATCCCGCAGTGGTGGTCGGAGATCGAGCGACCGCTCGCACGCGACGTCGACGACACCGTGCGCATCACCTTCGTCGATCATGCGGGCCGCGTCGCCGAGGCCACCGGCATGCCGCACTGGGTCGCCGGTGTCGCGCGGCCAGAGGCCGGCGAGATCGTCATCGCGCGTCATGGTCCCGACGGTGCGCCCAGCGATCTCGAGCGACTGCTCAAGCACGAGATGGCCCACGTCATCCTGCATCGCGCGACCGGTGGCGCCGATCTGCCGCGATGGTTCCACGAAGGCATGGCCGAGAGCTTCACCGGCGGCATCAGCCTCACGCGCGCGCAGACGTTGGCGGCGGCGGTGTTCGGTCCGGGCGTGCCGGATCTGGAGAAGCTCGAGCAGCACTTCCGCGGCACCGATGGTCCGGATGCTGCCGTTGCGTACGCGGCCGCGCGCGACCTCGTCGAGTACCTGCGGGGGCGCGATGCCGACGGGGTCGCGATGCGACAGCTGCTCACGCAGCTGCGCGCGGGCGAGTCGTTCGAAGCCGCGATCGTGGGCGCCTACGATGCCTCGTTGCCCGATCTCGTCGGGCAGTGGCGCAGCGCGTTGCCGGGCCGCTTCGTGTGGTACCCGATGATCGCCGGCGGTGGCATCCCGTTCATCGTCGTCGCTCCGCTCGTGCTGGTCGCCTACGTGCGGCGTCGTCGTCTGATTCGTCGCGGCTGGGAACGGCTCGCGCGCGAAGAAGAGGAAGAGCGCGCGGCGATGGCTGCGAACGGCGCGTGGGGCATGGCGTAGTCGGGCGATGCAACGCGTCGTAGCCGGTGCGCTGCGTGGGCGCAAGCTGATGAGCGTGCCCGACGGTGTGCCGGGGCTGCGGCCGACGGCGTCGCGCGTGCGCGAGGCGATCTTCGGGCGCATCACTGCGGAGATCGAGGGCGCACGCGTGCTCGATCTGTTCGCGGGCTCGGGCGCGCTGTCGATCGAGGCGCTGTCGCGTGGTGCCGCGAGTGCGACGCTGTTCGAGCTCGACGGTCGCGTGGTGAAGCATCTCGCGGCGCAGCTCGATGCGCTCGCGCTGCGCGATCGCACGGAGGTGCGTCGCGGCGATGCGCTCGCGCTGCTGCGTCATCCTCCGCAGGGGCCGCGCTACGACCTCGTCTTCGTGGATCCGCCGTTCGCGACCCCCGAAGTGTTCGCACCGATCGCGGGCGCATTGGTGGGGCAGGGGTGGCTCGCCGAGTCGGCGCGGGTGGTGTGCGAGCGCGAGCGCATCCGCGGCGCCGCACCACCGGTGAGCTGGCCCGACGGTGTCGAGCTCGAAGCCACCAAGATCTACGGGCAAGTGATCGTCGAGTACCTGCGCGCGCAGTGACCAGCGCGCGTGCTAGCGTTCGTGCTCGATGATCGCACGCACGCATGCCGCCGCGTTGTTGCTCGCGTTGGGTTGCGTGCCGCCGCGTACGGCCGAGCCTCCGCAGCCGCCGCAGGTCGAGTCGGTGGCGACGACGCCGACGATCGCACCGCCGGCGCACGCAGAGCCCGCGCCCACGCAGCCACCCGCGAAGGTGCCGCAACCCGAGCAGTCGGTCGCGCCGATCGACACCGGGCTCGGCGGCGATCCGATCGTCGGCTGGCCGTCCGACGTGGTGCTCTCGGGCCAGATCTCACCGGTGCTCTTCCGCGAAGAGCTCGCGCAGCTCCGTCATGCGGTGGCCGTCGAGCTCGCGCGCCGCAAGATCGCGACGATCCCGATCGCCGAGCTCGAGCGCATCGAAGCCGCGGCCGCGAAGGGCACGCTCGTGTTGGAGAACGATCAGCGCTGCGTGAGCCCGCTGTCGCGCGACGAAGTGCATGCCCGCTACTTCGCGACGAATCGTCAAGTGGCGATCGACGCGGCGTGCTTCGATGGTTGTCGCCTCACCGTCGCGATCCCCGGCACGCCGGACGATGTCTATCTGACCAGTCGCGTGGTGAAGCAGCCCGAGGATCCCAAGCGTTGGTCCGCCGCTGCGCTGACGCTGACCGACGAGCTCATGGGGGTCGGCGGGCTCGGCCTCGCGGGCACGAGTCACGCGCCGCCCGTGCGCTTCGGATCACCGAGCTGGGTCGGTCCGTGGCGCACGCCGCCGACCGACGCGCAGCTCTCGGCGCTCGATCCGAAGGCCTCTGCGTGTGCGCATCCCGATCCGATGATCGGTCTCGTCTACGCGCTGCGAGCGACCGTCGATGCGCGCGGGCGCGTCACCCGCTGCGACGCAGAGAGCACGGCACCGTTTGCCCGTGAGGCCGACGCTGCGTGTCTGTGCGGTGTGCTCCGCGAGCTTCGGTTCGCGTCCGGCTCGAGCAAGCGTCGCGTGTGGGTCGAGGCGATCGACGACGGCGGTACGCCGTTCCACTCCGAATCGTTGAAGCTGCTGCAACCCGGTACCGAGCCGTGGATCGATCGATTGAAGGCCTCGTTGGCGCTGGAACGTTGTGCTGCCAGCCATGCTCCGCCCACGCATCTCGACGCGATCGTTTCGATGCAGCTCGCGGCCGATGGTGCAGTGCAGGATGTGCGCATCGATGGCGACGTGCGCGATGCCGCGACGATGCAGTGGGCGCAATGCGTGGTCACGGAGCTACACCTGGTGCCATTGCCTTGTCGCCCACCCGGTATCGATGTGCTGCGTGCTCGCCTCGCGATCGCAGCGCCATGATTCCGTCGCTCGCTCACCGAACGAGGTGTGAACGATGTGAGGACGTCGTTCGATCGAAATGCCGCATCGAACGGAACCGCTCGCTTCGCGTCTGGATGCGCGCCGACCGTGATCGGGATCTTTCCCGTGTTGCCTCGCGAAGTAAAACTCTGAAACACTGATCGTCGTGGGTTACGCGCCGAGGAGAGGCAGTGTGCTGCTCGTGGAAGACGACGAGCTGCTTTCGCAATCGATCGCTCGCAGGCTACGCGCCGGAGGATGGCATGTCGTTGCCGTTCGCGATGGTGAAGCCGCGCTGAGTGTCGCCCGCGACGGGGGGCACGACGTGATGCTGCTCGATCTGCGATTACCGCGGATCGATGGGCTCGGCGTGCTCGATGCGATTCGCGAAGTGCCGTCGCGCCCCGAGGTGGTGTTGATGTCGGGCTATCTCGACGAAGCCACGATGCTCGCAGCACGTCGCGGTGGCGCGGCCGAAGTACTCGAGAAGCCGTTCGCACCGCAGCGTCTCTTCGACGTGCTCGGCGTGCTCGCGCATCGCAGCGCGATGGCCCGCGATCCCGACATGGCCGCGCAGCTGCTCGTGCCCGAGATCCTCGGGAGCTCCGAGGCTGCGCGTGCACTGCGGGCACAGGTCGCGAGCGTCGGTCGCTACCGTGGACTGCCGGTGATGGTCGTCGGTCCCACCGGCACCGGCAAAGAGCTGGTGGCGCGCGCGATCCATCGCCTCTCGGGCGGCAGCGATCCGATGGTGGCGATCAACTGTGCGGCGATGCCGGAGACGCTCTTCGAGAGCGAGCTGTTCGGGCACGAAGCGGGTGCGTTCACGGGGGCACGCGGGCCGCGGATCGGGCTGCTGCAGGAAGCCGGCTACGGCACCGTGCTGCTCGACGAAGTCGGCGAGATGCCGGCGACGCAACAAGCGAAGCTGCTGCGCACGCTGGAGACGCGCACATTCCGGCGCGTCGGATCGAACGTCGAGCTGCCGCTGCACGCACGCATCGTCAGCGCGACCAATCGCAAGCTCCACGGTCGCACCGACGAGTGGATGCGCTCCGATCTCTACTTCCGCCTCGCGGTGCACACGATCCGCTCGCCGGCGCTGGTCGAGCGCCTCGAAGACATCGAGGTGCTCGCGCGTCACTTCCTCGAGGACTTCATCGCGCGCTACTCGGTCGCGGCGCTCGACCTCGCCAGCGGGGCCGTCGATGCGCTGCAGGGCCACGACTGGCCGGGCAACATCCGCGAGCTCCGTGCGGTGGTGCAGTCCGCCGCCGTGCGTGCACAGGGCGACGAGATCACGGCGGACGACGTCGTCGAGACGCTGCGACACATGGGCGGTGGCGAGCCGACGCAGACGCCCACCGGTGGCCTGCCGCAGCTCGAGCGCGACGCAGTGGCGAGCGCGTACGAGAAGTACGGCGGCAACCTCACCCGCGCCGCGGAGCATTTGCAGATCCCGCGCTCGACCCTGCGCGATCGCCTACGCCGCTACGGCCTGCGCTAACCGTCCCACTCCGTGATGTCGTCGAGGATCTCGACAGGGCACGCGTCTTCGCCGGTGGGCGGATCACCGCAGCACCACGCCTGCAGTCGGCGCGCGACGTCGTCGAGCCCGAGTCGCACCATCACGAGCGTGGACTTGCCGGGATCGAACACGACCATCACGAGCGTGTCGGGCATGCCGGGTACGCGGCGCACGATCGTCCACGCGCGGTCGGTGGTCAGCACGATCTCGTCGACGTCGTCCTCGAGGCTCAGATCCGCCACCGCCGCCACCTCGGCGCGGTAGATCGTCGCGGCCAGCTGCGCGCGCGCGTCGAGCTCGCTGCACACGCCCGCCATCTTTTCGACATGCGCGTCGCGGGTGTCGACGATCGCGATCGCGTCCGACTCCGCCGGAGCCGCCAGCGGGAACGAATCGCGCGGACGGGCCGGGTTGCGTCGGACCGCGCGCTGGGCCTCGTCCTGTCGCCGCATCGATTCCATGAGGATGAAGCCCAGCGGCTGCGACACGGTGCGGCTGCGAACGCCCCGCGCGGTGCGGATCGTGATCGCCGGCGAAGGCCAACCGGCGATCGCGAGCGCAGCTTCGTCGCCGCGCATCGTGCCGGTACGCGCGTCGACGAGCACGCCGTCGTCGAAGTGCAGCACCCCGTTCTTGCCGTTCGACTCGATGGTGAGGACGCAGGTCTTCTTCTCCATCTCGACGAGCTGCAGGAAGGCCGGCATGCCGATGTTGCGCACGTGCCCGCCCACGCCCTCCGCGAGCGCGAGCGAGAGCCGTTGCAGCACCGCGGTGATGTCGAGCGGCTTCGTGAAACACTCGATGGTGCCGAGCTCGTCGAGGCGATCGACCGACTCCGCGTCGGGATACGCGGTCATCGTGAAGATGGGAATCTGCGGCCGGTTCGACACCAGCCACGTGAGCAGCTCGAAGCCGCTCATGCCCGGCATCTGCAGATCGGTGAGCACGAGATCGACCTGTGAGGACAGCAGGGTCTGGATCGCCTGCGTGCCCGTATTCGCCGTGACCACCGAGAGGTCGCGCCCTCGCACGGCGATCAGGTGTGCGAGCATGCGGAGCTGTCCCGGATCGTCGTCGACGATGAGGATCCGCGTCACGGATCCGGCCTCCCCACGGGTAAGTAGACCGCGAAGCAGGCGCCCGAGCCCTCGTCCTCGAGCGTCAGCCGACCACCCAGGCTCTCGGCGGCTTCGCGTGCGTTGTTGAGGCCGAGGCCGGTGCCCTCCTGCCGCGTGGTGAAGAACGGCTCGAACACGGTCTCGCGCAGCTCGCGAGGGATGCCGATGCCGTCGTCGTGCACCTTCACGCGCACCATCGTCGCGCCACCGGGCGAGAGCGGCGCGACGAGGCTCGAGGTGATGCGCACCGTGACCGGTCGCTTGCGCGTCGTCGCCTCGGCGGCGTTGAGCAGCAGGTTCACGAAGATCTGTTCGATCGTCAGCGTGTTCCCGCGAACACACGACGCCTCCGACGCGAGCGCGACTCGCATCTGGTGCGAGCCCTCGCGATACACGCTGCGCAGGAATCCCTGCGCGCGCGTGAGCACCTCGTCGAGTGCCACCGGAGTGCTGATCGTCGGTCCGAGTCGCGCGTAGTCGAGTAGACCCGCGACCGTGGCTTGCACGCGCGAGCTCGCGGCGATCATCTCCTGCATCGTCTCGGTGAGGGTCTCCGGGGGGATGTCGGAGCCGTAGGTCGCGAGCAGGTCGGCGCTGTAGACGATGCTCGCGATCGGGTTGCGCAGCTCGTGCGCGATGCTGGCCACCAAGCGACCGGTCGACTCCAGTCGCTCGCGATGGAAACGACGCGACTGCGCGGCGTGGACGTCGGAGACCTCCTTCATGATGAGCAGCCAGCCGTCGCGCGCGCGATAGCGCGTGCAGCCGAGCACGAGGTGCGACGAGCCCGGCGGTCGCCACTGCACCGCAGTCGCAGTGGCCGAGCGATCGAGCGCGGCCCACAGCTCCGCGGGCAGCGGTGTGGGGAAGAGCGTCGAGATCGACACCCGTGCGAGCAGCTCCAGCGCGGTCGGTGTGGCCGCACGGACGTCGCCCTCGCGCGAGCACAAGACCAGCGGCGCTTCTACATAGGCGAGGTCGACGGTGAACGTCGAAGATTCGGGCGCTCTCACGGGTGCGCGACGACGAGCAAGCGCCATACCGACGCAGTGCTCCAACTGCGACGAAGCGCTCGCGCGAGACCGCACCCGCGATCGACGGATTCCGCCGGTCGACCGACGGATTCCGACCACCGCCACGACCGTCGAACGCGGCCGCGCGGCGCTTGGCGAGCCGCGCGGCGTGGCGCGTCGGTTGCACGAAGGCGTCGCCGGACAAGGAGAACCCTACGTGGCCAACGTCAAAGAGACGCTCAACAAGATCCTGCAGCTCGATGGTGCGCTCGGTGCCTGTGTGGTCGACAGCAACAGCGGGATGATGCTCGGCGCCGAAGGTGGTGGCCCGGTGAATCTCGAGATCGCAGCGGCCGGCAACACCGAGGTCGTTCGTGCGAAGCGCAAGACGATGAAGGCGCTCGATCTCAACGACACGATCGAAGACATCCTCATCACGCTCGGCCGCCAGTACCACCTCATCCGTCCGCTGCGCACGAACGATGCGCTGTTCATCTACCTCGTGCTCGACAAGACCAAGGGCAATCTCGCCATGGCGCGCCACCAGCTCGCCGCACTCACTTCCGAGCTCGCCATCTAGGAGGGAAACGATGCCCAGCGAACGACAACTCCTCGAAGTGTTGGACAAGATCGCCGTCGATGCGTCAGGCTTCATCGCCGCGTCGCTGGTCGACCTCGAGTCCGGCATGACGCTCGCGGTGAAGTCCGTGCGTCCCGACTTCGATCTCACCGCCGCCAGCGCCTACAACAGCGAGCTGGTGAAGCAGAAGATGAAGATCATGCACACGCTGCAGCTCACGGGGTCGATCGAGGACATGCTCATCACGCTCACCGAGCAGATCCACCTCATCAAGCTGCTCAACAAGACCACCTTCCTCTACCTCGCGGTGGATCGGAGCCAGAGCAACCTCGCGATCGTACGCGGCGCGGTGCAGCGACACGCGAACGCGTTGGTGTAGCCGCTCGCCATGCCGATCATCGACGAAGAGCGCGACGTGCTGATCGTGCGGGTCGTCTACGACGGGCCACCGTTCTCGGGGAAGACCACCACGGTTCGCACGCTCTCGCAGGGGCTCGGGGTCGACATCTTCACGCCGGCGGAGAAGGACGGTCGCACGCTCGCGTTCGACTGGGTCGACTACACCGGCGGGTTGTTCGAGGGCCGGCAGATTCGCTGCCAGATCGTCAGCGTCCCGGGTCAGCGCGAGCTGGCCCGGCGACGCCAGCACCTGCTCGAAGCCGCCGACGCGATCGTCGTCGTGGCGGACACGCGGCGCAGCGAGATTGCGACGACGTTCACGCTGCTGCGCGATCTGCTGGAGTGGACGCGCACGCGCGACCCACCGATCGGACTCGTGCTGCAGGCGAACAAGCGCGACGAGCCCACCGCGATTCCGCGGGCCGAGCTGCACGACGGGCTCTCCGCGATCGCGCCGATCGGGCTCATCGAGACCGTGGCCACCTCGGGCCACGGCGTGCGCGAGGCGTTCGTGTTCGCGGTCCGGCTCGCACTCGATCGCGTGCGCGCGTTGTCCGACGTCGGCGCGTTGCCGAAGGGGCGGCCGCTCGTCGACGACCCCGCGCAGCTGCTCGCGGAGATGGGCCGCATCGAGCAGAGCGTCGCGCCGCCGCCTCCGTTCGATCCGCCGACCGCCGCGGCAGAGGTGCCGACCTTGTCGTTCGCGGTCGGTCACATCGATCGCTTGCGGCGCTACGACATCGAAGACGAGCCGGTGTTCACGCCCGACGCCGGGATCCCCGGTGGCTTCATCTGGCCGCCGGTCGACGGTCGCGCGTTGCTCGACGAGGCCGCGCGCCACGAGCTGCGTCCGAAACGCAACGACGACGGCGACTGGCTCGCGACCGGCGAGGTGTATCGCTTGAGCTCGGCCCGTGCGTCGCGCTTCGAAGACGCCGATGCCGGCCGCGCAGCGCTCATCCGGTGGGCGCGTGTGCACGCCGCGAACTTGCAGCGGCTCTCGTCGCGCCGCGTGCTCGTGCTCGCCGAAGCCGGCGCGCAACGCTATCGCCTGTGGCAGCTCGTGCGCATCGAGCCGACGCTCGCACGACGGCTCGCCGAGTCGTCCAGCGATTCCGATCCATTGCAGCTCGCCATCGATCTCACCCACGCCGCGGTGCACCTGTTGCGCGCGCGCGAGACGTTGTGCACGCCGCGACTTTCGCTGCCGTGCACGCTCGCGTCGATCTCTTCGGATTGGCGACAGCCGCCCGTCTTCGTCGAGACGCTGCGCGAGGACGTCGACGACGAAGGCAACGACGAGCCGCACGGCGCGATGCTCGTCGTCCGCGAGCTCGGCCCGGTGTTGCGCGACCTGGCCCGCGACCGCGGCGACTTCACGGAGATCGTCGCGGCACTCGTGTCCGCGGCCGAGAAGCAGGCCACGCGTCCGCAGCTCGCAGCCGCGAGCGAAGCCGTGCGGTGGCTCGCGGGCCTGGCGATCGAGCTGCGCTAGCTCGCGCCGGCCTGCTACCATCGCGGCCACCGTGGGGGACTTCTCGATCTCGCAGCGCGCCGCAAGGATCCAGCCGTCGGCGACCTTCCAGATGGCTGCGCGCGCGGCCACGCTGCGCGCCGAGGGGCGCACCGTCTACGACTTCTCCGCGGGCGAGCCGGACTTTCGTCCGCCCACCGCGGTGCGCGAGGCCGCGGCGGCGTACGTGCGCGACAACGCGATCCGCTACACCGCGGTCGCCGGCATGCCCGCGCTGCGCGAGGCGGTCGCGGCCGAGCTCTCCGCGTATCACGGCATCGCGATCCCGCCCGCGCGCGTGTTGGTGAGCAACGGTGCGAAGCACAGCATCCTCAACTATCTGCTCGCGACGCTCGATCCCGGCGATCAGGTGATCGTCCCGACGCCGGCGTGGGTCAGCTATCCCGACATGGTGCGGCTCGCCGAAGGCGAGGCGGTACTGGTGCCCACCACGCCCGAGGATGGTTGGCGGTTGCAACCCGATGCGCTCGCGCGCGCGATCGGTCCGCGCACCAAGCTGCTCCTGCTCAACAGCCCTTCGAATCCCACCGGCGCCGGCTATCGCGAAGCGGAGATTCGCGCGCTCGGTGAGGTGCTCGCGCAGCGGGCCCCGCAGGCGTTCGTGCTCGCGGACGACATCTACCGCATGCTCTGCTATCCGCCGCATCGTCACGTGAGCCTCGTGCGCGCGCTCGCGGACATCACGGATCGGGTGGTGCTCGTCGACGGCGTGTCGAAGACCTACGCGATGACCGGCTTTCGCATCGGCTTCCTGGCCGCGCCCGAGCCGATCATCGCCGCGGCGACGCGCATCCAAGGGCAGATGACCTCGGGCGCCGCGACGCCGTCGCAACACGCGGCTCTGGTCGCGCTCACCGATCGCAGCGTGCCCGCCGAAGTACAGGCGATGTGCGAAGCGTTCGCGCGCCGCCGCGACAACATGCTGGCCGCGCTCGCATCGGTGGATACGATCCGCATCGTCCCGCCCGATGGTGCGTTCTACACGTGGATCGACGTGTCGCGCGTGCTCGGAGGCGCCGTCGCCGACGACCTCGCGCTCTCGACGTGGTTGCTCGAGCGCCACGGCGTCGCCACGGTCGCGGGCTCTGCGTTCGCCGGCCCCGGCCACATCCGTCTCAGCTACGCGACCGACGACGCCAGCATCGCCGCAGGTTGTGCGAAGCTGTGCGAAGCGTTCGCGGAGCTGGAGCGGTCGCGCGGAGCGCGTTGAGCGACGGACAATCCCCCCTTGCGACGAGCTCGCGGGAGGTCTTCGAAGAATGATCATCGAGTTCGAGAACGGTCGGCAGTCCACCATCGATCAGATCCGCGATCTCGCGGCGCGCTTCGGGCTCACCATCGAGATCACGCAGCGCAGCGGCGTGTACAGCACGATCCACGTCATCGGCGACACCCGTGAGTTCGCCGGCCGCGAGGGCTACCTGCGCGACCTCCCGGGCGTGCGCGCGACGTGGCGGGTCACGAGCGAGTTCAAGAACATCGCGCGCGTCGTCAGTGGCGGCGATGGCACCGCGCACCGTCGCGGTCGTCGCGTGGTCGAGGTTCCCGGGCTCGACGGCAAGCCGCGTCGCTTCGGCGCCGGTGCGCACATCTTCATCGTCGGACCCGACTCGCCGCAGACGCTCGAGCAGACCCTCGCGATCGCCCGCGCCGCGCGTGACGTCGGCGAGCGCTACGGCGTGCTCGATCGCATGATGCTGCGCGGCGGCGCGTTCAAGCCCCGCACGCGGCCCACCGACTGGCGCGGGCTGGGGATGAAGGGCATCGCGATGCTCGATCGCGCCCGCGAAGACACCGGGCTGCCCTACGTCACCGAGGTGATGGACCTGAACCTCGTGCCGGAGATCGGCGAGCACGCCGACATGCTGCAGATCGGCACCCGCAACGCGCAGAACTTCGATCTGCTCGAGGCCGTGGGGCGCTTCGGCAAGCCGGTGGTGCTCAAGCGCGGCTTCGGCAACGAAGTCAGCGAGTGGTTCCACGCCGCCGAGTACATCGCCAACATGGGCGACCTCGACATCGTGCTGTGCGAGCGCGGCGTGAAGACGCTCTTCACCAAGGGCGGCTACTGCCGCAACCAGCCCGATCTCAACGCGATCAGCTTCGCGCGCGGTCAGACCATCCTGCCCATCATCTTCGACCCGAGCCATGTCACCGGCGACCACCGGCTCGTGCCGGAGAACGTGCTCGCCGCCTGCGCCCACCTCGTCGACGGCACGATCACCGAGAGCCTGCACGACGAAGCTTTCCGCAAGGAACAGCTCTGCGATGCGGGTCAGGCCATCTTGATGGAGCACTACGCACAGGTGGTGGAGACCGTCTTGGAGTTCGAGCGCCACGTCGCACCGCGATTGCGCGCGCTCGCGGAGACGTTCGAGCAGCGCTGAGCGCTTGCGCGTCGTCGCGTCGTGTGCCAATCATCGCTCGATGCGGATCCGCTGTCCGACCTGCCGCCGCGAGGACGTCGTCGATGACGACTTCCGCTGGCGGCCGTTCTGCTCGCGCCGCTGCAAGATCATCGACCTCGGCAACTGGCTCGACGAGGTGTATCGGATCTCGGAGCCGGCGCCGGACGAAGCCGCCGACGACGTGCCGCGCGGCCTGCCGGACTGAGCGGCTGACAGCCGATCGCAAAGCTCGCGGAGCTTGAAGCGTCCAGCGCGGAGCGCGGACGGGTTGCGGTAGCGGCTGGTGGGTGGGCGCTTCGAAGCAGCTTGCCGCTGGACCTGTCGCACCAGCGTGCCGACGATGCGGCCGCGTTTTTCGGCAGGATCGAAATCCAGCGCGCGTTCACTACACGTTCGATGCGCGAGCGATATCCCCTGCCGCCTTTTCCCGAGGGTTGGTACCGCGTGGCTTGGAGCCGCGAGCTGAAGGCGCGCACAGTGCTGCCGGTGCGCTTCCTCGGCCGCGACCTCGTCGTCTACCGCGGCGAGAGCGGACGCGCGCACGTGCTCGACGCATTCTGCCCGCACCTCGGCGCGCACCTCGGACATGGTGGGCGCGTGCACGGCGAGACCATCGAGTGCCCGTTCCATGGTTGGCGCATGGATCACGACGGCGCGTGCGTGCTGGTGCCGCTCGCGAAGAAGGTGCCACCGCGCGCGAAGCTGCGCAGCTGGCACGTCGTCGAGGTGTCGGGCGTGATCCTCGTGCACTGGCATCCCGAAGGCGACGCGCCGCGTTGGACTCCGTCGCCGCTCGCAGCGTGGGACGACGAGGGGTGGACGCAGCCCGAGGCGCTCGGCACCTGGCGCGTGCGCACGCACGTGCAGGAGTTCGGTGAGAACGGCGTCGACCTCGGGCACGCGGTGATCCTGCACAGCGCGGTGAGCCGCGCGGCGGAGACGCTGGCGGTCGCGAGCGAAGGCCCGGTGTTCCGTCACAAGAGCCGCCACCACTACCGCGTGTTCGAGCCGCTCGAGTGGCTCGGCAAGCGCGTGGTCGGGACGCTCGACACCAGCATCGACGGCTTCGGGCGCGTCGCCGTACATGCGCACGTCGACGCCGGCATTCCGATCGAGTACAGCGTCGCGTTCTATCCGACGCCGATCGACGACGAGTGGGTGGAGCTCAGCGGCGCGTTGTCGGTGCGTCGCCACGACAGCCGCATCGTCACGTACCTCTTGCACGCGAAGTCGGTGCACGAAGCGAAGCGCACGATCTCGGAGGATCTACCGATCTGGTCGAACAAGCGCTACCTGCAGCGTCCGCTCTTCGTCGAAGGCGAGCAGGCGATGGGGCAGTACCGTCGCTGGGCGCGCCAGTTCTATCCGGCGGAGCTCGGCGAGCCGAACCACGTCGAGAGCGCCTCGGTGAGCCCACGATCGGTGCCTTCGCCGGCCCACGCGACGTAGCCGTCGGGTCGGATCAGCACCCCGGTGGGTGGCGCGACGACGCCGACCGTCGGGAGGTCCCACGCGCCGTCGTAGCGCGCCGCGACCCGTTGCACGCGATCGGACCACGGCGCGATGTCCAGCGCTCCGCCGAGATCGAGCAGCAGCGGTCGCGCGGTGTGCAGCAGCGTGAAGACGCGACGCGGACCGTCGGCGGTGTCGAGCTCGAGGTCGGGCATGCGCCGACCGAGCAACGGGTGACCGTCGCCGAGCGGGTAGTGCACGTCGAGCCCCGACATCATCGCGAAGTACTGTCGGCGCAGGCCGTCGCCGCCGAAGAGCTCGGTCAACATCTCACGCAGCGCGATGCTGCGTTCGTCGCTGCGCTCGATGGCGGTGAGCGCCATCGTGTTGCGGAGCACGCGGGCGCCGACCGGATGTCGCTCGGCGTGGTAGGTGTCGAGCAACGCGTCCGTGGAGGTGCCACGGATCACCTGCGCGAGCTTCCAGCCCAGGTTCACCGCATCCTGCACGCCGAGGTTGAGCCCTTGTCCGCCGACCGGCGAGTGCACGTGGGCCGCGTCACCCGCGAGCAGCACGCGCCCGTTGCGATACGACGCCGCCTGTCGCGTCATGTCGGTGAAGCCCGAGATGTAGCTGGCGCTCTGCAGCTCGAAGTCGGTGCCATATACGTCGACGAGCGCCGCGCGCACGTCGTCGAGCGTCGGCAGGTCGTCGCGATCGCGGGCTTCCTCCGTCAACACGACGCGCGCACGCTTGCCGTCGTCGAGCTTGGCGATCGCATTCATGCCGCGGTGGTTGCGACGCACGCCCCACGCCGGCTCCTTGGCCGTGTCGATCTCCGCGATGAGGTAGCTCGTCGATGCATCCCATCCGGGGAACTCGATGCCGGCGAGCTTGCGGATCGCGCTGCGGCCCCCGTCGCATCCGACGAGATACTGCGCGCGCAAGGAGCTGCCGCCTTCGAGCTCGACGTCGACGCCGTCGTCGTGCTGGCGAAACGCGGTCACGCTGCGTCCGCGTCGAATCGGTACCGCGAGCTCGCCGATCCACTCGGCGAGGATGCGTTCGATGTGCACCTGCCACAGCGCGAGGAAGTAGTTGTGGCGCGTCTTCGCGTCGCTGATGTCGAACATCGACGCGGCGAAGGGCGCGGCGCGGCTCACCTGCCCCTGCGAGACGAAGCGATCGACGATGCCGCGTTGGTCGAGCACTTCGAGCGTGCGCATCTGCAACCCGCCCGCACGCAAGCCCGCGAGGTCTTG
>DASZPU010000050.1:0-4000 GCA_035550195.1 Nannocystaceae bacterium
CGATCCGGGTGCGCGCTCGGGCACGCAGAGCTCGCTCGCGTGACAGACGCGCGCGCGCAGGTTATGCGGAGGTCGATCGAGTCGTGCGCGGCAAGGTGCGCTATCGTGAATCGTGCGCCCGCTCGTCTACGCCGCGCTCGCCATGATGGCGTGCGCGCACCCGGACGACGAAGCCGCGGACGACGATGACGCGTGGGACGTGCCGCGACGCTGCATCGCACCGGCCGGGCTCGGCCGGCCCGCCACCATCGACGACGTCGTGACGTTGATGAACGCGCTGCCGATGCCCGTGACGCTGCCGTGCTTCCTCGAAGCGCTCGATCGTCCGCTCGGGCTCACCGCCGCGACCTCTCCGTTCTCCGCACAACCGACCGACTCGTTCGAAGATCCGCGGCTGTTCCTCCACGACGACGCGTTGGTGATGACGATCGTCACGACCGGTGAGGCCAGCGCGGTGCTCGAGCTCGGCGAATACACCGGGCCCGGTCGCAGCCGCAAAGCCGAGCTCGAGCTCCCGGTACGCGAGGCGCTGCCGCGCTCGGCCCCCTACGCGCGCACGATCCTCGGCGAGGGCACATCGTGCGCGCTGTGCCACGCCGACGAACGCTTCACCGAAGACGTCGAAGGCCTGTCGACCTACACGAGCGAAGCGCTCGCACCCGAGCCCGAACGCGAGATCAGCGTCGCATTCGTCGAGCAGCACGCACGCGCATGCGTCGACGCAGACCCCAGCGATCGCTGCGCGCTGCTGCAAGCCGTCTTCGCCCACGGCGACGTGCACGAGCGCGCCTTCCCACCCGAGGCCCGCATCTGCATCACGCCGTGACTCGCTGCAGAAACGCGGAGCGCGTTTCGTGGAGCCGCTACGCGTGATCGCGCGCGCGGCGGTCGTCGACGATGCCTTCGCGCGCCGCCGCGTCGACGTGCTGCGGATAGCGGCCGTCGAAGCACGCCGCGCAGCGCGGGCCGGGCATCACGCGGTTCATCGCTTCGACCGGTAGATACGTCAGCGACTCGACCTCGAGCGTGCTCGCGGCTTCGCGTTCGAGCACGTCGAGATCGGAATCGAAGCGGCGCGCGAACAGCTCTTCTTCGGTCGACATGTCGATGCCGTAGAAGCACGGGTGCCGCACGGGCGGCGCATGGATCGCCAGATGCACCTCGGTCGCACCCGCGTCGCGCAAGAGCGCGATCACGCGGCCCAGCGTCGTGCCGCGCACGATCGAGTCGTCGACCAACAGCACGCGCCGACCCGCGATCTCCGAGCGCAGCGGATTGAGCTTGAGCCGCAGCGCCGAGTTGCGCGTGAGCGCATCCGGCATGATGAACGTGCGCCCGCTGTACCGGTTCTTGATGAAGCCCTCGCGCAACGGTAGGCCGATCGTCTCGGCCAGCGCCGCTGCGGCCGGGCGCGCGGTGTCGGGCACCGGCACCACCACGTCGGCGGCGATGCCCTTCTTCGCGATGCGCTCGGCCAGCGCACGGCCGAGCTCCATCCGCGAGTTGTAGACGACGCGCTCGTCGATCGTCGAGTCGGGGCGCGCGAAGTAGATGTGCTCGAACACGCACGGCGCACGCACTTCGCTCTCGATGCTGCGACGGATCGGCTCCGCGCCCGCGCGCAGGAACAACACCTCGCCCGGGCTCGGCTCCTCGACGCGCTCGAAGCCGAGTGCATCGAGCGCGACCGTCTCGCTCGCGCACACCCACGCGGTCTCGTCGCCGGTGCCCTTGCGGCCCAGCACCGCCGGCCGGATGCCGTTGGGATCGCGGAACACCACCAGCGTCGGCAACCCGTCGAGCATCAGCGCCGCCACGATCGAGTAGCTGCCCTTCACGCGGCGCCGCACCTCGCCGAGCGCGTTCATGGCATCGGCGATGGTGTGCTGCGAGCGACGTGCGAGGTTGAGCGCGTCGGCGAACTCGCACATCACCGGCTCGACGTCGCACTGCGACAACAGATGGATCGATCGCTGCAGCAACGACTGCCGCAACGCACGATAGTTCGTGACGTTGCCGTTGTGTGCCATGAGCACGCCGGGCTGCCGGAAGAAGAACGGCTGCGCGTCACGCAGGAGCCCGCGACCGATCGTGGGATAGCGAACGTGGCCGAGCCCGACCGGCCCCTCCAACGTGGCGAGCACGTCGATCGGCACCGCCTGCGGCACCTGCCCGAGCCCGCGATGCGCGAAGAACTCTTCGCCGTCCGCACGCATCGTCGCGATGCCGGCGCAATCCTGCCCGCGGTGCTGCAACGCTTGCAGCGCGATGTGGATCGCAGGAGCGACGGTACCGGTCGCGATGATTCCGACGAAGCCACACATGCTGCGGTCTTCTCTATCACGCCCGCGCCGACGGCGACAGGCGTCAATCCAGGGCGAAGAAGGCGCGCGCGGTGGCGGTGGTCTCGGCGGCGAGCTGCGCGACCGGCTTGTCGACGCACGCAGCGACCGTCTTCGCGATGTGTGGGAGGAACCCGGGCTCGTTGCGGCGGTTCTTCGGCTTCGTCTCGAGATCGCGCGGCAAGAGGTACGGTGCGTCCGTTTCGATCATGAGGCGATCGCTGGGGATCCGCTTCACGAGATCGCGCAGGTGCAGCCCGCGGCGCTCGTCGCAGATCCACCCGGTGATGCCGATGTGGCAGCCCAGCGCGAGGTAGGCGTCGAGCTCGTCGCCGGTGCCGGTGAAGCAGTGCACCACCACGCGCGGCAGGCTCGGCAAGTGCTCGCGCAGGATCGCCGCGAAGTCGTCGTGGGCCGAGCGCTCGTGCAGGAACACCGGGCGCTTCAGCTCCGCCGCGAGCGCGAGCTGGGCCTCGAATGCGCGGCGTTGATCCGGACGGGGAGAGTAGTCGCGATCGTAGTCGAGGCCGCACTCGCCCGCTGCGACGCACTGCGGCGACGCGAGACAGTCGCGCAACACCGTGAGCCCGTCGTCGTCGAGCTCGCTCGCGTGATGCGGATGCACGCCCGCGGTCGACCACAGCTTGCCGGGCTTCGTCTTCGCGAGCGCGAGCGAGTCGCGACTGCCCGCGATCGAGCTACCTGTGACGACGATCGCACCGAGCCCTGCTGCGAACGCGCGCGCGATCACCAGCTCGAGATCAGGAGCGAAGGAGCGGTTGGTGAGGTTGGCGCCGATGTCGATGAGCGGGCCCATGTGATCACGGCCACGGAGGCGGCCGCAGCCTAGGCGAAGCGACCCCAGCGGCGCAATCGGGGGCGCGCGCTCGGATCTCTACCGGGCGCGGAGGAAGCATGACCCATTCCCTTCGACCCTTCGCGATGGCCTTGACGATCTGTTCGCTCGTGTCCGCGTCCGCGTGCGTGATCAACTCCGACGATGGTGACGACGCCGCCGATTCCAGCGAAGGCGGATCGAGCCCGTCGACGAGCAACGGCAGCACCGACGCGAGCAGCACCAACGGCACGACTGCGTCGAGCACCGACGCGAGCACGACCGCGGGCACGACCGTCGGCACCACCGAGGATCCGAGCGCATCGACCACGCTGACGACGACGACGGCATCCGACGAGACCACCGCCGACTCCGGACCGTCGGACGAGACGCAAGGCGAGAGCGGCGTCGACACGGATCCGCAGGACGGCGCGTGGGAGTACCAGGAGAGCGGCGGCACCACGAACGACTGCACGTTCATCGCGAACCCCAGCAACGGCTTCGGCCTGTACGAGGTCGTCAACACCGGCGGCGGTGGCTTCACGATCGAGCCCGGCGACGGCACCGGCGCATTCACGTGCTCGCACAGCGGCGGCGACTTCAGCTGCGACGAGCGCCTCACCGGCACCTACGACATCGGCATGGGGCTCGGCGATGCGACCGGCAACATCCTCGTCGCGATCGACGGAGTGCTCGACAGCGCCGTGCACATGACCGGCGAGCAGCAAGGCCGCATCGAGTGCGAAGGTGCCGACTGCGCCACGGCCGAGCAGGTGCTGGGCGTAACTTTCCCGTGCGAGTTCACGATTCCGTTCACGGGAGA
>DASZPU010000051.1:0-5403 GCA_035550195.1 Nannocystaceae bacterium
CGACGCGAAGACCGAGGAGAAGGGCGAGGCCAAGGAAGGAAAAGAAGAGACGAAGCAGGCCGTGGCCGAGCCGATCCCGGTCGCGCCGATGCCCACTGGTCTCGATCTCATGCTCGCGTTCGTGCCCGACGCGAGCGCCGAGTTCATGATCGTGCGCGATGCTTCGGTGCTCGCGGAGTATGCCGAGGAGGGCGCGAAGTTCATCGAGGGCCCGCTGTCGGCGATGGCTACGGCCGGCGACATGCCGGCGGAGCTCGGTGCTGCGAAGGGCAAGATGGACGAGGCCAAGGGCAAGATGGCCGAGATCGTCACTGCGGTCGCGGCCTCGGGTCTGCGTCCGCAAGAAGGCGCCGCGTTCATCAAGCTCGCGAAGGACAAGGAGGTCGCAGTCTTCGCGGCCGACAACCCCAACGCGATCATCGATCTCGCGAAGACGCTCGGGGCCGAAGACGGGGCCAAGTGGAAGTGCAAGGCCATCGACGGGCACACCGGTTGGAACGTGTGCTCCGAGGATCAGGCCACGGTCGACGGCTACAAGCCCGGCACCGATCCCGCACCGATCCGCAAGGTGCTCACCGACCGTTTGCCCGGTGTCGATCTCGAAGAGTCGAACGTGATGTTCAACCTCGGCGTCGACGGCAAGGTCGCGACCGGTGCGATCGCGACGCTGCCGGGCCTCGTGCACGCCGCGATCGCGCTGCCCGAAGGTCCCGAGTCCGCGCAGATCACCGGTGCGTTGGCGCCCGGTGCCGCCACCACGCTCTCGCAGGTGCAGCCCGGTGCGGGCTTCGTGTGGGCGCGCGTCAACCCGGCGGTGGTCGCCAGCTTCGCGGAGAAGGACATGACCGGTGCGGCGCCCGAGATCGCCGCGATGATGAAGAGCGTCACCGGCGAGTTCGTGGTCGCCGGCATGGTGGATCCGGGCGGCATGTTCATCCAAGCCGGCGCCACCGACACGTCGGGCATGTCGACGTTGCTCGCGGTGATGGATCAGAAGAAGGGCGAGCTGCCCACGACGATCCCGGACATCAAAGACAGCAAGCTCGTCTTCGAGAAGGCGAAGGTCGGTCCCGAGGGCGCGTTCGTCGAGGCCTTCCACGCGTCGCTGTCGGGCTTCAAAGAGGCCGACATCCTCAAGGCGTACGCAGGGCTCAACCTCGATGCGTGGACCTTCGCGCACGACAACATGATCACCTTCGCAGTGGGCCCCGACGCGACCAACGTCGCGAAGCTGCTCGAAGGTGGCGCGGGAGGTCCGTCCGCGGACACGCTCGCTTCGCTGCCGCACCAGCTCGCCGATGGCTTGAAGGCCAACGAGGTGAGCGTCGCGGTGCACTTGCCGGTCGACTTCCTGCAAGGTGCTCCGCTGCGCAAGCTGATCGATGCGGCGCTCAAGGACGTGCCCGATGCGAAGCCGGCGACGGTGAACGCAGCGCTCTCGTTCCTCGCACCGCTGTCGAGCGCGACCGCATGGATCGCGCAGCCGGCCGGCAGCAAGACGCCGATCTTCCACATCGCGGTGCAGGGCATCGGCAACCGTGCGACCGACGAAGGCAAGGCTGCGCTCGAGGCCGCACGCAAGGTCGCTGCGGGTGGTGATCCGGCGACGGAGTTCGCCACGCTCGCGTCGACGTACGGCAGCTCGCCGATGTCGTTCGCCTATCACACGCGCGCGGGCGATCAGGGTCCGGGCAGCTTGGTCGGCAGCGGCGTCGGTGCGTTGATGATCGCGGGCGCGATCGGCTACGCGACGGTGTCGGGCAAGACGAGCCCGACGCTCGCCGACGATCTCGGCGTGAAGCCGGAAGATCCGCCGCCGGCGCTCGAGGTGCCGACCAAGCCGGTCGCACCGGTGCACGAGCCCACGACGCCGAAGGAGCCGAAGAAGCCGAAGCCGAAGCCGGACCCGGCGAAGCCCGATCCTGCGAAGCCCGATCCGGCCAAGCCCGATCCGGTGAAGCCGGATCCGGTGAAGCCCGTCGAGCCGCCGAAGCCCGATCCGGCCGACCCCAAGAAGCCGCCCAAGCCGACGCCGGATCCGAAGAAGCCGACGACGGACCCGAAGAAGCCGCCGACCGGGCCGCTGAAGCCGGGCCCGGGCATCCGCCCCGGCCGCAAGTAGAAGAGGATGTCGCGGCGCGGTGGGACCACCGCCGCGCCGGGGCTTCCTTCGCGGCGCCCCCGCCCGATGGCGGCGCGGGCCCGCTCGCTCGAACCCTCACCCATGCGTGAGGGTTTGGCGTTGGTTGGGTTGACACCCGGGCAGGCCACGGCCAGACTCCGCCCCGCATCCCGCAACCCTCACCTTCACGTAAGGTTGCGCCCGAAGCGGTCATGGCGGACGTCGACGACAAGCTCAAGATCGGGGACCTCGCCCGCAAGACGGGCAAGTCGCTGCGAGCGCTGCGGCTGTACGAAGAGCTCGGGCTGTTGAAGGCCGCGCGCTCGACCGGCGGCTTCCGACTCTACGGCACCGATCAGGTCGCGCGCGTCTACTGGATCACGAAGCTGCAGGACATGGGCTTCACGCTCCCGCAGATCCAAGGGCTCATCGCGACGGTCGAGTCGTCGGCGACCGGACCCGACGCGATGCAGAGCCTGCGCGAGATGTTCCGTGCGCGGCTCGCTGCGACGCGCTCGCAGGTCGAGCGCCTGTTGCAGCTCGAGCGCGACCTCGCCGAGAGCCTCGCGTACCTCGAAGGATGTCGCGCGTGCAGCCACGACCACGAGGTCGGAGCCTGTGCCGCGTGCGACTCCGTACACGCCGACGAGACCGCGCCGAGCCTCGTCGCCGGCGTGCATCTCACCCCCCGACGCATTTCGACGAGCGCCACATGAAGAACCCGATCTATCTCGACTACGCCGCGACCTGCCCCGTCGACCAACGGGTGGTGGACGCGATGCTGCCGTACTTCACGCAGAGCTATGGCAACGCGGCCAGCCGCACGCACGCGTTCGGCTGGGTGGCGGAAGAAGCGGTGGAGAACGGACGCGCCGAGATCGCGAAGACCATCGGCGCCGATTCGAAAGAGATCACCTGGACGAGCGGCGCGACCGAGTCGAACAACCTCGCGATCAAGGGCGTCGCCGAGTACCTCGCCGAGCAGGGCAATCACATCATCACGCTGGTCACCGAGCACAAAGCGGTGCTCGACACCTGCAAGCACCTCGAGCGCCATGGTTGCGAGGTGACGTATCTGCCGGTCGATCGCGAAGGGCTCATCACGCCCGAGGAGATCGCCGCGGCGATCACCGACAAGACCGTGCTCGTGTCGGTGATGTTCGCCAACAACGAGACCGGCGTCATCCAGCCCATCGCCGAGATCGGCAAGGTGTGCCGCAGCAAGAAGGTGCTGTTCCACACCGACGCCACGCAGGCGTTCGGCAAGGTGCCGCTCGACGTCGAGGCGATGAACATCGACCTCATGAGCCTCTCGGCCCACAAGATCTACGGGCCCAAGGGCATCGGTGCGTTGTACGTGCGCCGTCGCAAGCCGCGGGTGCGGCTCGCTCCGCAGATCCACGGCGGTGGCCACGAGCGCGGCAATCGTTCGGGCACGCTCAACGTGCCGTCGATCGTCGGCTTCGGCATGGCCGCGAAGCTCGCCCGCGAAGGCATGGCCGAAGAGGCCGCGCGCATCCAGGGCTTGCGCGATCACCTGCGCGACCGTCTGCTCGGCGAGATCGAGCACACCTACTTGAACGGCTCGCGCGCGCACGTGCTGCCCGGGCACTTGAACGTCAGCTTCGCGTACATCGAGGGCGAGTCGCTCTTGATGGCGCTCAAGGACGTCGCGCTCTCGTCCGGCTCGGCGTGCACCTCGGCGAGCCTCGAGCCCAGCTACGTGCTGCGTGCGATGGGCCTCAACGACGAGCTCGCGCACTCGAGCCTGCGCATGACCATCGGCCGCTTCACCACGAAGGAAGAGCTCGACCACGTCGCCGACGAGCTGCGCGAACAGGTCGCGCGGCTGCGCGAGATGTCGCCGCTGTGGGAGATGGTGCAGGACGGTATCGACCTCAACACCATCCAGTGGGCTGCACACTGAGGTTTCGGAGACACGACAATGGCGTACAGCGACAAGGTCATCGATCACTACGAGAACCCCCGCAACGTCGGTAGCCTCGACAAGACCGACGAGGACGTCGGCACCGGCATCGTCGGCGCGCCGGCGTGCGGCGACGTGATGAAGCTGCAGATCCGCGTCGAGAACGGCGTCATCACCGACGCGCGCTTCAAGACCTACGGTTGCGGCTCGGCGATCGCCAGCTCCTCGCTCGTCACCGAGTGGGTGCGCGGCATGACCGTCGAGCAGGCGATGACGATCGGCAACAGCCAGATCGCCGAGGAGCTGTCGCTGCCGCCGGTGAAGATCCACTGCTCGGTGCTGGCGGAGGACGCGATCAAGGCCGCGATCATCGACTGGCAGCGCAAGCAAGCCGAGCGCGCAGCAAAGGGCGACGCGGCGCAATGATGACGACCGAGCGCCAACCCGAGCAGCCCGCTGCTCCGCCGCCCGCGGTCGAAGAAGGACCGCCCACGGTGCACGTCACCGCGCGTGCGGCCAAGGTGATGCACGACCAGCTGGTGAAGCGCGGCACGCCGAACGGCGCGGTGCGCTTCGGCATCCGCGGTGGCGGCTGCACCGGCTACTCGTACATGTTCCAGTTCGAGGACGGTCCGCCGCGCGCGAGCGACACCGTCGTCGACGCGTTCGGCGTGCGCGTGTACGTCGACCCCAAGAGCATGCGGCTCGTGAAGAACACCCGCATCGACTTCGAGACCGGCATGCGCGGTCACGGCTTCCGCTTCGACAATCCCAACGTGTCGAACTCCTGCGGATGCGGCGAGTCGATCAGCTTCTGAGCGCGCGAGCGCTTCCGTGAGCACCTCCGATCACTTCGCGATGCTGGGCCTGCCGGTCGGCTACGACATCGACCGCGCCGCGCTCGAGCAGAGCTATCTGTCGCTGTCGCAGCAGCATCACCCCGATCGCGCGGTCGGGGGCACGAGCAGCGAGCAGCGGGCCGCGGTCGAGAAGAGCGCGGCGCTCAACGAGGGCTACCGCGTGCTGCGCGATCCGGTGCGGCGCGCGGAGTATCTGTGCAAGCTCGGCGGCGTCGATCTCGACTCGAACGAGGGCGCACCCAAGATGGATCAGGCGTTCTTGATGGAGATGATCGAGCGGCGCGAGCAGCTGCAGGAGGCGCGAACCGGTGCCGCGTTGGATGCGTTGCGCGAGGATGTCGGTGGCGAGCTCGACGTCGCCCTCGACGAGGCGATCGCGGGGCTGCGCGCGGACGAGATCGACGCGGCCGCGCGCGCGCTCGTGCGGCGCCGTTACCTGCAGCGACTGGTCGACGAGATCGACGCGCGCGCGGAGGCGATGTGAGCGACGTATT
>DASZPU010000052.1:0-4021 GCA_035550195.1 Nannocystaceae bacterium
GACGATCGCGATCGCGAGCCCCGGCACGCCCGCCGCGAGTGCAGCGTCGACCTGCGCGAGCGCGAACGTGGGATCGAAATCCGTCGGCGCGCTACCGGTGCTACTCGAGCTCTCGTCGGCGATCGTGATCGACGAGTCGCCGACGTCGACGCTCGAGCTCTCGCCGGCGGTGTCGTCGTCCTCGTGACTGCCGACGGTGTCCGTGATCGTCGTGAAGTCGACCCACGTGGGATCGGGCTGGCTCTCGCCGCCGCCGCATGCCCATGAACCTGCCAGCGCGAAGAGCAACCCACGACGACCCATGCGAGTCCCGTTGGATCACGGGGCCGCGAGGTTCCAGCGTTCAGGTGAGCAGCTCGTCGATGACGCCGGTGCTGTCGCCGAACCCGTCGACCTCGGGGCCGCTCGCACCGACGACGGTCATGATCGTGCGCCAGAGGTCGGCGAGCGGGCGGTCGGCATCGAGCACGCGCCCGGGCGTGATCATGCCTCCGGCGGTGCCGGCGATGACGGCGGGTAGATCGAGCCGCTTGTGCGCGTTGCCGTCGTTGAGGCCCGACGACAGCACGAGCACGCTGTTGTCGAGCATCGGTGCGCCGTCGAGATCGACCGCATCTTTCATGCGCTGCACGAACGCTGCGAAGCGACCGGCGTAGAAGTTGTTGTACGCGCGCAGCTGATCGATCTTGCCGGGATCTTCTTCGTGGTGCGAGCACGTGTGGTGCCCGGTCGACACGCCGGGGATCGCCACCAGGCGATCGGAGAACTCGAAGTCCTGCATGAACGTGACCACCGGCGTCAGCTCGCACTGCAGCGCCAGGAAGATCATGTCGTACATGAGCTGGTTGTGCTCTTCGAAGCCGGGCTCCTGCGACGGCGCGGGTGGTTGCACGCACGCATCGGGCAGGCCGCCCATCTGCTCGACGCGCATCTCCACCTCGCGCACCGCATCGAGGTAGTCCTGCAGGCGTTGCTTGTCGGCGTTGCCGAGCTTCGCTTGCAGGCGCGCGCCTTGGCCATCGGCGAAGTCGAGGATGCTCTTGCGCTGACGCAGTCGCAGCTCGGCCGCGGCTTGTCCGGCGGCGGTGGGATCCTCTGCGAAGATCATGTCGAAGAGCGCGCGCGGATCCTGGATCTTCGTCGCGGGCGTGGTGCCGCCGCGCCACGAGATGTTGTTGAGGCAGATCTCGACGTCGGTGCAGCAGCTCGCCGCGGGTTGATAGCCGGGCGCGCTCACGACGAGCGACGGGAAGCGGAAGCCACCACCGAGCAGATCACCGACGATCTGATCCGCGCTCTTGCCGAGCATCGGACCTTCCACGACCATCTCGCCGCAGTTGAGGAAACAACCCGCTGCGGTCTCGTGATCGCCTTTGCCCGCCTGCTGGTTGTCGAGGCGGTTGATCCACACGATGTCGTTCGCGATCGCACCGAGCGAATCGGTGAGGAACGACGGCACCACCGGCGCCGTCTGACTCGCGGGCAGGATCCAGTCGTCGCCATACGTGCCGTGCGGGAAGTAGAACGTGGCCCAGCGCTTCGCGACGGCGCCACCGGCCTGCGCCGGCTTCGGGCCCATCATCGCTTCGAGCGCGGGCAACGGGAGCAGCGCACCGAGCCCGCGCAACAACGTGCGACGTGCGAGCCTCATGGGCCCTCCTCCGGCTCGGCGCCTTCCCAACGGAACGCGTCGCTGGTGACGAGCTCCGCGATCACGTCGGCGAGGCTGCCGTCGCCTTCGCTCGCGCTCGCGATCACCTCGTCGAGCGTGCAGATGTCGTCGGTGGTCGGCAAGCGACCGAGCCCATAGCCGAGCAGGTTCTGCGCGACGCAGCGCGTGAAGGTGTCGTCGGTGGCGATCGCATCGGCGAGCGCGAGCGCACCGTCGAACTCGCGGCCGTCGGGCAGCTTGCCCGATGCATCGATCGCGAGGCCGTCGTCCAGGTCGCGCCAGCGTCCGACCGCGTCGTAGTGCTCGAGCGCGAACCCGAGATCGTCCATCACGATGTGACACGCGGCGCACTTCGGGTCGGCGCGGTGCTGCTCGAAGCGCTCGCGTTGCGTCGTGGGTGCTTCGGGATCTTCGTCGATGTCGCTCTGATCGACGTCGGGCGGCGGAGGTGGCGGCGGCGGCAAGCAGAGCAGGTTGTCCATCGCCCACATGCCGCGCTTGGGGATCGAGGTGCGATCGGGATGGGCTCCGCTCGCGAGCACGCTGCCGTGCGTGACGATGCCGCGGCGCTCGTCGGCTGGCATCGGCACGAGGGCGAGCTCGGTGCTGCCCGGAAGCGGCAGGCCGTAGTGGGCCGCGAGCGTGTCGTCGACGAAGCCGTAGTCGGCGGAGAGCAGCTCGGACGTCGGCAGCTCTTCGCGGATCACGTGGCGTACGAGCGCGACGGTCTCGGCCTGCATGCGCGCGAGCAAGGCCGCGTCCACGCCGGGGAAGCGCTCGGCGTCGAACACCTTCGTCGACAGCGAGTCGATGTCGAGCCACGCGCGCGTGAAGTGCTCGACGAAGTGATCGGCCTTCGGATCGAGCAACATGCGCTTCACCTGCGCGCGCAACACGGTGCGATCGCCGAGCTCGCCGCCGCGCGCCGACTCGAACAGCTCGTCGTCGGGCATCGAGCTCCACACGAAGTACGACAGCCGCGAGGCCAGCTCGAAGTCGTCGAGCTCGCGCACGTCGTCGCCCGCGGGCACGCGGTTGCGGTAGAGGAACGACGGCGAGAGCAGCACGCCTTCGAACACGAGCGTGACCGTGTCGGCGAACGTCTCGGTGTCGGCGATTGCCGATTCGTAGAGCGCGGCGAGCTCGCTGCGATCGTCGTCGTCGAGCTCGCGGCGATACGCTCGCTCGGCGAACGCGACCAGCGTCGACTCGACGCACGCGTCACTGAAGCTCTCGGCGGTCGGTGTGCACGCGATGAAGCGCTCGGGATCCGCGGCGATCGCTGCGGGCACGACATCTTCGGCGACCGCGAGGTAGCGCTCGTACAGCTCGGGCGTCATGCCGAGCGCGCTCGCGTTGTTGTCGAAGCCACCCTTGCGCGGATCGATCGGCAGATCCGCGACGAGCTCCGACTCGACGCCGAGCAGATCGCGGAGCGTGTTGCCGTACTCGCGCGCGTTGAGCCGCTGCACGCCGACCCAACCGGGCACGCAGCCGAGCGGCTCGCCGCCGGTGCTGTCGTCGGATGCGGTGGTCTGGCTCGCGGCGCCCGACGTGCCCGCGCCTTCGTCCGCTCCGCCGCCGCCGTCGAGGCCGCGGTAGCAGCCTGGTGCCAGCATCGCGAGCGCGAGCGCTGTCCCTCGAACCCTCACCCGATCTTCGTTGTACGCCCGCAACGTCCCGCTGGCGAACGCTCTCTTCGTGGCTGAGCCCACCGCGAACACGGGCACAGAGCCGTTGCGTCGATTTCTTGCGGCGCTCTGCCTTCGATGCTCGCCGATCGCGTAGCGGCGCCCCCGTCGACGATCGTTTCGCGCGGCCGGTTTTTTGGTCGACCCGGGGTGATCCGTCAGCATCCGGGCCGCGTGTCCACGTTGCGAGCACGACCCGTCACCGCATCCGCGTTGCACCTGAGCTGGCGTGCAGGTCAACGTCGCGTCCGTCTCTTCTGCGCCGAGGAGCTGCGTCCGTCCGCCTGCTGCATCGTCGATGCACTGCACGCGCGTGGCTGCGAGGTGTCGCTCTTCACCGGGCCGGACGCGCGCGCAAATCTGCGCACGCCCGCGCCGCCCGACGTGCTGCGCGTGGTCTGGGCGCCCGAGGTGCCCGATCGCAAGATCCGCGATCGCCTGCGCGCCGGCCTCGATCCCGAGGGCCAAGGCGACGTGCTCGTGCTCGGCGCGACGACGCCGCGCGGCGTGATCGATGCGGTCGATGCCTTCGGTGCTCCGCCGCGTCGACGTCGTCGTCGCAGTGCGCTCGCGCGCCGCACGTACCTCGCACATCCGACGTTGATGGAGCGCAGCCTCGACGCGCGCGGCTACGGCAGTGGCTTGGTCGCGGCGGCTG
>DASZPU010000053.1:0-3513 GCA_035550195.1 Nannocystaceae bacterium
CGCACCTGCTCGAGCCGCTCGTGCAGCGCGGCCGCGACCTGCGTGGTGTTGGCGTCGCCCTCCTTGTAGATCGCGAGCTCGACCGCCTCCGCGGCGCCGAGCCGCGTGATCGTCTCGCGCTCGCGATGCGTGCGCCGCACCGTCGCGACGTCGGCCACGGTCACGCGATGGCGATCGCGCTCGACCAACACCGTCTCGCGGATGTCGTCGACGTCGGCGAAGCGGTTGCGCGCGCGCACGAGATACCGCGCCTCGCGCTCGTACAGGCTGCCGCCGGCCTGATCGACGTTGGCCTTGGTGAGCTGCTCGACCACCTGATCGATGCCCAGCCCGACCAACGCGAGCCGACCTTCGTCGATCTCGATCTCGATCTCCGGCTCGTAGCCGCCGCGCACCTCGATCGCCGCGACACCGTCGGTGGACTCGAGATCCTTCTCGACCACGTCCTCGGCGGCGCGACGCAGCGCGAACAGATCGGCGTTGCCGTGCAGATACAAGCGGAGGATCGGATCCGCGGCGGGATCGAAACGCAGGAGCGTCGGTGGCTCGGTGCCGTCGGGCAAGCGCAAGCGCTCGAGCTTCTCGCGCACGTCGATCGCGGCGAAGTCCATGTCGCGCTCCCACGCGAGCTCGAGCGTCACCTGCGACAGCCCGGCGCGAGAGATCGAGCGCACGCGCCGTACGCCCGCGACCACGCCGACGCGCTCCTCGATCGGACGACTGAGCAGCTGCTCGATCTCCGCGGGCGCAGCTCCGGCGAGCTTGGTCTCGATGGTGAGGCTGGGATAGCTGACGTCGGGCAACAGCCCCACGCGCAGCCGCGTGAACGCGACCAAGCCGAAGAGCACGAGCGCTACGGTGAGCATCGCCACCGTTACGCGTCGACGCAGCGCGAGCTCGACCAACCGCACGCGTCACTCCACCTTGCGCAGCTGCACGGCCTCGCCGTCGCGCAGCGCACCTTGACCCGCGAGCACTACGAGCTCGCCGATCGCGAGCCCCTTCTTCACCGCGATGCGTCGGCCTTGCTCGGTGCCGAGCTCGAGCTCGCGACGATGCGCGACGCCGTCTTGCACGACGAACACGACCGCACCGCTGCTCTCGCGCAGGATCGCTTCGCGCGGCAGCCACAGCGCCGCGTCGTCGCGCTCGCGCTCGATGCGGATCGTGACGAAGCTACCCGAGCGCACCTGCGGCGGCGCGCCCTTCACCTCGATGAGGATCTCCACCGTGCCGCTCTTGGTGTCGACCACTTCGGCGACGCGACGGATCGTGCCGGTGAAGCGCACGTCGTCGGCGGCCTGCAGCGTGAGCTCGGCCTCGCGACCGGGGGCCAGTCGCAACGCATCGCGCTCGGGCACGTAGATGCGTGCGATGAGCGTGCTGAAGTCGGTGACGTCGATGATCGACTCGCCCGTGCGCACCCACTTGCCCGTGATCGCATGCCGCTTGGTGACGCGACCCGTGATCGGTGCGCGCACGCGCGTGCGTGCGAGCTGCCACTGCGCCTGCGACAGCTCCTGCTCCGCGCTCGCGCGAGCGTTGTCGAGCTTCTCGAGCTCCTCGGGCGCGAGCAATCGCTGCTGCGCGAGCTTGTCGGCGCGACCGTGGGTGGTCGCCGCACCCGTGACCTTGATCTTCGCGGCCTTGATCGAGTGCTTGGCACCCTTGCCGTCGAGCACACCGATGAGCGCACCGGCCTCGAGATCGTCACCCTCTTCGACCGCGAGCTCGATCAAGCGGCCGTCGACCTCGGCCACCACCGTGACTTGGCGCTCGGCAACGAGATTCGCAGTGGCTTCGATCGAGCTGGCGATCGGACCGACCTGGGCCGGGATCGCATCGACCAACGCGATCGCATCGGTCTTGCTCTCCGCTGCGCTCGCGGTCTCCTGCCCCACACAACCCGCGTTTGCGACGACCGCGATCGCGACGAGACCACCACGAAACCAATGCTGCGCCGCGCGTGTCGTGGCCACCCGCCCCAAGAGACCCCTCGCTGTTCGTCGAAGTTCCAAGGCCGCGTCGAACCGAGGCCTCGCCCCGATTCGTCCCGAGCCTATCCACTTGCGCGAAGGATGGGTTGTCCGTCACCGCCGCGGTGCACTGCGGATGCCCGGCGGCACCTGACCGGGCTGCACGGGCCCACGCGTGACCGGCATTCGCTGTGGGCGCGCGGCGGCGTCGGGCGCGATCTTCTTGGGATCGACCTTCGGCCGCGGCCCTTTCACGTGCACGTCGTACACGTCGGCCTTGCGGGTGACGACCGCGCTCGTGGGCGCACGTTCAGGTGCGAGCGCGAGCAGCGGCCCCAACGACTCCGCACCCTGCAGCCCCTGCAACGTCTCGGGCTCGACCGCGATGCTCGCCGCGATGAGATGCCCGTTGCTCGACGGCGCCGCCGGTGCGCTCTTGGTCTGCTCGAGCCATCGCGTCAGTGCCGTGGTCGCGTCGGGGCCCGCTGCGAACATCACCGCACCCGAGTGCTGCGAGCCCGCGAATGCGATGTGCAGCGCACCATCTTTGTGGATCAGCGGCGCGAGCTCGGCGGGAAGGATGGAGCGCGCCTTGTCGACGATGACGCGGTGGATGTCGACGCCGGCCGCCTGCGCGACCTTGCGTCGGAAGTGGATCCGCGGCACCGAGACGCCGAACGTGCGCGCGAGCTCGAGGTTGTCGGTCGCGCTGTTGATGAGATTGCCGAGCGCGCCCGCGGCCTTGCCGGGATCTTCCGCACCCATCGCGAGCACGACGTGCTGCTTGGGCCCGAGCCCCACCATCACCTTGCCGTTCCAGCTGCGCAGCACGGTGTTGTAGCGCTTGAGCATGTCTTGCAGCACGCCCTGCACGAGGAAGTTCTGCTTGTCGACCATGCGCGTCGCATCGCTGATCATCTTCTTCACGACGGCTTGGTAGCCGGCGTAGCGACTGCTCGCGCCCGCGACGAGATCGTCGCCGTGCAAGAGCCCGGTGAGCGCACCTTCGCTGATGCGATCGAGGCCTTCGATGTGGCTGGGCTGCTCGAGCACCACGTGGAAATCGCCGACGTGCTCGCCCTCGACACCGACGCGCATGAACGGGAACTCGGGCACGTGCTTGCGCAGCTCGTTGCCGTCGATGGTCGCGAACATGCCGTGCTTGCCGTACTCGCGCGCGAGCTCGCGTGCAGTGGCGATGCCGCGCTCGGTGCCTGCGAGCGCGAGCGTGGCGTTGGGCTCGTCGAGCCACGCCATCGCGACGCTCATCGTGCCGGGTTGGCGCGCGAGCGAGACGGCCCCGAAGTCGCCGACCTTCTGCTTGCTCGCGAGCAGCTGGGACACGGCGCGCAGCTGCTGGCGATCGATCGGCAGGTTCACCACGAGCTCGTTCTCGACGACCGCGGCGGACCACGGTCGCTGCAGATCGACGTGATGCGCGAGCGCGGGATCGAAGCCGATCGTGGTGGACTCCGCGAGCTCCGCCAACAAGCCGCGCAGATCGCCGCGACCGGTCAGCTCGCCGAGCGCAGTGATC
>DASZPU010000054.1:0-10064 GCA_035550195.1 Nannocystaceae bacterium
AGGACTTCACCGAGATCGGCACCGGCACGCTCGACTTCGACACCGACGGCGCACTGACCAACAACTCGCTCGGCGCGTGCAACGTGCAGTGGGCGGGCGCGGCCGCGGCGTCGCTGACGATCGACCTCGGCGATCCGACCTCGACCGGTGGCACTGGGCTGTCGGGCATCACCAACTACGACGGTGCGTCGGCCTCCCACTTCCTCGATCAGGACGGCTCGGGCAGCGGCGAGCTGGCGGGCTTCGAAGTGCAGCCCGACGGTACCATCACGGGCCGCTACACCAACGGCGAGTCGCGATCGCTCGGCCAGGTCGCGACCGCGACGTTCACCAACGTCGAGTCGCTGCAGCGCGCCGGCAACAGCCTGTTCGCCACGTCGCTGGCGTCCCACGAGCCGATGATCGGCGCACCGGGCGAAGCCGGACGCGGCTCGATTGCGGCCGGCTCGCTCGAGTCGTCCAACGTCGACCTCGCGCAGGAGTTCGTCACGATGATCGCGGTGCAGCGCGGCTTCCAGGCCAACTCGCGCACCATCACGACCGCCGACGACATGTTGACGGAGATCGTCTCGCTCAAGCGGTAATCCGCCGGTAGCTTGGCGCCCCGCAAGGCGATCGCACCCCACGGTGCGGTCGCCTTCGCGCATTCGGAGGCGGCACGAGGCGTGCAGATACGAGGCGGAAGAGCCCGCCGATGTCGGACGCCACCACCACGAACGCTGCGCCTGCGAAGGGCAAGAAGCCGATCCTCCTCATCGTCATCGCGCTGGTCGTCGTCGCCGGCGGCGGAGGGGCGGCGTTCATGCTGCTCGGTCGCGGCGGCGGTGCGGGCCACGGCGAGGGCGAGGCCCCGGCCGCAGCCGCCGAGCACGGCAACCGCCCCGCCGTCGGCAAGGGCCCGATCGCCGAGTTTCCCGCGATCGTCGTCAACCTCAACGAGCCCGAAGGCACGCGCTACCTCAAGGCCACGATCGCGATCTCGCTGGTCGACGACAAGGTCACCGCCGAGGTCGAGCGACTCAAGCCCGTCATCAAGGATGCGTTCATCCGCGAGCTCAGCGAGCTCAACTTCCGCCAGACGATGGGCGCGAAGAACAAGCTCGCGGTGAAGCGTCGCCTGCTCAAGCGCTTCAACGAGCTGCTCGGTGGCGATGCCGGCACCGAGGTCTTTCTCACCGAGTTCATCGTCCAGTAGGCCACGCCGATGAGCCGCCTCGAGCCGATCCTCTCTCGTGAAGAGATCGACGCGCTGCTGGGCGAGGCCCGCGGCGAGCGTCGTAGCAACGACCGTCGCGGCGCACGTCCGCGCACGCAGGCGCTCGGCATCGATCTGCTCGCCGACGATCGCCACCTGCGATTGCTCGTGCCGACCCTGCAGGTCGGGTTCGCGCGGCTCGCCGAAGGGCTGCGTCGCGTGTTCACCTCGGTGCTGCGCAACAAGGTCGAGGTACGCGACGAAGAACCCGAGGTCGTCAGCGGCCGCGGGCTCGTGCAGATCGCCCAGCGCGCGGCGTGCATCATCGCGCTGCGCGTCACCACGGCCGACGGTGCCAACGGTTTCGCCGTGCTCGCGCTCGATCCGGTGTTCACGTTCCGCGTCATCGAGCGCATGTTCGGCGGCGGATCGGGTCCGCCGCAGACGCCGAGCGGACGCTCGCCGACCTCGCTCGAGCGTCGCATGCTCACCCGCGCGCTCTCGCCGTTGTTCGACATGCTCGACGCCGCGCTCGAGCCGGTGGGCTACTTCGACTTCGAGGTGCACAGCGTCGAGAGTCGGCTCGATCTCGTGCCGGGCTACGGCCCCGACACCACCGCGCTGCACGTGCCGTTCATGCTCGACATCGCGGGCCAGATCGCGAGCTTCTCGCTCTCGTTGCCGGCCGCGGTGCTCGAGCCGCTGCGCAGCAAGGTCGGCACCGTCGTCGTCTCCGACAATTGTGCGTCGGTGATGCCGCAGACCATCAAAGAAGTGCCGGTCGTCGTGTCGGTCGTGCTCGGACACGCCGCGATGTCGCTGCGACAACTCTTGCGTCTGCAACCCGGCACGGTCCTCGCACTCGATCAAGGTCGCTGCGAAGAGCTGCCGGTGCAGATCGAAGGCACCACCAAGTGGGCCGGCGCCCCGGTCCAACAAGACGGCATGGTCGCCGTCGAGATCACCAGGAAACTTCCATGAGCCATCCCCTCGACGATCTCTCCCTCGTGCTCGACGTGCCCGTGCAGGTCACCGTCGAGCTGGGTCGGCGCACATTGCCGATCGGCGACCTGCTCCACCTCGGACCGGGCGCGGTGATCGAGCTCGGCAAGGCGGCGGGCGAGAGCCTCGACGTGCTGGTCAACGGCAAGCTCGTCGCACGCGGCGAGGCCGTGGTGGTCGGCGAGAAGTACGGCATCCGCATCACGGAGGTCGTCAGCAACCAGGATTCCCCGGGCGCCGCGAACGATGCGACGCGAAAGGTGCAGAGCGATGCTGCGTGAAATCGTTACCAAGTGGTCGTGCGTGACGGGCTTGCTCGGCGCGTTGGCGGTGCCTTCGATCGCGGCTGCGGCCGACGACGACGTCACGGTCGCGCTGCACGAGGACGAGATGGGCGTGACGCTGCAGATCCGCGGCGTCGCCGAGAACTCGCACGAGCAGGTGGTCACCTCGAAGACCGGCGCGTTGCTCTTCGTGCGCGGCAACGATGCGACGGCGCAGCGGCTGCATCCGATGGGCAAGCATCGTCTGCGCTTCGTGCAGATCGGGCGCGCGGGTCAGCGCGTCGCGGTGCGCGTCGTGCAGCGCAAGGCCGCGCGCGGCAGCCTCTCGAAGCACATGGAGATGGTCGAGGTGCCCGGTGGCTTCGACGTGCGCATCGACGACGGCAAGGCGCCCGCGGTGGTGCCGGAGCCGATCGCCGTCGCGCAGCCGAGCACGCCGCTGCCCGGCTTCGATCGCGATGGTGCGCTCGCGAAGCTCGCGGGTCCGCCGGTGGTCGCAGCGCGTCCGGCCGTGAAGCCGATCGCAGTGACGCCCGCGGCCGTCGAGCCCGCCGAAGAGATCGAAGCCGCACCAGCGCCGCGCGCCAACGCTACGGAGGACGCGAAGGCGGCTCCGGCCGTGAAGGCGAGCGCCACGATCGAGCCGGTGGTCGCACCGAGCGAAGACGATGGTGGTGCGCGTTGGGCTGCGGCTGCGACCCAAGAAGCGCCGCTCGATCTCAAGGCCAGCGCGCCGCGCATCGGCATGGCGTGGCTCGCGACTGCGATGCTCGCGTTCTCCGGGCTCGGCTTCATGTGGTGGCGTCGTCGTCGTCCGTTGATCACGACGCCCGATGCGCTGCGCGTGGTCGCGAAGGTGTCGATCGGTCCGAAGCAGCAGATCCTGTGGCTGTCGGCCGGCGGTCGCACGCTGCTCGTCGGTGCCACCGAGCACCGCATCGAGCTGCTCTGCGAGCTCGATCAGCCCAACGCCGCGGTCGCTGCGAGCGCGAGCGTCGTGCCGAACGTCGCCGCGGCCGCGCCGAGCACCAACAACGACGGACAGCGCGTCGCCGCGTTCAAGCAGCGTCTGCGCGCCGCGCTCGGTGACGAGCTCGCGGGTCGCAACGTCGAGCCCGACACCGGTCTTCCGCCCCACCTCGAGATGCTCGCCGGCGAGCCCCGTTGGGCGCGCAAGGATGCCGCGTGATCGCGCGGAGCCCCCGCGTGCGCTGGATCGGCGCGACGCTGCTCGTGTTGATCGCGTGGCTCATCGCCCCGGTCGCCGAAGCTGCGCCGGCCGCCGATACCGGCCCAGTCGCGGATGCGATCGCACAAGCGATCGATCCCACGGCGCCGCAGCCCGGTAGCACGCCGCCCGCTTCGGGTGCCGGCACCGCGCTGCAGGTGCTGGTCATGATGACGGTGCTGTCGCTGCTCCCGGCGATCGCACTCACGATGACGTGCTTCACGCGCATCATCATCGTGTTTTCCTTCCTGCGCCAGGCGCTCGGCTTGCCCGGTGCGCCGCCGAACCAAGTGCTCACCGGCATGGCGCTGTTCATCACCGCGTTCGTGATGACGCCGACCATCTCGCAGGTCTACGACCAGGCGATCGTGCCGCTGCAGCGCGAAGAGATCGGCATGACCGAGGCGCTCGATCGCGCCAGCAAGCCGATGGTCGCGTTCATGCTCAAGCACACCGCAGACGAGGATCTGCGGCTCTTCCACGACGTCGCCGATCGCCCGCGCCCCGAGTCGCGCGAAGACGTGTCGCTGTTCGTCGTCGTGCCCGCGTTCACGCTGTCCGAGGTGCGCACCGCGTTCACGATGGGCTTCCTCATCCTCGTGCCGTTCCTCGTCATCGACCTCGTCGTATCGAGCGTGCTGATGGCGATGGGCATGGTGATGTTGCCCCCTGCCCTCGTCACGCTGCCGCTCAAGGTGCTCGTGTTCATCCTCGCCGACGGCTGGGGGTTGGTGATCGGATCGCTCGTGAAAGGGTTGACCACATCATGACGCCCGAGGCCGTGCTCGACGTGATGATGCGGGCGATGTGGCTCGCGATCGAGGTCGCGGGGCCGCTGCTCGCGATCGGTCTTTCGATCGGCCTCGTGATGGGCCTCGTGCAGGCGGCGACGCAGCTCAGCGAGCCCGCGCTCGGCTTCGTGCCGAAGCTGATCGCGCTCGGCGCTGCGCTCGTGATGATGGGTGGTTGGCTGCTCGAGCGGCTGACCAGCTTCGGCCGCGAAATGCTCGGCGCGATCGCCAACATCCACGCTTGACGGTCGATCGATGGACGTCGCCGCGCTGCTGCCGTTGCTCGAGCCGCTCGCGGCGGTCGCGATGCTCGCGATGGCGCGCGCGGGCGGCTTGCTGCTCGCGCTGCCGAGCATGGCCAGCGGCACGATGCCGCGGCAGGTGAAGGCGATCGTGGTGCTGGCGATCTCGCTGTCGCTGATGGGCACCGCCGCGCCGCCTTCGCTCGCCGCGCTCGACATCTTCACGCTGGTGGTCGCGCTGGTCGGCGAGCTCGTCGTGGGGCTCGTGCTCGGCTTCGTCGTGCACATCGTGCTGGGCGGCATCCGCATGGCCGGCGAGATCATCGGCGTGGAGATCGGGCTCTCGTTCTCCGCGATCGCGGATCCGATGAACCCCGGCGTCTCGACCCCCACCGCGGCGATCCTCGGTCACCTCGGCGTGCAGCTGCTCTTCGCGTTGGGGCTCGACCGCGCGCTCGTCTACGGGCTCGGCAAGAGCGTGCAACGACTGCCGCTGGGCGCCGGCGCACTGTCGGGCGACACCGTCTCGGTGCTGTCGCAACAGACCGGCGACGCGTTCGCCTCCTCGCTGCACTTCGCGCTGCCGGTGATGGCCGCGGTGCTCGCGGTGAAGCTCGCGATCGCAGTGCTCGCCCGCTTCGTGCCGCGCCTGCAGATCTTCTCGCTCGCGTTCGGTATCGTGCTCGCGATCGGCCTGCATGCGCTGCATCAAGCGCTCCCCGGCCTCGGCCAAGCGATCTCGGCGCGCTTGTGGGGCATGCTCGCGATGATCGACCAGCTGCTCGCCACGATGGGCGCGCGGTGATCGATCACTCCAGCGTCGCGCGGATGCGGGACGCGAGCGTGCCGTCGGGCCAGCGGGCGAGGTAGCGGCGCGCGGCGTTTTCGTCGGGGCGGCCGAGCTCGTGCAGCGCGAGCACGCGGATGCCGGTGCGCTCGGGGATGAACGTGCCGCTCGGGAACTCGCGGGCGGCTGCGTCGCAGATCGCGAGCGCCGTCTTCGCGTCGCCGGACTCGAGGCGTTGGCGGGCACGGCGGATCTGCGCGGCTTCACGCGCGAGCGCATCGTCGCTGCGCGGCGATCGTCGTGGTGCGGTCGCAGCGATCGTAGGAGATGCTGCGACGGGCTCGGCCTGCATCGTCGGCGCGACGATCGACGATGCGATCGTCGGCGATGGCTGCGGAGCGATCGACGGCATGCCCGTCGCGATTCGATTCACGACCGCGGCGCGATCGTCGTCACCGCTGCGGACCGCGAGCACCGCGGCTGCGCTGGCGATCGCGAGCACGACGACGCCAGCGCGCCAGTGCTGCCACCACGGTGCACGCGGCACCGCAGCGGCGATCGCGAGATGTCGCGCGAGCCCGGCCTCGACGTCGTAGTCGATCTCGTCCGCGCGTGCGCGCGCGACCAGGCGCGCGAGCGGGTCGCCGGGATCGTCCTGCAGTGGTTCGATCCGCTCGTTCATCGCTGCGCTCCTGCGAGCCGCACGGGCTCGCCGTCTCTGTGCTCCGCCAACGCCTCGCGCAGGCGCTTGCGCGCGTGGTGCAGTCGCGAGTGCACGGTGCCGATCGGCACGCCCTGCGCCGCGGCGATCGATCCGCACGACTCGCCCTCGAGCTCGAACAGGATGAAGGCCATGCGGTGGTCCACCTCGAGCTGCTGCAGCGCGGCATCGAGCGTGCGCATCGCCGCGTCGAGCTCGACACGCACCGCCGGATCCTCCGCGGCCACTGCGGTCGGTGCATGCTCGGCCAGCCCGGCGCGCACGCGCGCGCGTCGACGATGGCTCGACGCGAGCCGCACCGCGAACGCGCACAGCCAGCTCGTCGGTCGCGCGGGCCCGGGGCGATACCCGCCCTGCTCGTGCACGCGCAGGAAGACCTCCTGCAACAGATCGTCGATCTCCGCGGGCGCCACCCCGAAGCGCACCAGGAATCGCACGACCGATCGCGCATGCCGACGGAAGAGCTCCGCGGCCGACAACGGCTCGCGCTCCGCATGCGCGCTCGCTGCTGCATCCGCGTCGAGCATGCTCAGCCGGCCGGCCCCGTGGGGATGCAGGTGGGCGACGCCGCGGCGACCAGCGTCCACGACAGAAACGGCAGCGGCAGCGCGGGTTGCAGCGGCTCGGTGTCGTGCTCGCCGTTGCCGTCGTCGTCGTCGAGATCGTAGCGCGTGATCATGAGCTGCACGTCGTTGCTCGCGTCGAGCGTGATCCCGAAGACGATGAGGTCGCCGCCGTAGAACGCGAGCGCGAGCTGGCCCGCGTTGATGCCGAGGTCGACATCGGGTGCGGGCAGCGTCGACAGGATCGCGCCGCTGTCCTGATCGTACTCGACCACGATCGTCGAGCCCGGCGTCTCGCCGTCGGCCGCCAACGCGTAGAGCCGCCCGTCACCGGTGCCGGCGATCGGTGCGGTGGTGAAGCCGTCGACCCCGATCGCCGCGGGCGTGGGCACGGCGTCCTCGGGATCGAGTCGGAACAGCCGCGGCGACGCATCGGGGAGGATCGTGAAGCCGCCCCCGGTGCACGCGTGCATGAACAGTCGCTCGTGGTTCGCGTCGTCGAGCGACGATGCGAACGCGACGTCGACACAGTCCGTGCTCTCCGGCAGCGCACCGTACCAGATCACCTCGCACGCACCGCTGGCGGGCACGAAGCGCGTGACCTGCATCGGCCACGCGGGTCCGACCATCGGATCCTCGGGATGGCGCGACAGCACCCACACATCCGCGTTGCGATCGATGCTGAAGCTGTCGATCGACACCGCATCCGCGAGCTCCGGGCACGCGAGCGTCGTGACGAGCTCGAACGCGAGGCTCTCGGGATCGAAGCTCCAGATCTGACCTTGGTCGCCGGCGAGCACGTGGATCAGATCCGGTGCGTCGATGCAGTCGACCGGCACGCCGCCGGTCTCGTCGGAGCCGACGTCGAGCAGCGGCGTCGCGCCGGTGTCGCTGCCGCTGTCGTCGGACGGCGGGCTCGAGGTCGCGGTGCTGCCGACCTCGCCGCTCGTGTCGAGCACGGCCCCGGTGCTCTCGCTGGTGCTCGCGGGCAGATCGCCCGTGTCGGCGACCGGCAGCGTGACGCCCCCGATGTCCGCGGTGGGCGTGACGCTGCAGCCGACGAGCAACGCAAAGGCGGTGGTCCCTCGCACCGAAAGCATGGGTCGCAGTTGCATCGTGCCCGTTCATGCGCGCCGAGGGTCGGCGCTTCAACGCGCCCTCGCGATTCCTCGCATGTGGCACGATCGCGCGTAGGTGCCCGCTACGGCGTGGGTGTTGCTGCTCGCAGTCGCGCCCGCCCCGCGGCCGCTGGCGGACGCGATCGCGACGACGGGCAGCGAGCGTTGCCTCGAGCCGGCCGCGCTCGCGCGTCGCGTCGAGGCCTGGTCGGGTCACCGCACGGTCGCGCCCGACGTGACCATCCGCGTCGAGCACGAGCCGCGTCGACTGGTGCTGCGGATCTCCGGCCTGGTCGCGGACGACGTCGAGCGATCGTTCGAGCCACCGCCCTCGCGCTGTCGCGACGTCGAGACCGCGGTCGCGGTCGCGCTCGCAGTCGCACTCGACGGCGATGCGATCGCCGCGCGCCTCGACGACGTGCCGATCGGGTCGCGACGCTACGAGGGTACGACCGCAGTGATCGCCGAGGAGCCGCTCGCGATCGCGGCCGCGCCACGGCGCGATCCACCACTGCGCCACATCGCGGTGCGTCCACCACCGCCGCGCTCGCGCGCAGCGATCGTGGAGCTCGGCCTCGCCGCCGGCGGATCGATCGGCGTGCTCGTGCGCGCGGGCTTCGAGTCCGCGCTCGATCTGCGCGTGCGTTGGCGACCGATCGCGCTGCGCATCGGCATCGATGTCGGTACGCGCACGCGCATCCCACTGTCGACGAGTGGTGGCGTGGTCGACACCGTGCGCACCGCCGGCAGCATCGGCGCCTGTCTCCCGCTCGATCGCGGGCGCTTCACGCTCGCGATCTGTGCGGCCGGCAGCGGCGGCTTCGTGCAGGCACGTCCGCGTCACACCGCCGCGCCCCGACGATCGTGGGTGCCCTGGGCCGCCGTGCAGGGTGGCCTCGAAGGCGCGGTGCGGCTCGGTGAGCGCTGGTCGCTCTTCCTGCGCAGCGATGCCGTCTTCGCGTTCGTGCGCCCGACGATCGTCGCGACGCAGCTGCAAGGCGGCGCACCGATCCGGTTGGTCACGCCGGCGATCGGATGGCGCGGTCTGCTCGGCGTCGCGCTGCGACTCGGACGATCACAGCGTGGTGTCGACGGTCGCACGACCGCCGGTCGCCGACGGTAGCTGCACCTCGAAGGCGGTGCGCTGGGCTTCGGTGTCCGCGAGCGCAGCCGGGTCGCACGCGAGCACGTCCTTGCACACGAGCACGAACGCGGTGCGGTAGTGATCCGGTGCCGTGCCGAACGCAGGTGTGCGCGCGCCGTTGGCCGCGACCACGTCGGCGATCGTGAAGTCGACGCGCGTGCCGGAGAACGTCGCGTCGAGGCAGTAGCTCGACTGTCGCCACGGACCATCGAACGGCGGCTGCGCGGGCTCGTAGCCGCTCGCGTCCCGCACGTAGAACATCGGCGGCACTGCTTCGGGCGGCAGCCAGCCCGCGAGGTAGAGCTCGAGCGGCGATACCTGCAGCGGATACATCACCGTGAACTGGAACTGTCCGCCGCCGAGATCGACGAGGTCGCCGTAGCCGGTCGCCGAGGGACCGCCGGTGTTCGTGTGGATGTTCCAGTGCGCCCACGAATCGTCGAGCAGGAACGCCGGCGCCGGCGTGCCGGGCAGCTCGATGAATGCGGACCAGTGGTGCATGAGCTCGTGCACCGCGATGCTCGCGTCGTGCGGATCGCCGTAGACCGCAGGCGCGTTCATCATGTTGATCTGCAGGAGACGCCCCGCGCTGCCGACCGCTGCCGGCGTGGCGCCGGGCGAGTAGCCGTCGAGCCCGATGCCGGTGGATTCGTACTGCACGGCCCACGCGAACGAGCCGATGTCCTGCAGCTCGCCTTCGGTGTACACGACCAGGAACTCGTAGTCGTCGCCGTGATCGGCGTAGAACGCATTGCCGATCTCCGCCATCGCCGACTCGTTCAATGCCCACACGCCCCCGCCGAGATCGGCGAGCCCGGGCGTGATGCCGACGATCGCGATGTGCTCGTAGCTCTGCGGCTCGACCTCGCCGCCGGAGGAGGACGACGACTCGGCTTCGCCCTCGCTGCTCGATTCCGAAGACGCTCCGGCCTCACCATTCTCGTCGGTGCCCTCGTCGCTCGTCGTGACCCCGACCGTCGTGACCGGAG
>DASZPU010000055.1:0-22196 GCA_035550195.1 Nannocystaceae bacterium
TCCGGTGATCCTCGAGACGATTGAAATGTTGCGACCGATGATGGAGCGCATCGAACGACATGACCGCGATCTCGGTCGGCAGCTGCGACGTGCGGCGAGTAGCGTCGCGCTCGGCGTCGCCGAAGGCATGTACTCGCGCGGGAGGAATCGCGCGGCTCGCTATCACACTGCGCTCGGCTCGGCGCGCGAGACGATGGCGTGTCTCGAGGTCGCGGTCGCGATGGGCTACCTCGAGCATGCCGATGCCGCCGTGCTCGATCGACTCGGACGCATCGTCGGCACGCTGGTGCGACTGATCCAGCGGCATGCCTGAGCGAGCTCGAGAGGGGAGAGGAAAGAGCGCCCTTTTCAAGTTGCGCGTCGATCCCGAGTCGGTCGTGAGCAGAACATGGCCGACTCGAAGAAACGCGGTGCACCTCGACTTCGCAAGGCCGATCGTCGCCAACTCGCGCGTCAACGCTACCGCTTCCGCCAGCGCTACCCCTCAGCGCTTCGCGCTGGACGCTTCACGCTGGACACTTCAGCGTGGTTCGCGCTCGCGACGAGGACTCGAACGAGCTCCTAGCGTTGGTGACGCTCGCGTTCGTGCGCGGCCTTCAGCTCGCGCGCTTCCTCGTCGAGCCGATGGGTGACGCGCTCGCGTTGCGCGTCGGTCAGCGTGCGCTTCTCGTGCACCACGCGATCGAATTGGTCGTCGTGGTCGGTGTCGATCGAGATCTCGCGATCGAGCAGGTTGCGATCGATGTCGTAGCGATCGACCACGCGCAGATCGACGACGTCGCAGGTGCGCTGGTCGATCGCGCGCTCGACCAGCACGCCGTTCTCGTCGAACGAGTCCTGCTCGACGTGCACGCTGTCGCAGCGCGGGCCAGGGGTGCGCTGTTCGATCACGACGTGACGAAGTCGACCTTGGGCGTCGTGACGGCTCGATTCCCAGCACTCGCCGTCACCGGTCGCTTCGCTACACGGCACCAAGTCGCGATGGTGGAGACACGATGCGATCAATACGATCGCGCAGGCTGCCGTGATGGTCTCGACGCGCATGACGAGCGCTCCCAGCACAGCGTGCAGCGGCGGGTTGGCGCGGCCACTTGCCGGCCGCACGACGCCGCGCCCGCCGCGGCGTCATCGTACGAACACGTAGAGCACCAGCTGATAGATCGCGAAGCTCGACCAGCCCGCGACGAGGGCGCGCGTGCGCGAGAGCCGGTAGGCGACGCGGGCCACCGCGGGATACCCGAGTCCGAACGCGACGAGATACGCCGCGAGGTACACCCACACGAGCGCGAGCGTGGCGCTGGGCCGGGTGATCTCGTGCATCCACGTCTCCGCGTCGATGACGTCGACGCAGAGCAGCACGCCGATCACGGTGTCGGGCACGAGCGTGGTGAGCGATGCGAACGCCGTGGTGACACCGACCAACGCGACGGCGTCGTCGAAGTCGCCGACGCCACCGAGGGCGCGCGCGACGAGGTGCAGGATCGCCGCGGCGAGCACCGCGGCGAGCCCGATCACCGGTGCGATGAACGCGGCCTCGACGTGGAAGTAGATCTGCTCGTCGATCGCGAGCCAAGGCGGCGTGCCCGGTCGGGCACCGCCGAACGCGAGCAGCAGCATCGCGCACGCGTAGCCGAGTCCGTAGAACGCGAGCGCCAGCAGACCGCGACGCACTCGCTGCGGCTGCGCGAGCCAGCCTTCGAGGACGCGATCGAGCGCACGCATCGGCTCACCACGCGTGCTTCACCGCGGTCAGCTCGCCGCGCCAGTAGGTGAAACGTCCGCTCGGCAGGTCCCACCAGACCTCCGCGCATCGCGGCATGCGGACGCCGTCGAACATCGCGTAGTCCCAGAAACGCCCGCCCCAGGGACGCATCACGATCGTCTTGCCGTCGACGTAGCCGCGCGCGGCGGTGCCGACCTGCGCGATGTCGCCGTGCTCGTCGAGGCTCATCTCGATCGCGCACGGCGTGGTCGCGCCGGCGAGTGCGACCTCGAGTCGACGAGGTCCGAGCACGCGCCAACGCAGCGCATCGTTGCCGAGGATCGCGTAGGGGTTCCACGGCAGCTCGGCGAGGTAGCGCAGGATCTGTCCGCGATCGATCTCGGGCCCCACGCTGCGCAGCACGCGAATGCGATCCCACAGCCGACCCTCGAGGTGGCCGTGCCCACCGACGAACGCGTCTTCGACCGTGAGCGACACCGCCGGCATCATCGCGAAGCGAGCGCGCCACGCGAACTCCACGCGCGAGGTCTCGAAGCGTTGCTCGGCGGTGAACGACAGGCCGCGTCCGCCGGGACTCCGCCACATCGTGCCGCGTTGCTCGATTCGTACCGTGGATGGCGTCGTGCGTTCGCGGGGCAGGGTGCGGCGCACGTAGTCGAGCAGTAGCGTCCGCGCGTCGACGGTCGCAGTCGGGGTCGCGATGTCCATCGCTGCTCAGCGTGGCGTCGCGACGCGGTCGCGCACGCGCGAGATTTGCGGCCGCGCAGCGGGCTCGACGATCGTTCGCAAGCGCTGCGGGGAAAACGGGGGTTGCCGCAAGCCTTGCGCGCGGGCTCCGGGCCTCCGCACGAAAGCACAGGTGAATTCCTGCGCGCGCCGTCTTGCACAGTCACCCGGCGCATGCGCAAAACCAGCACGGATCGCGACATCGAGCGTACCTACTTCGACGAGCTGGGCACCACGCCGCGCTTCGACGTCGAGCGCGAGTCGGAGCTCGCGCGCGCGGTGGTGAGCTCGCGCCGTGCGTACTGGACCGCATTGCTCGATGCGCAGCAGCTGGACGCCGTGCTCGCGGTCATCGTGGCCCGCGGTTGCAGCGCGGACGTCGTCGCGCTCGCGGAACAGACGCGTGGCGACGTCGGGCCGCTGATGCGCGCGATCGAAGCCGTCGGCGACGAGCATGCGGCCGCCGATGCGATCGTCGCGCTCGCGGCCCAGTGCTCACCGAGCTGGCACCGCGAAGTCGTGCGTCGGCGCGACGCGTTCCTGCGCGCGCGCAACCGCTTCGTCGCCGCGAACCTCCGGCTCGTCGTGATGTTCGCGCAACGTCACGGCCGCACGACGATGGCGCTCGGCGATCGGATCCAAGAAGGCAACCTCGGGCTCATGAAGGCGGTCGATCGCTTCGACCCCGAGCGTGGCGTGCGGTTCTCGACGTACGCGGCCTGGTGGATCCGACACGCGATCGTGCGGCCGGCCGCCAAGCTGCAGAATGCGAGCGCACGCAACGCGAGCTGCAGGGGCGAAGACGACGGCGTCGACGAGCTGTGCGACGCGAGCTCGCTCGCCGAGCTCGAGGATGTCGTCGATCGTCGCGATCGCGTGCGCATGCTCGCCGCGCTCGCCGAGCTGCCCGATCGGGAGCGCGACATCGTGCACGAGCGCTTCGCGCTGCCCGGTGCGACCGCCGAGACCTTCGAGGAGATCGGTCGCCGGCACGGCATCTCGCGCGAGCGTGCGCGGCAGGTGCAGCGCGTCGCGCTCGATCGCCTGCGGCGCAAGCTCGAGCCGCGTGCGACGCTGCGCGCCTGGAACGCCGCCTGAGGGCGCGCTCGGGCGACGTCAACGTCCGAGCAGCGACAACGCGAGCGCGATGGCAGCGGGCAGGGCCTGGATCACCAGGATGCTGCGCTTCGCGGTCGCGCCACCGTAGAGCCCCACCGCGATCACGAACACGAGCAGCACCTGCGTGCACGCGACGTTGGCGGTGTAGAGCGACCACGCGAGCGCGAGCGCGAGCGCACCGTTGTAGACGCCTTGGTTCGCGGCGAGCACCTTGGTGGTCTCGGCTTGCTCCGCGGTCTGTCCGAAGCGCTTGCGCACGCCGGGCGTCGTCCACAAAAACGTCTCGAACACCATGAACACGACGTGCAACAGGGCGACCACCAGGGTCATCGCGGTCGAGAGCATCGCCCGGAGGCTAGCACGCCGCTCAGCCGAGCGTGCGCCGGCGACAGATCTCGCCCCAACGCACGAGCTCGGGATCGTCGGCGTTGCTGCGCGCCACTGCGTCCGCGCACGCGTCGAACTCCTTGAGCTCGAGCAATGCCTTGATGCGCAGCTTGTCCGACGCGCGTCGTGATCGCCAACACTCGCGCTGGCCGGTCGCGCGCAGCAGGCTGCGCCAGTCGTGGGCCTCGCGTGCGTCGGCGGCCTCGCGGCGCACCGCCTCGCAGCGATCCGTCGCGGAGTCGCGCAAGCGTCCGCGCACCAGCGACGCGGCTTCGTCGTCCACCACGATCTCGACGTCGTCGGGCAACGGCGCCGCCGCGATCGCGATCGACACCGGCGCCACCGGACCGGGAACCGGCGGCAGCGCGGCCTCGGGCAGCACGCTCGCCGTGATCACCACGGGCGGAGCGAGCTCGGGCGCGGCCGCGGTCTCGCGCATCGCGAACGGTGCGAGCGCGGCGGTCACCACGATCGCACCGATCGCAGTCCAACCCAGCGGATGCAGCGTGCGACGCGTGGCCACCGGGCGCGGTGCCGAGCTCGACGCGAGCGTGGTCATCACCACCGGACGCGCAGGCTCGCTGTCGGCCAAGTTGGCCTCTCGCTGCGCACGCGCGAGCATGCGATCGAACGTCGCGAAGTCGGGGAAGCGATCCTCGGGATCTTTCTCGAGCGCGCGCGCGATCGCGTCGCGCAACGCGACCGGCACGCCCGCGACGTCGACGCGCGGAGGATCCTCGATCGCATGGCGTCGCCGCAGCGTCGCGAGATCCTCCGCATGGAAGACCGGCGCACCGGCGATCATCCAGTAGGCGAGGCAACCGAGCAGGTAGATGTCCTCGCTGGTCGCGGTCGCGCCGCCCGACATCTGCTCGGGCGTGATCGGTACGAGTGACAGCGCCGCGCTCGCGCGATCGCGGGGCAGGAGATCCGCGATGCCATAGTCCGCGATCCACAGCTCGTGATCGTTGTGGATGCCGAGCAGCAGCGTCGCCGGTCCCAATGCGCGGTGATCGACGCCGAGCCGCTGCGCCGCGCCGAGCGAGGCACATGCGCGCCGCAGGATCGCGAGGGTGCGTTCGAGCGGCAGCGGTCCCTTGCGCAATACCGCGGCCAGCGGCTGCGCGTCGATCCTGCGATGGACGATCTTCACGCGCCCGTCGTCGTGCTCGACCGCGAGAATCGGCAGCACGTGTGGCACCGCCGCGGCCGCGAGCCGGCGATGTACCGCGGCGACGCGGGCGACCAGCAGCGGATCGTCCGCGCCGATGCTCGGTGCCAAGGTGGCGACGAGCGCAGGCGGCTCGCGCTCCGCGGCGTCGCGGATCACTCCGAAAGGATGCTCCCACTCCATTCGCGCCAACATGGCACATCCGCGGACGCTGACCAGCACGCGACCTTCGCGGCGCGACGTCGTACACCGACCGCACTCGTCGACGCGTGTCTGTTGCGAGGCGCTCGCTCGTCACCGCTTGCGACACGCTGCATTGCCGCTCGCGTGGGGCGAGCTACCGAGGCAACAGCGCGCCGCGATCGCGAACGGCCCGTCGTAACGAAGCATTGCCGCGTGATCATCCGATTCGTGGCTCGCACGAAATTCGTGATCGCGCGTGCGATGAGGTCGTCCGACGCGATTCCGTGATCGCTGCGCACGGTGCGAACGCGGGGCGATCGATCGGCCGATGCGACGTGCGGCCTTCAGCGATCGAGGACGGTGTCGATGTAAAGGGCCTCGATGCGGGACGGTGATGCCCAAGCCACGGCGATCGTCGCGCGACGGCGCGGCACCACGCTGGTGGTCGTGCCGCAGCCGGAGCTCGCGCGCAGCGCAGACCCGGCACGGGATGGGCCGCGCCCGCTGATCGGCGGGCGCTATCGGCTCGTGCGTCGACTCGGTGAAGGCGGCGCGGGGATCGTGTGGCTCGCGGTGCACGAGGTCACCGCGCGAGAGGTCGCGCTCAAGCTGCTGCGCCCCGAGACCTCACCGCATCCGCGTTTCGTCGAGCGTTTCCATCGCGAGACGCGGTGGACCTCGCGGCTGCAGCACCCGGGCATCGTGCAGATCCTCGACGCTGGTGCCCACGACGGCGCGCCGTTCGTCGTGATGGAGTACCTCGACGGCGTCACGCTGCGCGATCGCTTGAGCAGCGGTGCATCGCTCGGCTCGAACGAAGTGCTGGCGATCGCACGCGCCATCGCGGGCGCGATGGCTCATGCGCACGAGCACGGCATCGTGCATCGCGACCTCAAGCCCGAGAACGTGATGCTCTTGCCCGACGGCACGGTGAAGCTGCTCGACTTCGGCGTCGCGGCGCCGGTCGACGAGGGCGTGCACGAGCGCATGACCGTGATCGGCGAGGTGCTCGGCACGCCCGGCTACATGGCGCCGGAGCAGTCGTGCGGCGCACGTGCGACGACGGCGTTCGACGTCTACGCGTACGGCATGTTGTTGCACGAGCTGCTCGGCGGCGACGAGACGGCGCGTGCTCATGCCGCGTGGCACGATTGCGAGCCGCTCATCGCTGCGTGCACCGCCGGCGATCCGGCCAGTCGGCCGCGCTTCGTCGAGATCGTCGCGCAGCTCGAGCGCATGGGCGCGAGCAAGACCCGCGGTGTGCTGGCGTCGCTCGGTCGCATCGTCGCTACGACGGTGCTGCTCGCGGCCGCAGCGATCGTCGTCGCAGCCGCGGCGATCGTGCTGCAGGGCATGGACGAGCCTGCGCCGGTCGTGCTCACCACCGCTGTCGCGCCGCCCCGCGCAGCGATCGAAGCGGTCGAGCTCGGCGTGCGCGCAGACGTACGCGAGCGCGCCGTGGTGTCGGAACCGATCGTCGAGGTCCCGGTCGTCGTGGCCGAGCCCCCGCCCGCACCGCGTCGCATCGACTGCGCCGCCGCGCGTCGTCGCATGGTGGAGCACCGCGAAGCGCATCGCTGGCGCGAGATGCTGTCCGCCCTCGGCGCGCGCTCGTGTTGGCGACGCGACGAGTACGAGCGTTGGGCGACGAAGGCCAACTTCGAGCTGAAGAACTTCGCTCGCTGTGCGCGGCTCGGCACCGGCTCCCCGGATCCCGAGGTCGCACGGTGGGCGCTCGCGTGCCGCCGTCGCCTCGCATTCTCCGACGGTTGATGCCGACCGGCAGATGCTTCGCTTTGACAAAGCGATGGCCAGCCGATAGGTGGCTTGCGTGGTCGCTCGCACGCCGCGCGGCGACTCGCACTCGTCGGACCAAAGCGATCGCCGCGAAAGGAACGCACATGAAGTGGGTATGGATCGTCCTCGCCGTCGTCGCCGGAACCGTCGCGCTGGCCGCAGGCATCGGCGCGATGCTCGACCCCGATCACAGCGCGTCGCGGCGCGCGATCATTCCGCGTCCACCCGCGGAGGCGTGGGCGCGCATCACCGACTTCGCGAACGTGCCGAGCTGGCGCAGCGATCTCTCGCGCATCGATCTCGAGCCCGGCACGCCGACCACGTTCGTCGAGCACACCGATCAGGGCAAGGTGCGCATGCAGGTCGAAGAGCGCGTGGACGCGCAGCGCATGGTGGTGCGCATCGCCGATCCGTCGCTGCCGTTCTCCGGGAGCTGGACCTTCGAGCTCGCGGCGAGAGACGGCGGTACCGAGCTCGTCATCACCGAGCGCGGTTCGATCCGCAACCCGATCTTCCGCCTGCTCTCGAAGTTGTTCTTCGACCCTGGCGCGACGGCGAGCCGCTATCTCGTCGATCTCGGCCAGAGCTTCGGCGCGACCGTCGAGCCCACCGCGGGCTGATCACTTGCCGGGAACAGGCGGCAACAGATCGGCGCCTTCGATCGGGCGGCCGATGAATGCGAGCCCGAGCCCACCGCGATCGCGATTCGACCAGGCCACGCGCGCGGGGAATCCGATCGCGCTGCGCTCGGAGCCACCGGTCGCGACCAGCAGCCAGCACTGCGCGTCGGCGGGCGGCGGATCATCGATCGCGACGCCCGCTCCACCCGCACCGAGCCCGATCATCCGTGCGGGACGCACGTGCGTCTCGGTGCCCGACACGATGCCGAGCAGCACCGGGCCCGTGCGTGCGAAGCGATGATGCAGCCGCCGCGGACGCTCGGCGCCGGCGTTGGCCATCACATCGAAGCGCGCGCGCAGCACTCGCATGCGCTCGCCGCGGGGACCGAACGAGTCGATGACGCCATCGAGCGCGAGCACGCGGTACTCCATCACGTCGCGCACGAGCTCGAGTAGATCCACGGGCGCGCCGCTCTCCACCATCGACATCGTCAGCGACTCGGATGCGACCGGAGCGGGCGGGCCGTCGACCAGCGCGGGCGTCTGCGTCGACGACGACGAGCGCGGAGTCTCGCGCGTCGACGACACCACGATCGCACCGGTGATCTTCGCGGGCCGGCTCCCGCGCACGCGATCGTCCACGGTGTCGTAGCGCAGCTGGAAGTGGCAGATCTGCACGAGCGTGCCGCGGCGGAGCTGTGCGCGCTGTACCCGATGGCCGTCGACGATCACGCCCGACTTGCTCGCGAGATCCGTGATGAAGCTGCGGCCCTCGGGGTCGCGCTCGATGATCGCGTGGAAGCGCGACACGTCGGGGTGTGCGAGCTGTACATCGGAGACGGCCGAGCGTCCGACCGTTGCACGCTCGCCGATGTCGAAGACCAAACCGGGCGCGAGTCCCTCGACTGCGCGGAGCACGTCCCTCATCGCTGGGGAGTGAATCACTTCGTTGCGCGCGAAGGTGCGCGTCGAGATCGATCGTCGTTCGATCACTACGCTGTCCGATCGATCAGGTGCGCCGTCCGGCGCTGCGACTCCGTTCCGTGACATGGGGCCGAACGCCTCAGGTGAGCGTGTCGGCACATGGTGGCGACGCCGCCGCTGCGAGCTCTCGCGCTTGTTCGCGTCGGCACATCGCGTGCACTCGATGAAGTCTCGTGGGGGCAGCGCGGGTCGCCAAGGAAACCACCGGTACGCGAACACACGTGCAGGGTGGGCGAGATCCCGACGCTCCACGACCGCGTAACTCGGTGCACACGACGGACGATCGATCGACCGTCCTCGTCGAAGCCGGCGCGTGGTCGGAACCGGGTGCCTTCGGCGCCGCGTCGCCACCACGCATGTTCTTTCGGCCACGCACGCGCAAGGAGGTCGACGTGGCGCTGCACGGCATCGGTCTCGTCATCGACGACTTGCTCGACGACGTGCGGGTGCCCGAGCTCGACCTGACGCGCGAGCTCCCGGCGCCGGTGGAGCTCGACGTGCACGGCCAGCTGCTCGAGCTGCTGGCCGACACCCAGCTCGATCTGCGCCGCATCGAGATCGCCGTCGACGGCGAGCAGGTCACGCTGCGCGGCTCGGTGGACGATGCGCTCGCGCGCTTGCTCGTCGAAGACCTCGCGTGGTCGTTGCGCGACGTGCATGCGTGCGACAACCAGCTCGCGATCAGCGGCGCGCCTTGACAGGCGACGTTCGCGGCGCATCGATGTCGGCATGACGACGACGAGCGCTTCGCACGAGCTTTGTGTGGTCCATCGCGGTCGAGCCGATCGCCTCTTGAGCGGGCTCGGTGCAGTGGGCTTGTTCGGCGCCGCGATGCGCGTCGGTGGCTTGCCCGCCGTCGGTCTCGCCGCGCTCGGTGGATGGTTGCTCGGTCGTTCCGCGACGAGTCACCGCGTGGGCGCGATGGCGGTGGACTGCGCGACGAAGCAACACGACGCGGTCGATCAAGCCGGACGCGAGTCGTTCCCGGCGAGCGATCCGCCCTCGTGGTCACCGACCGCTCCAGGCGCCGCGTCTTGACGCGCGCACAGGTCGTCGCCGCGCACCGTGTCGCCGCTGCACGGTGGGTCGCCGCGTGATCGGTGTGATCACGCAGTGGCACCCGCCGTGCACTCCACGTGGGCGTGAAGCCGGACCGATATCCGGGCGACCCGCCCGCCGCGACCGTGCGCAGCGTGGTCGCGGTGATCGTCGCGGGTGCCGTCGCCGACGCCGAGGCCGAGGCGGTGATGCGAGCACTTCGCCCTCGCTTCGGCGATGCCGCGATGCTCGTGCGCGCGACGCAGGGCGGCGACGCGGCGGCGTTGTGCGAGCACGTGCTCGGCACGTTGCGCCCGCGGATGATCGTCGCGTGCGGTGACGACGACCTCGTCTCCGTCGCAGTGTCCGCGTGCCAGCGCGCGCACGTCGAGCTCGCGATCGTTCCGTTCGGAGTCAGCAGCATCGCGCGCGCGCTCGGCATCCCCAACGATCGCGCGGCCGCGTGCGCAGCGATCGGACGCGGCGACACGCGTGCGTTCGACGTGCTGGCGGTCGGCGGCATGTTCGTGCTCGGCCGCGTCCTGATGGGGCGGTTCGCGGAGCTCGAGCAACGCATGCACGCGCCGCGACCCTTGCTCTCCCGCTTGTGGTCGATGCTCGGCGAGCTCTTCGGCGCGCGGTTGCGCTTCGAGGTCGAGGTCGACGGGCATCTGCGTCGCGTGCGTGCGACCTCGGTGGTCGTCGCCAACAGCGGAGCGATCGGCTATGCGGGCCTGCGCTGGTCGCCCGGCATCGATGCGCACGACGGTCGCTTCGACGTCGTGATCGTGCACGCCTCGACGATCTTCGACTACGTCGCGCTCGTGTGGTCGTGGGTCACCGATCGCCCGCGTCCACGGCAGCTCACGCATCTGCGCGTGCATCGACGGCTGACCGTGCGCGCGCACCGACCGATCGCCATCACCGTCGACGGACGTCACGATCGCACCGCGGAGCTCACCGTGGAGCTCGCCGCCGATCGGCTCGACGTGATCGTGCCCGAGCCCACGGTCGTGGTGACGCCGGAGCCGGTACGTGCCTCGGCGATGGTGGTGCCGGCGATGCTCGCCGCGTGCTGAGTGCTTGCCGCGCCGATCGCATGCCGCAAGCTGAGGCGTGTACCGCACGATCCTCGTCGGCCTCGATGGCTCGGAGCGCGAAGCCGAGGTCTTCCGCACCGCGGTGGAGCTCGCGCGCGTGATCGGTGCGCAGGTGCACGTTTGTCGTGCGGTCGCGATACCGGTCGGCTTGCCCGATGCGGTGTGGAGCGTGCCGATGGCCGAGCTCGACGCGCAGCTCGTCGCCGATGCGGAGCGTGCCGTTGGTGCACGCGTTGCGTCGTCGCCGGTGCCAGTGCACCGCGCGCACGTACGCATGGGCCCGGCCGCGGATGTGCTGCACGACGTGGCGGTGGAGATCGGTGCCGACCTCGTGGTGATCGGCGCGCACGGCTACGGCGTGCTCGAGCGCTTGATCGGCACCACCGCGAGCAAGATCGTGCACCGCATGCCGTGCGCGGTGCTGGTCAGTCGCTAGACCCCACGCATCAACATGCGCACGTAGCTCTCGACGAAGCTGCGCTGGTCGGCACTGAGCGGCCGTTGACTGGCCTCCGCCTGGGTCTCGGCCAGCCCCGCCAGCGCGACGCGCAGCTGCAGGGCACGCGTGACCGGATCTTCGCTCGAGTCGTCGCCGCGCGCACGCAACAACTCCGTCGCGCGGGCGATGAACGCATCGGTCGAGTGGTTCGCGGCGTCGCCACTCTCGAAGCCGCGCGCCACCATCGTGTACAGCCAACGATGCTCGCGCGCGAACTCGACGTATGCGACGCACAGCCGGAAGAGCGATTCCATCGGCGCGTCATCGCGATCGATCGCTCCGCCGAGCTGCGCCTCGAGCTGCGGTGCAGCCATCGCTCGCATCTCGCGCATCAGCGCGCCCTTGCCTTCGAAGTAGGTGTACAGAAGCGCTGGGCTGATCCCGACCTGCGCCGCGATGTTGCGGATGGTCAGCGCGTCGTCGCCGGCTTCGTTGCCGAGCTTCCACGCGGCATCCACGATCCGTCGACGAAGCTCGGACGCGCTGTTGTTCCGCGGTGCGAGTGACACCACCATGGCTTCACGACAACACGGCGGACTGCGATCGGCAAGCGCGAGAACGTTGTTGCGCTGCGATCCACGGAACAGCGCACGCGCTACCTTGCGCGCGCAGGAACGACATTCTCGGGGTCGAAGACTTGCAGCATCGCGCCGCTTTGTCAGACTGCAGCGCTGTCACTGTCCGATGACCCGCGCGCAGCTCATCCACGTCTACGACACGCCCTTCGGATTCCCCGGTGTCCGCGTGCGCAGCCGCGTCGGCCGCGTGCTCGCGTTCGCGTTGCTGGCGGCGCTGTTCGGCACCTTCGTCTATGTCGCGCTCGACGTCGTGAAGCGCGATGACGCCGCACCGATGATGCAGGGCGAGCCGATCCCGTGAAGACGATCGTCGCGTTGTTCGACGAGCTGCGTCGCGCCGAACGTGCGCTCCGCTGTCTGATCGACGACGAGGTTCGCCCCGAGCTGTGCAGCTTGGTCGCGGCCGCCGCCGAGAAGGATGTCGATCCCCGCTCGAGCGACGGCGAGTCGATGTCGGGCGTGTTTCGTGCGCGTAGCGGTGCAGCGGCCAGCCTCGCGCAGCTGCTGCCCGACCTCGCGGTCGTCGAATCTGCGGATGTCGGCACCGTGCTCGCGTCTGGACCCGTGCTCGCGCCAGCCGATGGCGAGTCGATCGCGGGCGGCTTGCACGACGGCCTCGTCACCGCGGGGGTACCTGCCGAGGATGCGCGTCGCTACGTCGAGCGCGTGCAGCGTGGCGGCGCACTGGTCGTCGTCGTTGCATCGCCGCGGCATGTCGATCGCGTGACCGAGGTGCTCGCGGCGTGCGAACCGGTTGCGCTCGATCCGGCAACGTGACGTCGAATCTTTCGCTTGCACGTCCGCGCTGGAGTGCCAGGTTGAAACTGGTCCAGAAAGCGAGGGCGTCATGAGATACGCAGACACAGCCGTGCATGTGTACCACCGGCCCACCGCATGGCCGGTGCTCCGCGGTGGCGAGGGTGCGCTGCAAGTCGCGCTCGGCTTGGCCGAAGCGCTGGTCTTCTTCACCGTACTCTGGGTGATCGGCTCGTTGGTCGCCGAGCTCGCCTGATCCCGAGGAGTCACGTGAACACGATCGTCGCGCTCTTCGAGGATCTCGCACACGTCGATCGTGCAATGCGAGCGTTGCAGTCGGAGAACGTGCCGAGCGAGCGCATCGAGATCGTCACCGGGCACGCGCCGGTCGACGGCGGCAGAGAAGGCGAGCACGAGCTGATGATGGGCTTCGCGGCGCTGTCGTTGCCCGCGTTCGGGCCCGTGCTCGCGAGCGGCGGCTTCATGGCGCCGATGGTCGGCTCGCCCGCGCGTCGCGACGGCTTGCTCGAAGATCTGCTCGCCGCCGGCTTGCCCCACGACGATGCGGAGGACTACGTGACCGCGATCAGAGGCGGAGCCGCGGTCGTGCTCGTCACCGCTGCGGAAACCGATGTCGATCACATCGCGCGTGCGCTCGCAGAGTGCGGACCGATCGAGGTCGAGCACCCGCGCGCTCACGCCGGTCAGCCCGATCGCTCGGCTTGATCGGACCAGCTGTCGATGCGCGCGCGCAGGCGATCGGCCTCGTCGCCTTCGCCGGCGCGCGTGCGTGCATGCGTGGCGGCCGCGCGGCTCCCGTCGCGATCGCCGGCGAGTGCGAGCGCGCGTGCGCGTTGGAAGTCGATCTCGGCGCACAACATCGCGTCGGCGTCGCTGCAGGCGAGCTGCGCGGGCCCGAGCACGGCGAGCGCCCGCCGCGAGTCGGCCCGTGCGATCGCCAGCTCGCCGAGCCCGAGCAATGCGAAGCCGAGGTGCGGATGGGCCGAGCCCAGCGCGGGCTCGAGCACGCTGCGCGCACGCTCGAGCTCGCGTTGTGCCCGATCGAGCGCACCGGTGCGGACGTCGAGGCGTCCGAGGTTCACCAGCGTGGCGCCCACATACGGATGATCGGGGCCGAGGATCTGCTCGAGCACGTCGAGCGCGAGCACGTGTTGCTCGCGCGCGGCCACGTCGTCACCCATCGCTTCGAGCAGCGCGCCGAGGTTGCCGCGCTGCACCGCGACGTCGAGGTGACGCGGTCCGAGCATCGCTTCTTGGATCGCGAGCGCGACGCGATGCTGCTCGAGCGCAGCCTCGAGCTCGCCCAGGCGCAAGAGCACGTTGGCCAGGTTCACGCGCGCAGCGGCGACGAGCGCATGCATCGCGCCGAGCCGGCGGGTGCGTTGCTCGATCGCCTCGACCAAGAGCGTGCGGGCCTCCGCGAGCTCGCCCGTGCTCGCGTACGAGAGCGCGAGGTACTGCAGCGCGGTGCCGGAGTCGGCATGCTCGCCGAGCGGCTCGATCGCCGCGATCGCGGAGCGGAAGCGTGTACGTGCGGCGTCGTGATCGCCACGCACCTCGAGCAGGCTCCCCACGTTGGTGTCGAGCTCGGCACGCAGCGTGGGATCGGGCGCCTGTGCGAGCGCGATCTCGGCGTGGCGCGCCCAGTCGAGGCCTTCCTCGGGCCGCGCGTCCCACGAGCCGATCGCGAACACCAACATCGTCGCGGCCTCGGCGGCGATCGTCCAGTGATCGCACTCGTTGGCCGCGAAGTAGGCGCGACGCAGCATGTCGAGCGCGGCCGGGTCGCCCTCGTCGAGCAACGCGTTGCCGCGCGCGAAGGACACCTCGGCCGAGAGCGCCGGATCGCCGAGCTGTGCGGCCTCTTCGTCCAGCTCCGCCAGCATCTCGCGCGCGCGATCGAAACGATCGAGACGCTGCAGCGCCCATGCATGCGCGAGCTGCTCGCGTGCGGTGGCGACCCGCGTCGCGATCGCGGGGTCGCGCGGCGCGGTGGGGCTGCGTGCGAGCGCGATCGGATCGCTGCAACGCGAAGGGTCGGGGAGGGCACCGCTCGCGCCCAGCGCTTGACCGAGACCGCCGATGTGCGCATCTCCGAGCTCCGTCACCAGCGCGGTGAACTCGTGGCGGTCGCGATCGAGACACGCGCGCGCGCGATCGCGGAGCGAGTCGTCGAGCGCGGCGCCGCTGCACACGCGGGTGTTCGCGGCGGACCACAGGCGGGCGTGGCGATCGAGCGCGGCGATCGTGAGCTTACCGGTCGCGGTGCCCCAGCTCGGATCGAGCGCGGCGAAGGCCGCGACGACGCGCGCGCGTCCGTGCTCGCCCCACAGTCGCTGCGGATCGTCGTCGCAGTTGCGATCGTGGACGGGCACCGCGAACGCGGCGACGCCCAGCACGGCGGCTGCGGTCGCGGCGATCGCGAGCACGCGACGCGAGCGGCCCCGCACGTGACGTTCGATCGCCGCGAGCAGCACCGCCATGCTGGGATGGCGCGCGGCGGGATCCGGCGCGAGGCCCTTGCGCACGAGCGCGAGCAGGCTCGCGGGCGCGCCGTGATCGGGTGGCGCGGGTGCGATGCGACCGGCGCGTTTGAGCTCCGCGAGCGTGGCGAGCGTGTCGCCGCGAAACGGCGGCACGCCGACCAGCCCTTCGTAGAGCGCGGCACAGAACCCGAACTGATCGGTGCGCGCATCGACGATGCCGCCGTCGTGTTGCTCGGGAGCCATGTAGGCCGGCGTGCCGACGCGCTGCCCCGTGGCGGTGAGCGATGCATCGAGCCATGCACCACGCGGCGCTTCGTCGCCGCGATCGGTGGAGACGGCGTGGTGATGCGCGAGCCCGAAGTCCATGACGCGCACACGTCCGTCTTCCGCCAACATGACGTTGTGCGGCTTGAAGTCGCGATGCACGAGCTCCGCGGCGTGGGCGGCCTCGAGCCCGCGGCCGGCCGCGATGAACACGTCGACCACCGCGCGCCACGGTCGCGGACGCGCGAGCCAGCTCGCGAGCGTGCGACCTTCGATCAGCTCCATCGCGAGGAAGACCTGGCGACCGTGCATGCCGACGTCGTAGATCTCGACGACGTTGGGATGGCTCAGCCGCGCGAGCGCTTGGGCTTCACGCAGGAGTCGCGCGCGGTCGTTGGGGCGCTCCGGTCCGCGCAGCACTTTGATCGCGACGTGGCGACCGAGCCGCGGATCGCGAGCGGCCCACACCACGCCCATGCCACCTTGCCCGAGCCGACGTTCGACGATGTAGCGATCGATGCGTTGTTCGCTGGTGTCGGCGAACAGTCGCGCGCGCACGCTCGCGAGCACGGCATCGCGTTGGCGCGCGGGAGGCCGCGCCGACACGATCGCTTCGTCGAGATCCGTCACGCGTTCCGATCCTACGCCAACGCGCGTGGCGAGGATCGAGCTTCGCGGTCGTTGCGGAACCGCGCGGCGCTGCGGCGGCGGTGTCGCGCAGCGCGGGAGAACGCTGCAGATCCGCCGTCGGCGATGGAATTCGCAGGATCGTGATCCGCGGTCGCGCCCGGGCAGTCCTGTCGGACGTGAGCGGCACGCGAATCGTGACGTGGGCGACGATCGGAGCGTTGCTCGGTGCATGCGATCCGCCCGTGTTCCTCTGCGACGTCGATGCCGACTGCGTCGACGGGCGCAGGATCGGCGTCTGCGAAGTCGACGGGTGGTGCAGCTTCGCGAACGCGAGCTGTCCGACCGGGCGCGCGTATGGTGAGCATGCGCCCGACGGGCTCGCGCGCCGCTGCACGATGCCGATCGACGAGCTGGGATCGACCGGCGCCGAGCCACCCGCCCCGAGCGAGAGCTCGGACGAGGGCAACCTGCCGGCGCCGATCGATCCGCGTCGCGACGACGCGACCAGCGAGTCGAGCAGCTCCGCGGACTCGAGCGTAGACGCGAGCTCCACCGGCGCGCTCGATGCGTGTACGAACGGAGCACGCGACGACGACGAGGCCGACGTCGATTGCGGCGGCGCCTGCTCGCCGTGCGAGCTGTGCAAGGCGTGCAGCGCAGACGCGGACTGCATCGCTGGTGCGAGCTGTGTCGGCGGTGCTTGTCGCGTCTTCACCAACTTCATCACGGACTGGGAGACCGACTGCAACGACGAGGGCGAGTTCCTGCCGTCGATCGAGGTGCCGCCCGGCGAGTACCTGCTCACTGCGACGCAGAGCGCAGGCAGCAAGTGGATCTCGGACACGATCAACGGCGGCAACACCTGGGCGTGGTGGCTCGACTGCAAGGAGGTCGAGCTCGACGATCTGCGCACGCCGATCGGCCAGTGGTACGCGGACCCCGGCGACGCGTTCGACGCACTGCTCTACCCCGCGCAAGCGGTGGAGCTGCCCGAGGGCAAGCTGTCGTGCGGGGTCATCGACAACGCCTGTACCGACAACCGCGGCGGGGTCGCCGTCGCAGTGGAGAACGTGTGCCCTTCGCACTAAGCTCGTCCTCGGCGTGATGACCGACGCCGAGCTGCTCGACGCCTGGCGCGAAGGCGATGCGCGCGCGGGCAACGAGCTGCTCGAGCGCCACGTCGACGCGTTGGTGCGCTTCTTCGAGAGCAAGGCCGACGACGCGGTCGACGATCTCGTGCAGCGCACGATGCTCGCATGCGTGCTCCACCGTGACCGCATGCGCGAGGCGTCGAGCTTCCGCGGCTTTCTCTTCGCGGTCGCGCGCAACGAGATCTACGACCACTACAAGCGCGCGGCGCGGGAGCGCAACGCGTTCGATCCCGCGGTGAGCGCGGTGCGAGACCTCGCGCCGACTCCGAGCGCCGCGATCGCGGAGGGTGATCAACGCGGCGCGATCACGTTCGCGCTGCGCACGATTCCGATCGAGCTGCAGATCGCGATCGAGCTGCACTACTGGGAGGACCTCACCACCGCGGAGCTCGCGGATGCGCTCGGCGTGCCGCAGGGCACGGCGAAGAGCCGGCTGCGGCGCGCGAAGGAGCTGCTGCGCGAGCGGTTGGAGGGCGGGCCGGCACCCACCCGAGACGGCGATCGCGATCTCGATGCGTGGGCCGCCGAGGTCGGGCTGCGCGTGCGCGATGGCAAGGACGATGGCTGAGCGCCCGATCGCCCGCGCGCTGACGCTCGTCGCGGTGTTGTCGATCGTCTCGTCGATCGTGCAGCTCGCGCTCGAGTGGATGGGCGCGCGCACGATGGCGTCGTACGAAGAAGGCGGCGACGTCGCAGCGATCGCGCAGCGCGTCGCCGTGCTCTCGTGGCTGGGCATCGCGATGCACATCGGCGTCGCCACCACCACCATCGCGCTCGCCGGTCGCTGGGCGCGTGCGTCGGGCATGCTCGCGCCGCTCGTGCACGCCGGTCGCGTGCTGATGGCGCTCTCGCTGGTCGCGATGCTCGGCGTGCAGGCCTGGCTCGTCACCGCGGACGATCTCGCGACGATGGAGCGCGTGCAGGAGACGCAGCGCTGGCTGCCGATCGTCGGGTGGCTCGGCATCGCCGCGCTCTTGTGCGGCACGCGGGGTGCGTGGTGGTTGCGCATCGGCTATGCGATCGCGGCCGGTGCATGGCTCGCGTTCGTCACGTGGGCGAGCGGCGAGGCAGAACCGGTCGCTTTGTCGGACGCGGTGCAGCTCGCGATCCGCCTCGGGCTCGGCGCATGGTGGGCGTTCGCCATGTGGCGCGCAGCCGCGGCCTATGTCGATCACGAGCCGGTCGCGCCGACGCCCAGCGAGGATCCGGTGCGCGTCGGCGCGGGTCGGGCGGTCGCGACGCTGCGGTCGGCCTTCATCGCGCGCGTCGTGCTGAGCATCCTCGGTGCGACGATGTTGCTGATGCTGCGCACGGCTCCGGGCGCGGCCAGCACGGTGGCGTGGGTCCTCGCGATCGCGCAGTGCGTCGTCACGGGGATCTTCGTGCGCGCGCTGCAACGCTACGGCGCCTTGCCCGACGATGCGCTCGGCCGCGGCCACGTCGCGCTCGTGTCGATGTGCCTGGTGATCGGCGCGCTGCTCGAGCTCTACGGTGCCGCGACGGTGAGCGCGATGTTCGATGCGCTCGCGCAGGTACAGCGCGACGCGTTCGCGGTGGGCACGAACGATCTCCAGCGGCTGCAAGCGCGTGCCGCGTGGAGCGGTCGCATCGGCTCGGTCGCGGGCCTCGTCGCCGCGATCTCGCTCGCACTCTCGCTGCAACGCACGGCGTCGTGGCTCGGCGATCGCCGACTCGCTCGGCGCGCGACCACGATCTGTGCGCTCACGGTCGCCGTGGGCGGAGGCAGCGTCGCGATGCTCGCGTTGGTGCAGTCGGGTGCGCTGCGCTCGATCGGCGCGGTGATGGTGGGCGTGTTGCTCGCGCTCGCATTCGCGATCGCCGTGCTGCTCGCGTGGCTCTCGCTGCTGGGCGGGCTCGCTACGCGGCTCGGCAGCGCCGATCCGCCGCGCTGACGCGTCGTCGCCACAACAGCGCGAGCACGAAGAACGCCGCGCCGCGCGGCTGCGACTGATCGCATCCGCAGCCGTCCCCGCCGCCGCTCTCGCTCGCACCGCCACTCGTGGCCGACGTCGATCCGTCGGCGCCCGACGTGTCGTTGCCACTCGCGCTGCCAGTCGAGCTGCCACTCGCGCTCGCGTTGCCGCTGCCACCTTCGCTGCCGCTCTCGTCGACGCCGCCGCTGTCGTCGTCGCCCCCGCTCTCGCCCGCGCCGCATCCGTCTTTGAGCTCCGCGTCGAGCGGACAACCCGGATTCATGCCCTCGCCCGCATACGCGCCGCGGAACGTGAAGTCGCCCTTCGCAGTGCCGTTGTAGTCGCGGTCGTAGTCGGGGTCGTTCGTCACCTTCGCGACGTCCAGCGCAGCACCGGCGACCGCGCCGACCAGCGGGTAGAAGTCCATCGCGCCGAGCATCACCGCCGGGTCGTTCACGTACATGTCCGCGTCGGCCTGCGTCGCGGTGAGGTTGTCGCGCAAATCGGCGATCGTGCCGCGGATCGGATCGTCGCCGAACACGAGGTTGCCGAACACCGCGTCGTCTTCGCTGGCCGCCGACGAGAACGCGATGCCACCTCCGAAGATCGTGTTGTTGTAGACGTACGCGCGCTTCACCGTCTTGCCCTGGTGATCGGTGACGGTGATCGCAGCAAAGTCGGGCGACGCACCGACCATCACGTTGTCGTGGATCGACACGCGCCCGGTTGCCTGCAGCAGCGCCTCGCGGGGGTTGTAGAAGAGCAGGTTGCCGTAGATCTGATAGGTGTCCTCGGCGCCCTGGCCCGCGTCGGGGAAGCCACCGACGAGCAGGTTCGGGCGATCGCCGTCCGGGCTCTCGCGATCGTCCTTGATGAAGACGTTGTTGCGCACGATCGTGACGTGCGGCCCGGCGTCGAGCTCGGGCGGTGCGGTGTAGTCGAGCTGATGCTTGATCTGCATGCAGTAGCCGACCGGATTCACCACGAGGTTCTGCTCGATCACGCCGTCGACGAACGGTGTGTCGCCTTCGGAGCCGCCGAGGTAGAGACCCGTGCCGGGCTCGATGATCGTGTTGCCGCGGATCGTCCAGCCGTGCACCGTGGTCTTCGTGTTGATGCCGACGATCTGCTGGCTGCCCGCGGGGAATCCCTGCAACGTGTTGCGCTCGACGAGGATGTGATGCGAGGGCGTGTCCTTGGCATTGATCGCATCGACCTCGAGCCCTTGCACGTCGACGACGAGATCGCGGATCGCGACGTACGACGAGCCATAGATCTGCACGGTGTTGCAGCACGAATCGCTGGTGACGATCGCAGAGCCATCGGTCTGCCCTGCGATCGTGATCCACGCATCCGCAGTGCCGTTCAATCCATCGATGGTGATGCGCGGATACTCGCCGGGTGCGAGCACGAGCGTGTCGCCCGGCTGCAACGTACCGAGCAGCTCTTGGTAGTTGCTCGGGTCCGCCGGCACGTCGGCGGCCTGCGCCGTGCCTGCAGCGAGCAGGATCGCGAGCACCACGGGCGGGCGGAAGCGGGCAGCGGGGGCCATGCCCATCAGGGTCGCACGAGCCCGGGTAAACGGCTCACGCGAGCTTGCTGTCGGCGATCGTGAGCGCCTCGTCGAGCGCTGCGATGGCCTCGTCGATCTCCGCCTCGGTGATCACGAGCGGCGGCGCGATGACGAGGTGGGAAATCCACGCCATGCAGAACACCCCGCGCTCCATCAGCTTGGCCGCGATCGCATCGACCACCATCGGCTTGCGCGCGACCTTGTCGGCCGGGACGTTGAACGGCTCGCGGGTCTGACGATCCTTGACCAGCTCGAGCGCCCAGAACATGCCGATGCCGCGCACGTCGCCCACCGACGGGTGCTTGGCCGCGAGCGCGCGCAGCTTGTTGCCCAGCACTTCGCCCATCGTGCGCGCGCGCTCGATGAGCCCGAGTCGCTTGTACTCGCGGATCGCCGCGATCGCGGGCGCGAGCGTGAGCGGATGCGCCTCGTAGGTGTGGCCGCACGCGAAGAAGTGATCGTCGAAGTGATTCGCGATCTCGCGGCTGGTCGCGCACACGCCGAGCGGCGCCATCGCGTTCGTGATGCCCTTCGCGGTGACGAGGATGTCGGGCACGACGCCCCAGTTGTCGACCGCGAACCATTGCCCGGTGCGACCCCAACCGCTCATCACTTCGTCGGCGATGAGCAGCACGCCGTGGTCCTTGCACATCGCGGCGAGCTTCGGCAGGTACTCCGCGGGCGGCACCAGCACGCCGTTGGTGCCGACCACCGGCTCGACGATCACCGCGGCGATGTCGTTCTCGTGCTCGACCATGTACTGCAGGTAGTCGACGCACGCGGTCTGACACTCGGGATAGTGGCGACCGAGCGGACAGCGATAGCAGTTCGACTCGGGACCGTGCAGCACCCACGGCACCGTGCCGGTGGGCTCGGCGTACCAACGTCGCCAGTCGCCGGTGGCTGCGAGCGAGCCCGCGGTGCTGCCGTGATAGCTGGTGTAGCGCGCGATGATCTTGTGCTTGCCGGTGTACATCCGCGCGATGCGGATGGCGGTCTCGTTCGCCTCGGTGCCGCTGGTCGCATAGAAGAATTTGTCGATGCCCTTGGGCATCACGGTGAGCATCTCGAGCGCGAGGTCGGCTCGCACGTCGCACGCGAACGCGGGCCCGATGAACGCGAGCTTCTGCGCTTGCTCGCAGATCGCGTCGGCCACCGCTTGGTTCTGATGACCGAGATTGCTGCACACGAGCTGCGACGACAGATCGATGTAGCGCTTGCCCTTCGCGTCCCAGAAGCAGCTGCCCTCCGCCTTCGTGACGTGCAGCGGCGCCCAACCTTTCTGGTAGCGCCAGGTGCCGTAGGTGTGATGGGCAGTGAGTTGCGAGACGTCGCGTTCCATGTGCCGGCCTCGAACGAACCCCGCTCGTACCACGACCCCGGCGCGCGCTCCACCGGCCTGCCCGCCGCTCCCGACGCCGCGATCGGACGGGTTTCACCGCACGTCCGCAGGTGG
>DASZPU010000056.1:0-4890 GCA_035550195.1 Nannocystaceae bacterium
ACGAGCCTTCGCGCGCGGTGACGTCGACGACGAGCTCCTGGCGGCCTTCGTGCACCGCGAGCTTCGCATCGACGCGCACGCCGTCGCGGAATGCATCGGCGAAGGCTTCGACGCGCGCCGCCCGGGCGATCGTGGGGAGGATCTCGGGCGGACCCGGCTTGCCTTCGTGCAGCTTGTCGAGCCACGCGGTGCGCACGCTGTCGGGCACGGCGGCGAGATCGAGCTCGGCCACCGCGATCGCACCGTTGGCCGCGACGCTGGGCTCGCTGGCCTTCGCAGCCGCGCGCAGTGCCGCGGGATCGGTGGCGACCAGCAGGCGATGATCGACGATGCGCGCGGGCCAACCACCGACGCTCATGCTCGCGTCGGTGCCCGACACGTCGAGGCCGGCGTCGGCCAGCGCCTTGCGCGGCTTGTCGCCCTGCACCGGCAACACGAACACCACATCGAAGCGATCGGGCGGCGATGCGTAGATCCACAGGTCGGCGCGACGATCGTGGGCGATCACCTTGTCCATCGCGACGAGCATCGCGGGCTGCTTCGCGAGCGCGTGACGCAGTGGCTCGAGGCACGGCGCGAGCACGACACAGGTCGCATGACCCACGCGCAGTGCATTGGACGATTCCTTCTCGTCCTCCTTGCCGTCGGTGGGATGGTGGGTCGGCCCGGTCGGCGTGCACGCGAGCACGACGATTGCCGATGCGCGCGCACACCAAGCGTGCACGGTGGTCCTCCTCCGTGGGCCAGGCATCGCAGCCCAGGGTAGCAGCACTGCTAGGTGCGAGGCACGAGCACTCGATCGGCGATCGCAGCGGCTTCGCTCTGCCGCGCGCTGCGGTAGCTCGGATCGACGAGCCGCAGCGGATGAAGACCGTCCACCTGCCCGATGAACGGTGGATGGATGCTGTAGCCGAGCATCGAGCGCATTCGCGCGCTGCAATGCACTGCGGCCGCAGGTGGGACGATGAGGAGCTGCGATTCCTGCGGGCGCAGCCAGGGTTGACAGTACTGCGGCGAGATTGCGAGGCGCGTGCGCTGCGATCGATTGGCCCCGCCGCGGTGCCATGTGCGTCCATCGAAGAGCACCACCGAGCCCGCGGGCATCGTGGCTTTCACGATCGACGCCGACGTGTCGTCCGGTGCCGCATCGGGTGGTGCGAGGTGGCTACCGGGGATGACCTCGGTCGCGCCGTTGTCGTCGCCGAACTCCTCGATCGCCCAGATCGCCGAGATCGCGAGCCGTGGTCGTGGCGCGGGCACGAGATAGAACGAGTCGTCTTGGTGCCAGGGCTGCACCGACTCGCCGGGATGCAGGCGGATCGATTGCAGCGTCGAGAGCAGGAAGCCCGGCAACAACATTCGATCGAGCACATCCATCACGCGTGGATGCTCGGCGAGCCGACGGAACGCGTCGCCCTTCGCGGCGAGGCTGTACACGCGGGTCGACTGCGTGCCTTCGAACTCGTTGCGACCGGAACGACGACCGCGCTCGAACGGCGCGAGCGCAGCGGTGAGCTCGGCGAGCTCGTCTCTGCCGAGCACGCCCTCGAGGATCACGTAGCCATCGCGATCGAGCCGAGCGATCACTTCATCGGTCTGCATCGCGGACGAGCATCGCATGTGCTAACCACTCGCGCACGTTGCTGGTCGCGTTCAACAAGCCCTTCGGGGTGCTCAGCCAGTTCTCGCCGAAGGGCGAGCACCGAACGCTCGCGGAGTTCGGGTTGCCGCCGCGTGTTCGGCCGGTCGGTCGGCTCGATGCGGACAGCGAAGGGCTCTTGCTGCTCACCGACGACGGCATGCTGCAACATCGCCTGTGCGATCCTGCGTTCGAGCATCCCAAGACGTACTGGGCGCAGGTCGAGGGCACGCCGACCGACGCTGCGATCGCACCGTTGCGCGACGGCATCCGCATCCGCGACTACACGACGCGGCCCTGTCGCGCGCGCGTGCTCGCCGAGGCACCCGAGCTGCCGCCCCGCGATCCACCGATCCGTTGGCGCGCGGCGATCCCCACCGGATGGATCGAGCTGGTGCTGCACGAGGGCCGCAATCGCCAGGTGCGGCGCATGACCGCGGCGGTGGGGCTGCCGACGCTGCGGCTCGTCCGCGTCGCGATCGGAGCGATCGCGCTCGACGAGCTCGCGCCCGGTGCGTTCCGCGAGGTCGCGCCGCCGAAGATCCGCCGGGCGCCGCGTTCGCCGTGAGCGGCGGTGGCCGCCTGCTATGCTGATCGGCGTTGACCGCCGCCGCCGACGAATCGCTGGTGGAGCGCTTGCGCGAGCACGGCATCCAGCCGTCCGTGCAGCGCGTGGCGGTCGCGCGGTACGTGCTCGTGACCGACGATCATCCGTCGGCCGACGAGGTCTGGCAGCGAGTGCGCCGCACCCTGCCGGTGATCTCGCGCGCGACCGTCTACAACACGCTCAACCTGCTGGTCGAGCGCGGGCTCTTGCGTGCGCACGTGCTCGCGCCGCGTCGCGTGGTGTTCGATCCCAACCTCGAGCGACATCACCACTTCATCGACGAGCGTAGCGGGCGGATCCACGACGTACCGTGGGCCGCGGTGCAGATCGGTGCGCTCGCGGAGCTGCCCGGCTTCGACGTGCACGAGTGGCAGGTGGTGATGCGCGGGCGCCGGAACGCCACCCGCGCCCCGGCCGGCCGCGCGCGCCCGCGTCGGCGCAGCCGCTGAGCTCGCGGTGCGTCGTCACACGCGCCTCGACTCCGACCAAGTCTAGACTTTGTCTAAAACAGGATGAAGACTAGAGCGACCAGGAAGAGGAGCAGACGACATGTTGACGGTGGGTGATACGTTTCCGGATTTCGCGCTGACCGCGGTGGTCGACACTGCACCCGGCAAGGAGTTCGCGCAGATCGACGGCGCGCAGCTGCGCGGGGGCTGGGCAGTGGTCTTCTTCTGGCCGATGGACTTCACGTTCGTGTGCCCGACCGAGATCGCCGGGTTCGGCCAGCGCCACGCCGAGTTCCAGGAGCGCAAGACCAAGGTGTTGGGCGTGTCGACCGACACCCAATACGTGCACCTCGCGTGGCGGACTTCGCATCCCGACTTGAAGACGCTGCCGTTCCCGATGGTGGCCGACACCAAGCGCGAGCTGTCGAGCGCGCTCGGGATCCTGCACCGCGAAGACGGGGTGCCACTGCGCGCGACGTTCATCGTCGACGAGCAGGGCGTCATTCGTCACGTCTCTGTGAACGACCTGTCGGCGGGTCGCAACATCGACGAGACGCTGCGGATCCTCGATGCGTTGCAGAGCGGCGAGCTCACGCCGTGCGGCTGGCACAAGGGCGAAGCGACGCTGACGCCCGCGGCCTAGTCTTGCAGCGTCACGGGGCCGGTCGGGCGCAGCTCGCTGGTCTCGCGCACGAAGACCGTCTGTTGCTTCGTGGCGGTGTAGCCGAGGCGGCGATAGAACGCCGCCGCACCGTCGCGATGCACTTGGCTGCGCACGCGGATCGAATAGATGCCGCGCTGCGCCGCCCAGCCCTCGACGCCGCGCACGAGCTCGACACCGACGCCGCTGCGCCGCGCGTCGCGGGTGACGATGAGCGCTTCGATCTCGACGAACGCGCCGACGGTGAGCTCGAACTGCAGCGACGCGTGCACGCCTCCGAGCACGTTGTCGTCCTCGTCGACGGCGACACGGAGATAGTGATCGCTGTGCGCGAGCAGCAGCTCGATGCGACGTTGCAGCTCGACCGCAGAGGTCTCGTAGCCGAGCTCGAGCATGAGCCGCCCGAGCACGGGCACGTCCCGTACCATCGCGGGCCGTAGTGGCGTCTTCGGCAGCACGCGATCCGAGAGGCTACCCGATCGCGGGGCGTTCGGTTAGCTTCGGTGCAACGCGATGAGCGAGCCCCCGCACCTCGCCGTGCTGAACGCCGCATTCACGCGCAACGTGCCGCACAACGCCGCGCTGGGGCTGGAGCTCGTCGCCGCGGGGTCGGGCAAGGCGGTGATCCGGTTGCCGTGGAAGGCCGAGCTGGTCGGCGACCCGCACAGCGGCGCAGTGCACGGCGGAGTGCTCACCAGCCTCGTCGACGCGACGTGTGGCGCGGCGGTGTTCCTGGGCGTCCAGCCGCCGCGGCCGATCGCGACGCTCGATCTGCGCATCGATCATCTGCGCCGCAGCGACGCCGAGCGCGACCTGCAGTGCGAGGCGAGCTGCGAGCGGATCACGACGCACATCGCGTTCGTGCGCGCCGTCGTGCACCACGGTGACGAGACCACGCCGGTCGCGGTCGCGGCGGCGACGTTCATGGTGTTCCAACAAGGCCAGTCGCGCATGGTGCCGGGCGCCGAGAAGGTGAAGCCGCCATGAGCGAGGAGCCGGGGCGCGACGCGCTCGCGGAACGCATCGCCGCGGCGAAGGCGGGCGGTACGTTCGTCGAGCTGGTCGATGCGATCCCGTATGCGCGCTTCCTCGGGCTCTCGATCAGTGTCGACGACGATGGCGTGCTCGGGCGCATGGCCTTCGCGCAGCGCAACATCGGCAACGCGGCGCTGCCGGCTCTGCACGGCGGGACGATCGGTGCGCTGCTCGAGCTCACCGCGACGTTCCAGCTGTTGTGGCAGGGCGACACCGGGGTGTTGCCGAAGACGATCTCGCTGACGATCGAGTATCTGCGCACAGGGCGGCCGCTCGATACGTTCGCGCGTGCGCAGCTCGTGCGGCAGGGGAGGCGCGTTGCGCCGCTGCGGATCGTGGCTTGGCAGGATGATCCGGGCAAGCCGATCGCGGCTGCGACGGCGCAGTTCTTGTTGATCGATTGAGAGTGCGACAGCGCCCTTCGGTCGCAGTCGCTGATCGCCTTCGGCGAATTACTTTCATCGAATGAGGGCGTCGTCATTCGACGACGCCCTCATTC
>DASZPU010000057.1:0-5499 GCA_035550195.1 Nannocystaceae bacterium
GCGGTGCGTTCACCGGCGCGATGCAGCAGACGAAGGGGCTGTTCGAGGTCTCCGACGGCGGCACGATCTTACTCGACGAGATCGGCGACATGGCGATCGGCGCGCAGGCCAAGGTGCTGCGCGTGCTGCAGAGCGGCGAGCTGATGCGCGTCGGCGGCAGCAAGCTCATCGAGGTCGACGTGCGCGTGCTGGCGGCCACGCATCGCAACCTGCAGGAGCTCGTCACCGCGGGCGAGTTCCGCGAAGACTTGTTCTTCCGTCTCAACGTCGTGCCGATCTTCGTGCCGCCGTTGCGCGAGCGCGTGCTCGACCTCGAGTTGCTCGCGCGTCACTTCATCGACGAGGCGTGTCGCGAGAACGGGCTCGCGGGCAAGCGACTCGCACCCGAGGCGCTCGCGGTGCTGCAGAGCTACGCGTGGCCGGGCAACGTCCGCGAGCTCCGCAACGTGATCGAGCGGATGGTGATCCTGTCCGACGGCGATCTCGAGCAGGGCGACGTGCCCGCCGAGCTGCGCGGCGCACCCGAAGAGGTCGCCGATGAAATCCTCGGTCCGCTCGTCGATCTGACCTCGGGCAACCTGCCGCCCGAGCTGTCGCTGCGAGACTTCCGCGAGGCGGTCGAGCGCGCCTTCATCACCCAGCGCCTGCGCGAGCTGAGCTGGAACGTGTCGAAGACCGCCGAAAGCCTCGGCATCGAGCGCACGCACTTGCACAAGAAGATGAAGCTCTTGGGGATTCAGCGAGGAGCGTGACCCCGTAAGGGGGTCTCGCTCCTCCGTGCCCGTGCCCGATTCGCCGAGAACTTCAGCCGACGATCACGGCAATGCTAAGCGAAGGATGCGATGCGCCCGAAGCTCTGGCCGGTGCTGACAGTCCTGGCCTGCGACCCGCACCCGATCGCAGCACCGCCGCTCGCAGCACTGATCGAGCCGGAGCCCGCGACGCTCCCCGACGCCCCGCGCGCGCTCGACACCGCAGGCGTCCTACACGAGCTCGCTCCCGTGCCCTCCGGCGCGATCGTGATCGTCTACGACGTCGAGGGCCCCGCCGGCATCCGCGGTGCGCTCGAGATCCTCGTCGCCGACGGCGGTCGACGCCGCGACAACTGGCACCTCACGATCCCACTCGAAGACGGCGCGCGCGAGATCACCGGCTCACGCGTGCGCACGCCCGAGCTGCACTGGCACGCCGATGGCGACGCCGTCGGTCGCGTGCAACCGAGCACGCTCGCCGCGACCGCATCCGCGATCGCAGCGCTCGATCCGATCGCGCGTGATCGCGTGCTCGACGAGCTCTCGCGTTGGAAGAGCGAGCTTGCGATCGCACGCGCCGAAGATCCCGGCGAGCGCGAGACGATCGCCGGCATCGAGTGCACGCGCGTGCGTGCAGGCGGCGGTGAGGTCTGCACGTGGGAAGAGCTGGGCCTGCCGCTGCGCTACGCGGGTCCGGCGTTCCGCGTGGTCGCGCGCCACGTCGAGACCGGCGCCACGCTCGGCCCGCACGCGTTCGACGTGCCGCCAGACGCGGTGGTCCTCGCGCCCGCGCCGGCCGAGCCCGACGCGCCGCAGCTCAGCGCGATCCTGGCCGGCGATCGTGCGGCGATCGTTCGGTTATTGCGGCCCGAGCTCGACCCGCTGCCCAGCCTGTTGCCGGGCTGATCCACCCCGCGGACTGCCCAGTTGCCATCGCCGAAGAGCGATGCATAGACTGACGTCCGCCATGCGCAGGATCGAGAGCTTCGAGGAGTTCTGGCCGTTTTACATCGGCGAGCACCGCGTGCCGATCTGCCGCGCGCTGCACTACATCGGCACCTCGAGCGCGACGACGCTCGCGACCTACTTCGTGCTGACCGGTCGCTTGTGGATGCTGCCGTTCGCGCTGGTGCTGGGCTATGGCCCCGCGTGGATCGGCCACTTCTTCATCGAGAACAACAAGCCCGCGAGCTTCAAGTATCCGCTCTGGTCGCTGCGCGCCGACTACAAGATGTTGTGGTTCGCAGTCCGCGGAAAGATGGCGGCCGAGGTCACGCGCCTGTACGGCAGCCCGGCACCGCGCCGCGAGGCGCCGTTGTTGGTTCAGCGGTAGAGCGAGCCAGGGGCTCGCTCCTCCGTGCCCGTGCCCGTGCCCGTGCCCGGCCAAAAGAAAGTTGCGCCCGTCGTGCAACGAGGACCCCGCGAAGGTCGACCGACGGGATCGCGATGCCCGACGGACCTTCCCCGCTCCCCTCCCTGCGCGGCGCGAGCTTGATCGCCGCGGTGTTCGACCCGACCCACGCGCTCGCCGTGGGCACGATGTTGGCCCGCGCGGGCGCCGACGTGACGGTGACGCGCAGCGCCCAAGCCGTCCGCGAAGCCCTCGCGGAGCGCCCCGGCGGCTTCGACGGTGCGCTCGTCGACCTCGGCTTCGGCGACGAGCACGACACGATCACCGCGCTGCTACGCCGCCACAGCGCACCCTGTTTCCACGCGGTGGTCGGCGACGCCGCGCAGCTCGGCGACGCGCGCGAAGCCTTCGGCTCGGGCGCGATCGACATCGTGGTCGCTCCGCTGCGCGCCGAAGAGCTGGTGCCCGCGATCGCGCGCGTCGTCGAAGCCACCGCGTCGGTGCGCAGACGCTGCGGGGTCGCGACGCCGGCCCACACGGTGCCGCGCCGACGTCCACCCGCGATGCAACCCGGCCCCGAGGTGGAGCACGCGATCGCAGGCATCGCACGCGATCGCTTGTCGCCGCGCGAGCTCATCGTGTTGCGGTACATCGCGCTCGGCTATCGCTACCAAGAGATCGGTCGCGAGCTGTCGATCTCGCTGTCGACGGTGAAGATGCACGCCAGCAACGTGCGGCGGAAGATCGGCGCCGGCACGCGCTGGGACCTCCTGCGGATGATGTTCGCGGCGTGAACGATGGCACGGCTCATCGTCATCGTCGCCGCCGCGTTCTTGCTGCGCCCCGCACCCGAAGACGCGTGCACGCTGCACTGCAGCGAGTGCGAGCACGACTGCATCGAAGGTTGCGAGCAACGCTGTCGCGGCGATTGCAGCGAGCAGTGCGCCAACACCTGCGCGCGTGGTTGCCGACGCTGCGTCGAGTTCTGCCGCGCGTGGCTACGACCGCAACGCGGCGAGCCAGCGACTAAGTCGCGGACGCGACGCGGAGGCGACCGCCGCTGAACTCGTGACCATCGAGCGCTGCGCGTGCGACCGCTGCGGCGCGACCGGTGACGAACGTGACGTAGCCGAAGCCGCGGCACGTCTTCGTCGATGGGCGCATCACGACGCGCGCAGCGACGAGCTCGCCGTACTCGGAGAACAGCTCCGCGAGCTTCGCGGAGTCGGTCTCCGGCGGCAGCCCGCCGACGTAGAGCGTGAAGGCCTTCACGGGGAGCGCGAACCCATCTTCAAGCTAGCGCCGGAGTCGAAGCTCGCCAAGACGAGAATGATCGGACGTACGTGAGCGACGCTGCGGACGCGCGACCTCGCCGCACTCCGCGATCGACCCGCTCGGCGATCGTGATGCGGCCGACACTTCGTAGCCCCTCGCGTTCGACGCGGATCGCCTGCAACCGGCGACGGCAGCGTCCGTCACCGCGAACCTCGAGGCCGCCACACGACCGAGACTCAGCCGTCGTCGTCGCGTGTGCTCTTCGCGCGCTTGCGCTCGCGCGCCTCGGCCAACATCCCGCGGATGTTGCTCGTATGGCGCACCCAGATGAGCACCGCGGTCGCGAGCGCGAGGAGCTGCTCGGGACCCGGTCGATCCGCGATCCACACCGAGAGCGAGATCGCGGTGACCGCGGTGAGCGAGCCGAACGCGGAGATCCGCGACAGCCACACGCTCTGTCCGTAGATGACGACGGCCGCCAGCGCGACCGTGGGGTCGAGCGCGAGGAAGACACCGAGGGCACACGCGACGCCCTTGCCCCCGCGAAAGCCGAGATAGATCGGAAAGATGTGGCCGAGGACCGCTGCGAAGCCCACGCACGCGAGCCCGACCTGCGCGTCGCGGCCCAGCGCCCAGCTCGACATCGCCAGCCACACCGGCGTCGCGGCCTTGAAGGTGTCGAGCACGAGCACGAGCACGCCGAGCTTCGTGCCGAGCACGCGACCCGCATTGGTCGCGCCGATGTTGCCCGACCCGGTGCTCCGCAGATCGACGCCCTTCATTTTCGCGACCAGCACGCCCGTGGGGATCGCCGCGATGAAGTACGCGATCGCGACCCAGACCGGGATGCTGTGCAGGGCCGCGTGCACCGCCGCGAATATTACTCGGGTTGGGTTGGCGCGAGCATCAACTCCCGCGGGCATTTTTCTCGTCGACGCCGCTCGTGCCGAAGCGGGCGGCGAGCACCGCGGCGGGATCGCGTGGGCCGAGGCCGCGGGCGGCGAGGCCGACCAGCGCGTGGAAGAGCAGATCGGCGGCTTCGGCTGCGACGCGATCGTCGGGCTCGCCTTCGATCGCGCGCGCGAGCTCGTCGGCTTCTTCGCGGATCTTCGCGGCGACCTTGGTCGGGCCCGCGGCGAGCAGCTCGCGCACGTAGCTGCGTCCGGTCGCCGAGGTCGTGCCCGCGCCGGCGCGGCGCGCTTCGATCACCGCCGCGACCGTGGCGAGCACCGCATCGAGCTGCGCGTCGGGACCCTCGTCGATCGCGAGCGCGTCGCGCTCGAGCTTGCGATGGAAGCAGCTGGGCTTGCCGGTGTGGCAGGTGGGCCCGGCCGGCAGCGCGCGCACGAGCAACGCATCGCCGTCGCAGTCGATGCGCAGCTCGACGAGCTGCAGCGTGTTGCCGCTGGTCTCGCCCTTTTGCCAGATCGATTGCCGCGAGCGACTGAAGAACGTCACCTTGTGATCGCGCAGCGTGCGATCGAGCGCCTCGCGAGTCATCATCGCGACCATCAGCACCGCGCCCGTGCTCGCGTGCACGACGACCGCAGTGACGAGGCCGCGGTCGTCGGGCTTCGCCTGCGACCACAGCGTGTCGAGCTCGGACATGCGCCCGAGCCTAGTCGGAATCGAGCCCGACGTGGCTTTGCCACGGCGGAGAGCGAGCACGACCGCCCGCGCCAGGGAAGAGCGCCGGAGGCGCGACCAAAACTAAATCAGGGGAGGATGCGGCGTCTCGGGCGGACGCACCGGGATGTTGTGCTCGAGCAGGTAACGCTTGGCCTGCGCGATCGAGTAGAGGCCGAAGTGGAAGATCAACGCCGCGAGCGCGCCGTCGGCCTCGCCGTAGCCGCTGGCGAGGCCTTCGCGCAGGTGCTCGAGCGAGCCGACGCCACCCGATGCGATCACCGGGATCGGCACCGAGCGCGACACCTCGCGCGTGATCCACAGGTCGTAGCCGTTGCCGGTGCCGTCGCGATCCATGCTGGTGAGCAGGATCTCCCCCGCGCCGAGCTCGGCGAGCTGCTGACACCACGACACTGCATCGAGCCCGGTCGAGCGCGCGCCACCGTGGATGACGACCTCGTACAGCGGCTCGGTCTCGCCGGGGCGACCGGGCAG
>DASZPU010000058.1:0-3569 GCA_035550195.1 Nannocystaceae bacterium
CAACGATGCGCGCAGCTCGTCCACGCTGCGACCACCGGCCGTGCCCTCGCTCGGCGCGAGCGGGCCGACGCGCGTGCAGTGCTCGGGCGAAGGCAGCTGCTGCGCGGCCGCGACCGCGCGTTGCACCTCGGGCGCGCCCGCGTGGCCGAGCTCGCCGAGCAACGCGCCCGCCTCGGCGCGCAGATCCTCGAGGCATCGCCAGCTTCCCGCGAACGCCGTGGCCGTGCCCGGGCGCGCGCGCGAAGCCTCGCACAGCGCGATCCAGGAGCTGCGCCAGCTCGAGTCGAGCGCGGAGAGCTCACGCTTCGTCGACTGCAGCGACATGCTCGCGTAGTCGAGCCCCGTGGCTCCGAACGCGCCATCGATCGCGCCGACGCTCGCATCGTCGAGCAGCGGACCGATGCCGTCGAGCTCGGCGCGACAGCTCGCGGTGGGATCGGGGCGCGAGAGCAGATACGCGGCGACGATCATCGCAGCGACGCCGATCGCGACGCCGATGGCGACGGCCGGGCGACCGGTCTTCGGCGGATCGCGTTGCAGCTCGGCGAGCAACACGTCCATCGACGGAAAGCGATCGTTGGCCTCGACCGCGAGCCCGCGCGAGATCACCGTGAACAGCCAGCTCGGTACGTCGCTGTCCTTCGGCGGGAGCTTGGGCTTGCCTTCGAGCACCGCGATCGCGAGCGACGCGACGCTGTTGCCGGCGAACGGACGATCGCCCCACAGTGCTTCGTAGAGCGCGACGCAGAAGCTGAACTGATCGACCGCGGCACCGATGCTGCCGCCGGCGTGCTGCTCGGGCGCCATGTATGCGGGCGTGCCGAGCACGGCACCGGTGCGCGTGAGCGAGGTGTCCGACACCGGCGGGACCGGCACGAGCCGACTGCCCGAGCTGCCGTCGAGGAGCGCCGGCGTGCCGGCTTGGCGCGCGAGCCCGAAGTCCATCACCAGCACGCGACCGTCGTTGCCGACCAACACGTTGTCGGGCTTGAAGTCGCGGTGCACGAGCCCGGCCGCGTGCGCAGCCGCGAGCCCACGACCCGCGCGCACGAACACGTCGACGATCTCCGGCCACTCGCGCACGCCTTGCTTCAACCACTCGCGCAGCGTGTGTCCGTCGACGAACTCCATCGCGACGAAGACGCGGTCACCGAGTGTGCCGACGTCGTGCACGGTGATGACGTTCGGATGGTGCAGCTTCGCCATCGCCTGCGCTTCGCGCAGCAAGCGATTGCGACCGTCGGTGGTGCCGACGCTGCCGCTGCCGCCGGGATGCAGCACCTTGAGCGCGATGCGACGATCGAGCTCCGGATCGAAGGCCGCATAGACGACGCCCATGCCGCCGGCGCCGATGCGATCGAGCACCGTGTAGCGACCGACGGCGGTGCCGCGCACGAGTGGCTCGACGGGCGCAGCGGGCTTGGGCAGCTCGCTCGGATCCGCGGGGACCGTGTCCTCCATCGCGCTCTTGCTGTCGCTGGGCGGCGCGCCCGTCATGTGCACAACCTCTTCAGCATCGCACGCGCGCGCCGTGCCCTACAACCGCCGAACGAGCCGCTCGACTCGGCCCCTGCGGGCGGAATCAGTGCACACTCGATCCCGTCATGGCCGACGCGCTGTTGATCCCGATCCCCAACGAAGGCTTCGAGCCCACCGAGGTGGTCGCGCCGTGGAAGATCTTCACGAACGCGGGGATACCCGTGGTGTTCGCGACCTCCGACGGGCGCGCGGGTCGCTGCGACCCACTGGCGCTCGAGCGGCGCGCGTTCGGACAGATCGGCGCACGGCCCGAGCACGCCGCCTGGTACGCGGAGCTCGAGCGCGACGACGCGTTTCGTGCACCGCTCGCGTGGGCGGACGTGCGCGCCGAGGATTTCGTCGCGCTGCATCTGCCCGGTGGGCACGCGAAGACGATGCGGCCCTACCTCGAGGCGCAGACCGTGCAGTCGATCGCGGTGCGATTCGTCTCGGAAGGTCGTCCGACGTCCGCGATCTGTCACGGGCCGATCGTGCTCGCGCGCGCGATCGATCCCGAAACGGGACGCTCCGTGATCCACGGTCGCACTCTCACCTGCTTGACGAAGCCGATGGAGCGGATGGCTTGGTGGCTCACCCGGTTCTCGCTCGGCGATCACTTCCGCACGTATCCGGTGTGGGTCGAGGACGAGGTGCGCGAAGCGATCGGCGACGAAGGTCGGCTCGAGCGCGGCGGGTTGTTTCCCTCGTACGCGCGCCCGTTCGTCGTGCGCGACGGCGCGCTCTACACCGCGCGCTGGCCCGGCGATGCGGAGGCGTTGGCCACCGAATTCCTCGCGCTCGTGCGCAAGGCGCTGGGGCAATCCCCCGGCGCGAGCGCGGCGGAGTGATGCGCTCGACCGCTCGCACGCATGTTGCGACCGCTCGCGGCGAGCGGCGGAAGGCCCGGCGCGCGCGCGCGCGTTAACCTCTCGTGGTGCCGTCGACCTCGCTGTTGCGCAGCACGTTGCGGGCTCTGCTCGCACCGCGGCGTGCGCTCGCGATCGCGGTGGTCGGCGTGCCGTTGCTCGCGGCGCAGATCCGGTTGTCGAGCGACCCGCTCGCGGGGCCCATCGGTGTGTCGATGCTGCTCGCGTTCGTGTTGCTCGCACCGCTGTCGTGGCGCGCGTTGTTTCCGATCGGCGACGCGCGACCATCCACCTTCACCGCACCGTTCGGGCGGTTGGTGGTGTACGGCACGACCGGCGCGGGCACGGTCGCGATCGTCGGCGTGGTGATCCCGGGGATGCTGGGCGTGCGCGAGACGATGATGACGTCCGACGTGAGCTTGTTGGTGTCGATGGCGTTGTTCTGGGTCGGCGGCTACGGGCTCGGACGCGACATCGATCTCGAGCTCGGCCTCCGCGATGCACGTGCGCAGGTGCAGACGCTCGCGCGCCAGGCCGAGCACGCGCGACTGCTCGCGCTGCGCAGCCAGCTCGATCCGCACTTCCTGTTCAACACGCTCAACGCGATCGCGGAGTGGTGTCGCGAAGACGGCGAGGTGGCCGAGCGCGCGACGCTGCGGCTGTCGGAGATGCTGCGCACGATCCTCGCAGGCTCACGGCGTGCAGCGTGGCCGCTGGAGCAGGAGCTCGCGCTGTGTCGCACGCTGTTCGAGCTGCACGGCGTGCGCGATCCCGGGGCGTTCGAGCTGCGCGAGCGCATCGCGGTGGTGCCGGCGATCGAGCTGCCGCCGATGATCCTGCTGCCGCTGTGCGAGAACGCGATGAAGCACGGGCCCGGCGCGGGCGCGCGCGGTGTGGTGGAGCTCGGTGCGCGCGTCGAGGATGACGACGTCGTGCTGTGGGTCGAGAATCCCGGGCGCTTCGCCGGGCCGCGGCCGGGTGGCGAAGGGATCGCGTTGGTGCGCCAGCGGCTCGACCACGCGTATGGCGGGCGCGCGTCGTTGACGGTGGAGGCGCGGGGCGATCGCACGCACGCGCGCATCGTCGTGCCCGCGCGTGCGCGACCGGAGCACGAAGCATGATCGAGCTGAGAGTCGCGATCGCGGACGACGAGCTGCTCGCGCGCAAGCGGGTGGTGCGATTGCT
>DASZPU010000059.1:0-5010 GCA_035550195.1 Nannocystaceae bacterium
TGAGCCGCGCGAGCCGTGCGGCCCAGCGATCGCGTTCCTGCAGCGCGTCGCGATCGGCTGTGGTCTCGCCCCCGAGCCCACCACCGGCGAGCGCGCGATCGAGGCGATCGAGGCGTGCCGCCGCGACCGTCGCGACATCGACCGCATGCGCGAGCTCGGCCTGCGTGCGCGCATCGATCGCGGAGCGCGAGAGCACGAGCGCGCGCTCGACCACCGCACGCACGCCGTCGCGATGACGCTCGCTGGTGATCGCGGGCAACGCCTTGACCAGCCGATCGATGGGCTCGCGCAGCGCCGGTGCGAGCCCACCACCATCACCACTCGGCTCGGTGACCGCACCGCTCGTGACGAACGTCGTGCCGATCACGGTGCCGACCGTCGCGAGCGCGGCGATTGCCAGCCCCGACATCGAGCTCATCAAGCCCGCCGAGCTGCCCAATGCGACCAGCGCGATGCGACCGCTGAGCTTGCCGACCTTGCTGCGCATCTGCGGCACCCGCAGCGGATGTCCGTCCCATGCGATCGCTTGCAGGCCCATGCGCGCGAGCGCGTCGACGATCGCGGTGGCCAGCGGCTGCGAGAGCTTGGTGGCGAGCGTGAACGGCAGCCGCGGGATCCGACGCTCGAGGCGTTTGCTCGGCCGCAATCCGAGCGCGGGCTCGCCGAGCAGCCACTGCCGCAGTCGCTCGCGCAGCTCGCTGTCGAGCTTGTCGCCCACGTCGCCGGGCCCGACCACGATCACGGTGTAGGAGCCGGAGTCGGCGCGCAGCAGCGCTCGTCCACACGACAGGCACGCGCCGACCTCGGGCAACACCGGTCGTCCACACAGCGAGCAGCGTGCGCGCTGCTGATCGTCGCGCACCGCGAGCGCAACGGTCTGCCCCGCCGCGATGCGATCGATCGCGTCGACCACCGTGGCTGCGGCTTGAGGTCGACGCGCCGGTGACTTCGCGAGCAGCGCTGCGACCAGCTCGCGCAACCCGATGCCGAAGTGATCGGGCAGCGGAGCGGCCTCGTCCTCGCGATGGGCCCGCAGCACCGCGAACGGCGTCGCGCCACCGAACGGCGGTCGACCGGTCGCCATCTCGTAGAGGATGCAGCCGAGCGCGTAGAGATCCGCGCGCGCGTCGACGGCGAGCGGGTCGATGCTCTCCGGCGCCATGTAGTCGGGCGTGCCGAGCACGGTGAGCGCATCGCTGCCCGCACCCGCGATCGAGCTCGCGCGCGCCATGCCGAAGTCGGCGACCAGCGGTGTCGCGTCGCGATCGACGAGCACGTTCGCGGGCTTGAGATCGCGGTGCACGATGCCGGCCCCGTGCGCGTGCGCGAGCCCGCTCGCGATGCCCCGCGCGAGCGCGAGGATCTCGTCCTCGGGCAGCGGAGAGTTGCGCGCGAGGTGCTGTGCGAGCGTCGGACCGTCGACGAGCTGCATGAGCAACACGTCCTCGCCATCGATGCGCTCGACGCCGAAGATCTCCACGACGTTGCGATGGCGCAGCGCCGCGGCGACGCGCGCTTCTTGGGCGAAGCGTGCGGCCGCAGCCGTGTCACCGCGATGCGATGCGTGCAGAATCTTCCCCGCGAGCACGCGACCGTCGTCGCACTCGATCCGCACGACGCGACCGACCGCGCCGCTGCCGAGGGTCTCGCCGATGCGCATGACGGCCACGGGCAGGACTGTAGCGCGGCTCTCGTGCACGCCGACCTCGGCCTGTACCGCGCCGCCTCCGCCTTCATGCCCGCGCGCGGTCTGCTACCATCGCGGGCCATGCGAGCGATCGATCTCGGCACGCGATTGCGCCGACACGCGGGCGCGGTGGTGGTCGACAACATCTGGCGCGGGCTCGCAGCCGCGGGGCGCTTCGCACCCGGCGCGCGGCCCGAGCGACACGGCGTCGAGATCGAGCGCGACGTGCCGTACCTGCCCAGCGGGAGCGCGGCCCACACGCTCGACGTGTATCGCCCGCGCGAGCGCAACGGGCTCGCACCCGTCGTGCTGTACGTGCACGGCGGCGGCTTTCGCATCCTCTCCAAGAACTCGCACTGGGGGATGGGCCTCGCGTTCGCGCGGCGCGGCTACGTCGTGTTCAACATCAGCTATCGGCTCGCACCGCGGCATCCGTTCCCCGCGGGCTTGAGCGACGTGGCCGCCGCATACCACTGGGTGCTCGACAACGCCGCGCGCTACGGCGGCGATGCGTCGCGACTCGTGCTCGCCGGCGAGTCCGCGGGCGCGAACCTCGTCACCGCGCTGACGATCGCCGCATGTCAGGAGCGCGACGAGCCGTGGGCGCGCGGAGTGTTCGCGCGCAACCATGTGCCGCGCGCGACGATGCCCGCGTGCGGCATCTTGCAGGTCAGCGACCCCGATCGCTTCCGCCGCGGCGAGCGACCGGTGTCGTGGTTCATCCACGACCGCTTCATCGAGGTGTACGAGGCGTACCTCGGAGGAAGTTACGCCGCAGGCGATCCCGCCTATGATCTCGCGGATCCACTGTGTGTGCTCGAGGGCCAGCGCGCGCTCGATCGCCCGCTCCCCCCGTTCTTCGCCCCGTGCGGCACCGCCGATCCGTTGCTCGCCGACACGCGCCGTCTCGCGGCCGCGCTCGCGCGACGTGGCGTACCGTGCGAGGCGCCCGAGTACGAAGGTGAGCTGCACGCCTTCCACGCGCTCGTCTTCCGCCCCAACGCACGGCGCTGCTGGGCCGATACGTACCGCTTCCTCGATCGCACGTTGGCCTGAAGTGTGGTAATGCCAAGGCGTAGGCGATGCCTCGCGCCGACGCGCTCAGCCATCCTCCTCCGCCGTGGCGCAGCACCATCGGCTTGAAGGTGATGATGGCGATCTCGGGCTTCGGCCTGGTCGCGTTCGTCGTCGTGCACATGGTCGGGCACCTCGGCATGTTCAGCGGCCGCGACGCCTACAACGCGTACGCCGCGTTCCTGCAGGGGCTCGGCGCGCTGAAGTGGGCCGCGCGCATCGGGCTGCTCGCTGCGCTCGCGTTGCACGTGTACTGCGGCGTCGTGCTGTCGGTGCGCAACAAGCAAGCGCGCCCGCGACACTACGAGTCGCAACGCCTGCGCCGCGCGACGCCGTACGGCCGCGCGATGCTGCTCACCGGCGTCGCCTTCGTCGCGTTCATCGTCTATCACCTCGCCCACTTCACGTTGGGCTGGGTGCACCCCGAGTACTTCGATGCCGTCGACGCGCTCGGTCGCCCCGACGTCTACGCGAACTTCGTGCGCTCGTTCCAGTTCGCACCGATCACCATCATCTACCTCGTCGCCACCGTCGCGGTGTCGATGCACGTCGCGCACGCGGCAAGCAGCATGTTGCGCACGCTCGGTCTGTCCTCGGGTCGTTGGCGCGGCGTGTGCGAGCGGCTCGGTCCGATGCTCGGCGTGATCACGCTGTTCGGCTTCGCGATCGTCCCGCTCGCGTGCTTCGTCGGCCTCCTGCAGCCCTGACCCCGCCATGCAACTCGACGCCAAGATCCCGCCCGGTCCGCTCGCCGAGAAGTGGGATCGACATCGCTTCGAGCTGCGGCTCGTCAATCCCGCGAACAAGCGCAAGCACCGGATCCTCGTCGTGGGCAGCGGGCTCGCGGGAGCATCCGCAGCGGCGAGCCTCGGCGAGCTCGGCTACATGGTCGAGTGCTTCTGCATCCAAGACTCGCCTCGTCGCGCGCACTCGATCGCGGCGCAAGGCGGCATCAATGCCGCGAAGAACTACCAGAACGACGGCGACAGCATCTGGCGGCTCTTCTACGACACGGTGAAGGGCGGCGACTTCCGTGCCCGCGAAGCCAACGTCTATCGGCTCGCCCAGGTGTCGGTCGACATCATCGATCAGTGCGTCGCGCAGGGCGTACCGTTCGCGCGCGAGTACGGCGGTGGACTCGACAATCGCAGCTTCGGTGGCGCCCAGGTGTCGCGCACGTTCTACGCGCGCGGACAGACCGGCCAACAGCTCCTGCTCGGCGCCTACTCGGCGCTCATGAAGATGGTCGACGCCGGCAACGTGCGCATGCACGCGCGCCACGAGATGCTCGACCTCGTGGTCGTCGACGGTGTCGCGCGCGGCATCGTCACGCGTGATCTCGTCACCGGTGCGATCGAGCGCTGGGCCGGCGACGCGGTCGTGCTGGCGACCGGCGGCTACGGCAACGTCTTCTATCTGTCCACCAACGCGAAGGCGTGCAACGTCACCGCGGCCTATCGCTGCTACAAGCGCGGGGCGGGCTTCGCGAATCCCTGCTTCACGCAGATCCATCCCACCTGCATCCCGCAGAGCGGCTCGTTGCAATCGAAGCTCACGCTGATGTCCGAGTCGCTGCGCAACGACGGACGCGTCTGGGTGCCGAAGAATGCCGCCGACGCCGGCAAGCCGCCGGCGTCGATCCCCGAGTCGGCGCGCTACTACTACCTCGAAGAGCGCTACCCCAGCTTCGGCAACCTCGCGCCGCGCGACATCGCTTCGCGGGCCGCGAAGGTCGTGTGCGACGACGGGCTCGGCGTCGGACCCAAGCTCGGCGACGGGTCGCACCAGCGCAACGCGGTCTATCTCGACTTCGCGGACGCGATCCAACGCCTCGGTCGCGACGTGATCGCCGAGCGCTACGGCAACCTCTTCGAGATGTACGAGCGCATCACCGCCGAGAGCCCGTACGAAGTGCCGATGCGGATCTTTCCCGCGGTGCACTACACGATGGGCGGGCTGTGGGTCGACTACGACCTGATGTCGAACATCCCCGGCTTGTTCGTGACCGGCGAGGCCAACTTCAGCGACCACGGCGCCAACCGCCTGGGTGCCTCGGCGCTCATGCAGGGCCTGGCCGACGGCTACTTCGTCCTCCCCAACACCATCAACGACTGGCTGGCCGGCATGCTCAACAAGCCGCCGGTGGCCACCGACGCCGCCGAGTTCAAGGCGGCCGAGGCCGACGTCAACGACCGCATCCACCGGCTGCTCAGCATCCAGGGCACCCGCACGGTCGATTCGCTCCACCG
>DASZPU010000060.1:0-5787 GCA_035550195.1 Nannocystaceae bacterium
GTAGCGGCTCGACCTTCGCGGCGCCTATCCCCGGCGGCAAGAGCCGCCGCCGCCACCGTGTGGCGGTTCGTCGAAAAACTGGACACCTCTGGCATCCACTTCTTCGACGAATTTCCTGCCTACATGAGCCTCCTCGGACGGCCCGATGCGGGCCGGCCCGTGCGAAGCTAGTCCGAGGCCGTGGTGCGCAGGATTTCTTCGAGCGTCGTCATGCCCTCGGCGACCTTGTTGAGGCCGCTGCGGCGCAGGGTCGACATGCCCAGGCGGATCGCCTCGGCTTTGAGCTCTGCGGTCGACACGCCGTTCAGGATCAGGTCCTTGAGCGGATCGGAGACCGCCATCACCTCGTACAGCGCGACGCGGCCCTTGTAGCCGGTGTTGCCGCACGTGCGACAGCCGCGGCCGCGCTTGGGCGTGAACGTCTTCACCTCGGACTGGGTCATGCCCGCGTCGATGAGCGCTTGGCTCGACGCATGCGGATCTTCGCCGACGCAGTCGCGGCAGATCTTCCGCGCGAGTCGTTGCGCGACGATCATGTTCACCGACGCAGTGACGAGGAACGGCTCGACGCCCATGTTGAGCAGGCGATTGATCGTGGACGGCGCGTCGTTGGTGTGCAGCGTCGACAGCACGAGGTGACCGGTGAGCGCGGCCTTCACCGCGATCTCGGCGGTCTCGAAGTCACGGACCTCGCCGACCATGATGATGTCGGGGTCCTGGCGCAGGAACGAGCGCAACGACGCGGCGAAGTTCAGGCCGATGTCGTCGTGCATCTGCACCTGGTTGACGCCGGCGAGGTTGTACTCGACCGGATCTTCGGCGGTGCTGATGTTGACCTCGCTCGAGTTGAGCTCGGACAGCGCGGAGTACAGCGTGGTGGTCTTGCCCGAGCCGGTGGGGCCGGTGACCAGGCACATGCCGTAGGGGCGGTTGATGTTGTCCTTGAAGACCTTGAGCGGCGCGACCTCGAAGCCGAGCTTCGTCATGTCGAGCTCGAGCTTGTCGCGATCGAGCAGACGCAGCACGATCTTCTCGCCGAAGAGCGTGGGCAGGCTCGACACGCGGAAGTCCATCTCGCGGTTCTTGCCGATCTTGAGCTTGATGCGGCCGTCTTGCGGCAGGCGGCGCTCGGCGATGTCGAGCGACGCCATGATCTTGATGCGGCTCGTGATCGCGTTGCGCAGCTTGAGCGGCGGCGTCATCTCCTGGTGGAGCACGCCGTCGATGCGGTAGCGGACGCGATAGCTCTTCTCGTAGGGCTCGACGTGGATGTCGGAGGCGCCCTTGTTGATCGCGTTGAGCAGGATGAGGTTGCAGAGCTTGACCACCGGGGCCTGCTCGGCCTCGGCCTGGCTGTCGAGCGCGTTGAAGTCGTCGGCGGTCTCTTCGGCGTAGTCGATGTCCTCGGTCTCGAGGTCACCCATCACGTCGTCGTAGCTGGACAGGCGTTCGGGTTGCTCGTAGTAGCGGACGATCGCTTCTTCGATCGCGGCGTCGGTGGTGACGACCGGCTCGATGTTGAGGCCGGTGAGGAACTTGAGGTCGTCGATCGCGTAGATGTTCGACGGGTCCGCCATCGCGACGATGAGCGTCGAGCCCGCACGCTGCACCGGCAGCACCGTGTGCTTCTGCGCGACCTCCTTGGGGATCAGCTGGATCACCTCGGGGTCGATCTCGAACTCCGACAGTGAGATCGAGGGCACGCCGTACTGGCGCGCCATGAACTCGGTGAGCTCCTTCTCGCCGAGGATCCCCAGCCGAGCCAGGCTGTAGGCCAGGCGCTTGCCGCTGTTGCGCGTGTCGGCCTGCGCCTGGCGCAGCTGCTCGGCGGAGATGATGCTCTCGCGGACGAGGATTTCGCCGATGCGGTCGTTGGCCATCGCGGGTCGGGGCCGACGAGGATACCGCCAACACGTTGCGGCTTCCATCGCGCGCGTCGTGGGATTCCGCTATCGTCCGCGCCGCCCATGCCCGACGAACGGCGCAGAGCCGAGCGCAGAGGAAGCGGACCCCGCGGCGGTGGCCGTGGTCGACCCTCCGGCGCGCCGCTTCGTCGCAGGGTCGACGAGAGCGCGGTGAAGATTTCGCACGCGGGCGCCCGCGGCCTGCGGAGCGGGCATCCGTGGGTCTTCCGCGACTCGCTCACGCGACTGCCCGGCGAGCCCGCGGCCGGCGCGTGTCTGCGCATCGCCGACGAGGACAACGCTCCGCTCGCGTGGGGGCTGTTCGAGCCCGAGGGTGCGATCGCGCTGCGGGTGGTGAGTCGCGCCGAGAAGTTCGCGTGGGACGAGGCGGCGATCGACGCGCGCGTCGCGGCGGCGGCCGAGCATCGCCGACGCTTCCTCGGCGAGTCGGTCGGCGACGCGTACCGGCTCGTGCACGGCGAAGGCGATGGGCTGCCCGGGCTCGCGGTCGATCGACTCGGTGACTACCTGCTGATCTACAAGTACTCGCGCGCGGCCGAAGCCTGGCTCGACACGCTCGTCGCGGTGTTGCAGCGACGCTTCGAGCCCGCGGGGATCTACCTGCAGGATCGGCTGCGCCCGGTCTCCGCCGAAGATCGTCGGCCACCCGCGTTCCATCTCGCGGGCAAGGCCGCGCCGCCGGAGTACGAAGTCGGCGAAGACGGCCTGCGCTTCGTCGTCGACGTCACCGCACCGGTGTCGCCGGGGCTCTTCCTCGATCTCCGCGAAGGTCGACGCATGGTCGAGACGCTCGCGAAGGATCGGCGCGTGCTCAACCTCTTCTCGTTCACCGGTGCGTTCGGTGTCCGAGCGGTGCGCGGCGGCGCGACCGAGGTGCACAACGTCGACGCGGCCGCGCGCTCGCACCTGCGCTGCCGACAGAACCTGTCCGCGTCGGGCCTCGATGCGCAGGCGTGCACGCCCCTCGACGGCGACGTGTTCAAGCACCTCGAGCGCTTGCGCGTGCGCAGCGAGAAGTTCGGCTTGGTCGTCGTCGATCCGCCACCGTTCTCGCGCGTCGGCAACCGCGTGTTCTCGGCGCTGCGCAACTGGGAAGATCTGATGGCCGCCATCGTGCAGGTCGTCGAGCCCGGCGGGCTCGTGCTCGCGGTGAGCAACGCGAGCAAGCTCGCCGAGGACGAGCTCATGCACGCGATCGGGCTGGGCGCGGTTTCGGGCGGACGCAATGCGGTGGTCGTCGGCGAGCACGGCTTGCCGCCGGACTTTCCGGTGCCGCCCGCGTTCGCCGAGGGCCGCTACTTGCGGGGCAAGCTGCTGGTCGTCGAGTAGCGAGTCGCGATAAAAAGGAGGCGATGGCGAACGTCTCCCGGATCGTGATGGCGTGCGTGGCCGCGCTGCTCCTCTTCGTGAGTGGCTGCAAGAAGTCGGTCGAGGGCGAGACCGCGGCGTGGGACAGCAACGTCGCGCAGGTGAAGGAGCTCGCGGCGCAGTATCCCGGCTTCAAGGGCGCGCTCGATGCTCGGCTCGCCGCGGCGCAGAAGATCCGCGACGCCGCGGACGGGCTCGGCGACGAGCAGAAGATCGCGAAGCTGTCGGAGGCGAACACGGCGATCCGCAAGGACTTCGTCAGCGACCTCGCGGGGCTCGACGAGAAGATGAAGAAGCTCCGCGAGGCGCGGGCCGAAGCGGCCGCGAAGGCGGGCGACGAGTCGAGTCGACTGGGGGCGAAGGTCGCGGCCGAAGATGCGAAGGGGGCGCTCGATCGCGCCGATGCTGCGCTCGCGAAGGGCGCGAGCGACGAGGCGAGCGCGGCGGCGGTGGTGAAGAAGATCGCCTCCGACATCGACGCCGCGCAGTCGGCCGTCGACAAGGTCGTGAAGGCCGACAAGGAGAAGAAGGACGACAAGGCGTCCGACGAGAAGGCGAAGGCCGACGCCGACGCGAAGGCGAAGGCCGACGCCGAGGCCAAGGTCGCACCGTGGAAGTGCGAGTACTGCGGCCACGAGAACAAGCACGACGCCGGCAAGTGCGAGCAGTGCGGCGCGCCGAAGGCGGACGAGAAGAAGTAGCTACTTGCCGCGCGCCGCAAGGCAGCCGCGCGATCAGATGCAGACGCCGACGTCGTCGAGGCCCGGTGGTGCTCGTCCGACGTCGTAGTAGAGCGCGCAGCCCAGGCCGCCCGGGCACGTCGGCTCCGTCGCATCGCAGACCGTCGTGCAACAACCGACCTCGCTCTGGTCGCAGCCGGTCACGGCTTCGGAGCTCACGCATTGAAAGCCGGCATCGCAGCCGTTGATGTTTGCACACGGCTCGCCTTGCTGGCCGCTGCCGCTGGGCGTGCACGCCCACGTCGGCACGAGCGCGTAGCAGCCTTGGCCCGCGCCGCAGTCGTCGACGAGCGGGTTGCAGGCGGGGAAGCAGAGGCTGGGCTGGTTCGTGCAGCCCCAGCCGTCCTCGAACCAACAATCGCTGCAGCCGTCGCGGTCGACCTCGTTGTCGTCGTCGCACTCTTCGCCGTCGCCGATCACTCCGTCGACGACGCACGCGGGATTTCCGGAGTCCGACGACTCGCTCGATGCATCCGTCGTCGCTTCGCCGCTCGTCGCTTCGCCGCTCGTCGACTCGCCCGTCGTCGTGCCGCCGTCGTCCGTGGTTGCGGCGGTGCCGCTCGTGCTCGTGTCGGCGCTGCTCGTGTCGCCGAGTGTGCTCGCAGAGCTCGTCGGTCCCGAGTCTGCCGCCGTGGTGTCGTCGCCGATCGAAGCCGAGCTGGTCCCGCTCGCCGTGTCGTCTGCGAGCACCTTCTTGTCGGGGTGGAAGCAGCCCGACAGCGATAGCGCGCACGAGAGGATTCCGAGGGGGCGTGTCATCGCTTGCGGTGGTGTCGCGCCACCCCGCGGTGTGACCACGCGGTCCGCGAAATCTCGCCATCCCCGCGCAGACGTCGGCGACCGCTGCGCTCAGCCGCGTGCGCGCAGACGCTCGACCGTCGCGCGCAGTCGCGTCTGCGCCTCCGGCGAGAACCACGTGTCGAGCCAGCGCTCGCGCACGTCGTCGCCGTCCGCTGCGATCGCGTCGAAGGCCGGCTTGCGCCACGCGAGCTTCACCTGCGCAAATGCGTGCTGGGGGATCGCCGCGAGCTCGCGCGCGCGTTCGCATGCGCGGGCGAGGAGGCGCGCGGGCTCGACCACCTCGTCGACGAGCCCGAGTCGCAGCGCATCGGAGGGCGAGAAGAGCCCGCCCTCGAGGCCGACCTTCACGAACGACGCGCCCGGCAAGAGCAGCCGCAGCGGCTCGAGCACGACCGCGGGCATGCCGATGCCGAGCTGCACCTCGTTGAGCCCGATCTTCAGGCTCGCGTCGGCGGCGATCCGCACGTCGCACTGCGTCGCGAGCACGCAGCCACCCGCGATCGCGTGGCCGTCGAGCGCGGCGACCACCGGCAGCGCGATGCGGAACACGCGGGTCATCGCGTCGGCGAACACGTCCATGAAGCCGCGCATGGTCGCGCGATCGAGATCGATCAGCGCGGGCAGGGCGAGCCCCGCGGAGAACGAGCGGCCATCGCCGGTCAGCACCATCGCGCGTGCATCGCTGCGCTCGACCTCGTCGCACAGCTCCACCAGCTTCGGCAGCATGTCCGGAGACATCGAGTTGGCCTTGCCGGCCACCATCCGCACGATCGCCAGCTCGCCGTCGCGTTCGATTCGCATGCGCGAACGCTAGCACGCGGCGAGGGCACGGCGCGGCAGCACGAAGCGCGCGCGGGCCTCGGGCGACGCGAGCTCGTCGGCGTCGTACCAGCGCGCGGGGAGGTCGCGCGAGCGCAGATCGGGCCGGCGCTCGAGCAGGTCGTCGAAGCCGA
>DASZPU010000061.1:0-3418 GCA_035550195.1 Nannocystaceae bacterium
CGCCCGGCATGTTCACGTGCAAGCCGGACTACGACCCGCCCGACGAGTCGTGGGGCGAGTTCTGCAAGAACGGTTCGTCGGTGCTGTACGAGACGCCGGGTTGCTCGCAGCTCTGCTCGACCGACGGCACCTATCCCTGCCCGGACGGCTCCACGTGCGTGGGGATGGAGACGCTCTATCCCGCATGTATCCCGGATCTCGGTGCGTGCTTGCCGGGGTGACGCTGCGCTCGTGATAGCGTCGACGCATGCGACGAATGCGGCGCGTGCTCGCGTTCCTGCCGGCGTTGCTGCTGGCGTTGACGATCGTCGTCACGGCGCGGGCGCGCAGCGAGGACACCCCGCCCGCGCCCGTCGTGGAGCGCAAGGCCGAGCCGGCAGCTCCGTCGGCGGCCGCCCAACGCGTCAGTGTCGGGATGTATCTGAAGGAAGTCCCGCAGATCGATCTCAAGACGAATTCGTATCTCGCGGACTTCTACCTGTGGTTTCGGTGGAGCGGCGCGATCGATCCCACGAAGAGCTTCGAGTTCACCAACGGCGTCGAGCACTGGGACGTGCTCGCCGTGCCGATCTATGCCGAGCCCGAGACGCTACCCGACGGTACGCGCTACCAGATCTTCCACATCCAAGGCCGCTTCTCGCATGCGTTCCCGCTGCACGACTATCCCTTCGATCAGCAGGACATCATCATCGAGATCGAGGATCGTGAGCACCGCACGAGCGAGCTCGCGTACGTCGCCGACGACGAAGCGACCAACTTCCACGAAGGCATCGAGATCCCCGGTTGGCAGCTCGATGGTGTGGTCGCGGAGGTGAGCGAGGCCAGCTATCGCTCGAACTTCGGCGATCCCCGCATCCAGCCGGGTGCCGACGTGTACTCGCACTACGCGTTCTCGCTCCGGATCTCGCGGCCGGTGTTCGGTTACCTCGTGAAGACGGTGCTGCCGATCGCGATCGTCATCCTCATCACGTTCGTCGCGTTCTTCGTGCCCTCGAAGTACTTCGAGGGACGGCTCGGGCTCGCGATCACGAGCCTCGTGTCCGCAGTGGCGCTGCAGCTCACGTCGGGCGCCGATCTTCCTTCGGTCGGCTACATGGTGTTGCTCGACGAGATCTACAACGTCAGCTACGCGATCATCCTGCTGACGCTGGTCGAATCGATGGTCGCAGTGCGGCTGTTCGATGCCGGTCAAGAAGCGCGCGCGCAACGGCTCGATCGGCTGGCGTTGGCCGTGCTATCCACGATGTTCTTCGGTGGGGTCGCGCTCATCGTTCTGCTGCGCTGATCGGCGCCCGATAGCTCGAACCGTGGTCACCGCCACCGCGCGATCGAAACGCGCTCGCGATAGATTCGCGACCGTGGGGACCACCAACCGAATCTTCGTAGTGCTCGCTTGGACGAGCGCCGTCGTGCCACAGGTGGCACGCGCGGCCGACTACTGGGTTCGCGCCGCCGCCCGAAGGCAGCGACGACGCGGACGGATCGATGACGACACCGTGGGCCACGATCACGCACGCCGACGGCGTGCTCGTGGCCGGCGACGTGCTGCACGTGTTGCCCGGCGAGTACGAAGGCAGCTTCGACACGTACGCGGCGGGCACCGAAGCCGCACCGATCGTCTTCATGTCGGAGACGAAGTGGGGCGCGGTGCTCGTCGCGAGCGACGGACCTTGGACCGTGCGCGGCGACTACGTCGACGTCGTCGGCTTCGAGTACACCGGCGATGCGCACGTCGGCATGCTGAGCATGGCGAGCCACACGCGCTACCTCGGCAACTGGGTGCACCACTTGAACCCCGCGTGCGACGGCAATGGCGGTGCCGCGATCGATGCCGGCAACTACGAGGCCAGCGACGTGGACATGATCGGCAACCTCGTGCACGACGTATGGGCCGACGACGAGAACGGCATGCCCTGCAATCGCGTGCAGGGGCTCTACCACTCGATCCGCGGTGGTACGGTCGCGAACAACATCGTGTGGCACATCTCCGGCTTCGGCATCCACACCTGGCATGCGCCGCAGGATCTGATCATCACGAACAACCTCGTGTTCGACAGCGGCCGCGGTGGGATCATCGTCGGCGCCGGCGACTCGCCCGGTGGTGTGATCGCGGACAACTTCCTCGTCGCCAACAACATCGTCGTCTACAACGCGCTCGGCATCCTCGAGTACGGCGAAACCGGCGCGAACAACCGCTACGTCAACAACCTCGTCTACGAGAACGCCGGCGGCGACTTCTCGCTGCAGAACGGGCTCGTCGACGAGGGCACGGTCGTCGCGGAGCCGCTGTTCGTCGACTGGCAGCTCGACGGCAGCGGTGACTACCACCTCGTGCCCGATAGTCCCGCGATCGATGCGGGCGTCGTCGAGGGCGCGCCGATGAACGACTACGACGACATCGCGCGCCCGCAAGGCGCCGGGATCGACATCGGTCCGTACGAGTACTTCGAGGAGGTCGGCGAGAGCTCGTCGTCGGGCGGCGACGGTACCGGTGCAGCCGACGACACCGCAGGGGACGGCGCGTCGGAATCCGAAGGCGGATCGATGTCCGACGACACGAGCCCACCGATCACGGAGGGCGGCACGATGCCGGGCAGCGAGACCGGTGCAGCCGACGACACCGGCGACACGTCGCAATCCGACGACGAAGGAGACGGCTGCGCGTGCGCTGCAGAGCCGCGCCGCGATCGCACGTGGCTGCTGGTCGCATTCCTCGTGCTGCTGCGTCGCGTCACGCGCACGCGCGCGCCTGGAACGAGGCCCACTCGTCCGCGATAGCGCCGAACTCGATGCCTTCGCGCACGAAGGTGCCGCGGGTCATGTCGAGGATCGTCGTCGCGATGCGTCGCGGGTCGGCGTAGCGCGCACGCGGGCCGCGGATCACGAGGTCGACTTCGTCGCGGATCGACGCGGGCACCTCGTCGAGGTCGTAGTTGTTGCCGGTGAACGCGACGTTCGCGGACGAGCCCACCACGAGCTGCCCGTCGAGTCGTGCGAGCACCGCGAGCGCATCGACGAGCGCGCCGGCGTTTATGAAGGTCGCGATGGTGCCGCTCGTCGTGATCTGACCGAGCACGTACGACGAGACGTTCGCGAGCAGACGCGAGCCCGCACGCACGTGGTTGATCACCGCGATCGGCGCGCGCCGAGCCACGCGATCGAGCCACGAGCGCTCCGCCTCGCCGGGCAGCTCGGCGACATCGTCGAGGATCGCTGCATTCGCGACCGTGACGCACGGCTTGCTCGCGGGACGGCCCTTGAGCGCGTAGATCCGCTCGATGGCCGCGTCGCTGCTCGCGACGAGCCCGAAGCCGACGTCGGTCGGCAAGAGCACGAGACCACCGTTGCGGAGAACTTGATGCGCGTGCATCACTTCGAAGGAGCTGATGTTCACGCTGCGAACGAGTCCGAACACGCA
>DASZPU010000062.1:0-26128 GCA_035550195.1 Nannocystaceae bacterium
CATGCCGGTCTCGCAGTGCAGGTGGTTCTGGTACAGTCGAGATCACGTGGACGAGCTCGAAGCGGCGCTGCGGGAGGCGTGGACGCGGGCGAGCGCGCAGCACCCCGAAGTCGCGCTCACGCTCGACGACTACGCCGCGCATGCGCGATCGCTGCGCGCCGATGCCAAGCTGCACCTCGAGGATCTGTTCCTCGCGTGCGCGTGTGCGAAGGGCGATGCGGCCGCGCTGCGCTGCTTCGAGCGCGACGTCTTGAGCGCTGCGGACGCAGCCGTGCGCGGCCTCGATGGCAGCCCGGGCTTCGTCGACGAGGTGCGTCAGCGCGTGCGCGCGAAGCTGCTGGTCGGCGCGCCCGATCAACCGCCGCGCATCGCCGAGTACGCCGGGCGCGGTGCATTGGTCGCGTGGGTCACCGTCTCCGCGGTGCGCACGGGCTTGTCGCTCTTGCGCGAGACCAAGCGCGCCGAGAAGTACGCCGGCGATGGTTGGGCCGAAGCGCTCGCGCTGCCGGACACCGGCGACGTCGAGATCGACTACATGAAGAATCGCTACCGCGAGCAGTTCACCAGCGGGCTCATCGAAGCCTGCGGCAAGCTGCCCGCGCGCGACCGCACGATCTTGCGGCTGCACTTCGTCGACGGGCTCAACATCGACCAGATCGGCGTGATCTACGGAGTGCACCGCGCCACGGTCGCGCGCTGGATCGCGAAGAGCAGGAGCGCGCTGCTCACCTCGACGCGACAATTTCTCACCGAGCATCTCGCGGTGCCGCCGTCGGAGCTCTCCAGCCTCGATCGAATGGTGCGCAGCCAGCTCGACGTGAGCCTCGGCGAGCTCTTCGGCGACAGCGACATGGACGAATCCGGCGAAGCCGATCCATGAGCCATGCCGCTGCTCGACGTCATCCTCGGCTACGACTGCAACCTCTTCTGTGACTACTGCACCATCTCGCCGTCGATGCGCGCGCGCGCATTGACGGCGGCACAGGTCGACCGCGCGATGCAGGTCGCGCGCAACGACGGGTTCGAGCGGATCTCGTTCACCGGCGGAGAGCCGACGATCCGTGGCGACCTGCTGCCGCTCGTCCGCCGCGCGCGGCAGCTCGGCTTCGCGGACGTGAAGCTGCAGAGCAACGGGCTCCTCTTCGGCAGCGGCAACAACGTCGATCGCCTGGTCGACGCCGGCGTCACGCGCTTCCACGTCTCGATCCACACCCACGAGCACGATGCCTACGAGACGATGGTGCGGCGCGCCGGTACGCACGCGGCCATGGTCGCGGGCTTGCGCGCGCTGGTCGAGCGCCAGCTCGCGCCGATTGCCGACGTCATCCTCGAGCGCACCACCTGGCCGCGCCTGCCCGACGCGTTGCAGTGGCTGCACGGCCTCGGTGTGCGCGCTGCAGATCTGTGGTTCGTCTCGCTCACCGATCACAATCGCGACAACGTGGCCTCGATGCCGCGCATGACCGAAGTCGTGCCGACCGTCTCCGCCGCGCTCGCGTGGGCGCGTGCACACGAGATGATCGTTCGGTCGCTGCACATTCCGCGGTGTCTGCTCGGCGACGATCATCCGCACGCGTGGGATCCCGCGCTCGAGGGTGTTCGCGTGGTCAGTCCCGACGCGACGTTCGATCTGCGCGGCAGCCGCTTGACCGGACAGATCCACGTGCCTGCATGCCGTGGCTGCACGTTCGAATCGCGTTGTCCCGGCGTTCGACCGGACTATCTCGCGCGCTTCGGCGACGACGAGATCACTCGTGCACGTGGCGGTGCACGTGGATCACTGCGTCACCTACCGACCGTGTGAGCGCACGCGCATCGCCACCGTGCGACCGACGACGATGGTGCGCGTCCTCGCAGGGGCAGGTCGCCACACGCCTTCCCCAACGCGCAGCCCGGCCCCCGCGTCTTGATCCCTGGCGAGGACGATCACGGCGCGGGGCGTCGGGTCTGCCTTATCCGGGTTCGTCGCGCACGCAGCCGTACGCCCACGCGTCGACGTACTCGCCGTCTTTGTACGCCCACCGCTTGTAGAGCCCTTCGCGTGCGAAGCCGGATTTCTCGAGCACGCGCGCCGACGCCGGGTTCCACACGAACACGCCGGCGTGCAGCCGCACGAGCTGCAGCTCGTCGAACGCGTAGCGCACGAGCGCACGCACCGATGCGGTCGCGAGCCCGCGATTCCACACCGCGCGTGCGAGCCAGTAGCCGACCTCGGCCGCGTGGCGATGCACGTCCTGTCCGAGCACCAACCCCACGCCACCGACCACGCGATCATCGAGCTCGATCGCGAAGTTGAGCACCGGTGCGAGCGCTTCGTTGTAGGCGATCCAGCGCTCGGCATCCTCGCGCGTGTAGGGATACGGGAACGCGTCGCGAACGTTCCGCCAGATCTCGCGATCGTCGGCGGCGATCACCAGGTCGTCTTCGTCGCCGCGCCGGAACGCCCGCATGCGCGCGCCTGCAACCTGCAGTGGAAGCACCAGCACGCCTCCGAGGTTATCGCGGCCCCGTGCGCTGGGCCAGCGCATCGCGCACGCTACGCGCGCGCTTCGTGATTTCCGCGTCGGCATGCTCGCGTTCCAACACGGCGAGGCCGGCCTCGAGCTCACGCCGCGCGTCCTCATCGCGGCCCCGCGCGTGATCCAACAGACCGATCCGCGCGCGCACATTCGCAACCATGAGCTTGTCGATACCGCGCTCCTGGATCGCCAGCGCGCGATGCAAGAGCTGCTCGGCCTCGTCGAAGCGACCGAGCGCGACGAGCGAGTCCGCGATCTCGGCGCAGGAGTCGGCGACGTCGACGTGATCGATGCCTTGGAGCTTCTCGCGGATCGCGAGCGCTCGCCGATGATGATCGACGGCTTCTTCGTGACGACCTTCTTCGCGCGCGGCGGTGCCGAGGTTGTACTCGACGCCCGCAACGTAGGGATGCTCGTCGGGCACCGTCGCACGCATCAACGCACGTGCGCGCAGCCAGTAGCGATACGCCTCGTCGTCGCGCCCTTGCAGGTGCATGAACGCGCCCGCGTTGTTGAGCGCGATGGCGAGGTTGGGATGATCGGGGCCGAGCACACGCTCCTGGCGCTCGAGCACCTCGATCACACAGCTCGTGGCTTCGGCGAGGCGACCGGCACCGTGCAGCGCCGTGCAGAGGTTGTTGCGATAGACCGCGGTGTTGGGATGCTCGCGACCCAGCGCGAGCTCGGCCGTGCTCGCGGCTTGCTGCGCCATCGCGACCGCCTGCTCGGGGTCGCCCAGCTTGCCGAGCACGGGCGACAGGTTGCCGCGGTACTTCGCGACGCGCAGGTGATCGGCGCCGTAGCTCTCGATCGCCACCGCGATCGCACGCTCGAGGTACTGCTTCGCCTGCTGCGGATCCGATTTCGCCGCGTAGATGTTGCCGATGTTGTTGAGCAGATCGGCGAACGCCTCGCTGTGCTCGCCTTCGGGGCCGATCTCGGCCTCGGCGATGCGCGACCACACCAGGCCTTCGTCGGGCCGCGCGAGGTCGACACCGACGACGTAGGTGAGCAGCACCGCCGAATCGATCGCGGTGGGATCGAGCCGTGACCATCGTGCGTCCACGAACGCATCGAGCAGCTCGCGCTCGGCCTCTGCCCAGCGACCGGCGACACGGTGCAGCGAGCCCAGCCGCAGGCGCGACGCCGCGAGCAGCGGACGATCTCCCAACGCCGCAGCTTCGGCCGCGACCTCGGCGGCCACGGTGAGCCCGTCGTCGAAACGTCCGGCGCGTTCGAGCGCGCGCGCTTCGGCGAGCCGCTCGCGCAGCGCGAGCACCTGCTCACCGAGCGCCTGATCCGTCCACGAGCTCTTGCGCGCAGCCAGGTAGGCACCGTCGCTGCAACGCTCGACGCGCGTGAGCTCCATCGTCGCCGGCAACGCGCGCTCGGCCAGCGGCCCGGCGGGCTCGCTCAGCACGTCCGCGAGCGCGGCGAGCTCGGCCAGACGATCGCCGAGGCACGCGCGACGCAGCGCGAGATCCTCGGAGCGCTCGCGCTCCGCCACGCAGGTTTCGCGGCGCATCGTCGACCAGTCCGATGCGTAGTGATCGAGCTGCTCGACCACGCGCGCGCTGCCCTCTTCCGCGAACGGCAGCCCACCCGCGACGATGGCCTCGGCGACGGCACGACGGCGCGAGTCGTCCCATGCGCTGGCGATCTCTGCGGCGGCGTCGCTGCAACCATCGTCGTCCTCGCGATCGATCGCCTGCACGACCACCACCCCGACCGCCGCCGCCGCGATCACCGTCATCGCACGCACGCCGATGCGACGACGATCGCGGGTGAGCTCGGCGAGCAGCGCACCGACCTCCGAATAGCGCTGATCGGGCTCGACCGCGAGCGTGCGCATCACCACGCGACGCAACCAGGTCGGCACGTCGCTGTCGCGTGGCGGCGGGCGCACGCGCCCTTCCATCACGTTGGTCGCGAGCTCGAGCAGCGTGTCGCCTTCGAACGGCCGCACGCTCCACAGCGTTTCGTACATGGTGACGCCGAGCGCGAACTGATCGGTGCGCGGATCGAACGCACCGCGCGCGTGCAGCTCGGGCGCCATGTAGGCCGGCGTGCCGGGCACGATGCCGAGCTGGGTGATCGACGACGGGCTCGTGTCGCGCGCGCTGATCGGCTCACGCACGAGCGCCTCGCCGGTGGTGGCATCCGCGCGCGCGAGCCCGAGATCCATCAACCGCACGCGACCGTCGCGCGCCACCATCACGTTGTCGGGCTTCACGTCGCGATGCACGAGCCCCGCGGCGTGCACGGCTTCGAGCCCACGCGTCGCGGCGACGAAGATCGGCAGCGCCTCCTGCCACGTGCGCGGCTTCTCCTTGCGCCACTGCGTGAGCGTCACGCCGTCGACGAGCTCCATCGCGACGAAGACCTGGCCGTCGACGGTGCCGACGTCGTGCACGACGACGACGTTGGGATGCGACACGCGCGCGAGCGCTTGCGCCTCGCGCAGCAAGCGTGCGCGTCCCTCGCTCGCGTGCTCGCCTCCGACGCGCAACACCTTGAGCGCGACGCGGCGATCCAGCTCGGGATCGAACGCGGCATACACGACCCCCATGCCACCCGCGCCGAGGCGGTCGAGCAGCACGTAGCGACCGAGCGCTGCGCCGCGCGCGAACGGCTGGTCCCCCGCGAGCGCACCGCCCTTGTCGAGCGTGGGATCTGCGACCGTGCGGGTCAGGCCGATGCGTCCGTCCGTCTCCGACATCCGGCCCGGCGATGCTATCCTGCCGCGCGACGCGAATGCTGCTGCTGCGCGATGCCGACGTGCTCGCCCCCGAAGCGCTGGGTCGCAACGATGTCCTCGTCGCGGGCGCGAGCATCGTCGCGATCGCGCCCGCGATCGGACCGCTGCCGGACACGCTGCCGTGCCGGGTGATCGACCTCGGCGGGCGACGGCTCGTGCCCGGGCTCGTCGACGCGCACGTGCACGTCACCGGCGGTGGCGGTGAAGCGGGGCCGCACACCCGCGTGCCGCCGATCGAAGCGTCGGCGCTCGCGCAAGCCGGCATCACCACGTGCATCGGGTTGCTCGGCACCGACGGCACCACGCGTACGATCGCGGACCTCGTCGCGCGCACGTTGGGCCTGCGCGCCGAAGGTCTGTCGGCGTGGTGCTGGACCGGTAGCTACGAGGTACCACCGAAGACGCTCACCGGCTCGGTGCGCAGCGATCTCGTGTTCGTCGATCCGATCCTCGGTGTCGGCGAGCTCGCGCTCAGCGATCACCGCTCGTCGCAGCCCACGCTCGACGAGCTCTTGCGCGTCGCCGCCGACGCGCACGTGGGCGGCATGATGGCGGGCAAGGCCGGCGTGCTGCACCTGCACATGGGCGACGGTGCGCGCGGCCTCGATCTGATACGCAAGGCGATCGAAGGCAGCGAGCTACCGGCGAGCATGTTCCACCCCACGCACGTCAATCGCAATCCCGGGTTGTTGCGCGAGGCGCAGGCGCTCGCGCGCGAGCACGGCTGCACGATCGACGTCACCGCGTTCCCCGACGAAGACCTCGGCGATGCGATCCCCGCCCACGTCGCGATCGCGCAGTGCCTCGATGCGGGCGTGCCGATCGAGCGCATCACGTGCTCGTCGGACGGCGGTGGCTGCATGCCCACGTTCGACGGCGATGGTCGCTTGGTCGCGATGGGCGTTGGTCGGCCCGCGACGTTGCTGACCGCGTTGCAGCGCACGATCGGCATCGGACTCGCGCTGCCCTCCGCACTCTTGCCGTTCACCACCAACGTCGCGCGCGTGCTGCGATTGGCCGACAAGGGCCGCATCGCAGTCGACGCCGATGCCGATCTCCTCGCGCTCGAGCCCGACGGCTCCGTCCACTGCGTCATCGCAGGCGGCGACCCGTGGGTCGAGCACGGCGCGCTCGTACGCACGGGCGCATTCGAAAGGTCATAGCTTCACATGTGTCCTGCGAAGATCGATCCGAACGAAGCCCGTGGCTTCATCGTCCCCGTCGGCGGGGCCGAGGACAAACAACGCGGCCAGCTGATCCTGCGCCGCTTCCTCGCGGTGTCCGGCGGTGAGTCGGCCCGCATCGCGATCATCCCCACCGCATCGCGGCAGCGCGACACCGGCTCGCGCTACGAGAGCATCTTCCGCGAGCTCGGTGCCGCCGATGTCGATGTGCTGCCCTACGACGCGCGCGGCGACACCGAGCGCGACGACTGGCACGAGCGCTTGTCGGAGGCGACCGGCGTGTTCTTGACCGGCGGCAATCAGCTGCGCATCTCGACGATCCTCGGGGGCACGCGCGTCGCGAAGACGATCCGCACCTGCAACGCACGCGGCGTCGCAGTGGGCGGCACGTCGGCCGGAGCGGCGATCCTCTCCGAGCACATGATCGCATTCGGCGAGAGCGGCAGCACACCACGCGCGGGGCTGGTCTCTTTGGCACCGGGCTTCGGGCTGACCAATCGCGTCATCATCGATCAGCACTTCCGCCAGCGCGATCGCCTGGGCCGATTGCTGGCCGCACTCGCCTACAACCCGTTCGCGATCGGCTTGGGCCTCGACGAAGACACCGCCGCGTTCATCGATCCCGACGACGTGATCCAAGTGATCGGCGCGGGCGCGATCACGGTGGTCGACGCGAGCTCGCTCGAGCACTCGTCGATGGGCCACGCACGCTCGGGCGACGCGATCTGCCTCACCGGCGTGAAGCTGCACATCCTGACCGCGGGCGCGAGCTTCGATCTCCGCACCCGAACACCGACTCCCCCACCCGGCGTCCGCGACTGACGATCGCGCGCGCAGGCGTGCACGACTGGGAGACGCCGGTCGCGATGGCACCTGTACGGAAGAGCAAGTAGCGGGCAGCAGACTCGCCACTTTCTTGCGCCGGCGGAGCGACTTCGCCCACCGTCGGTGCATGGGCCTCAAGTCCGTCGGCGTCGCGTGGGTGGCGACGCTCCTGCCCGTGCTCGGGATGCTCGCTTCGTGGGAGCAGGCGTCGGCGCGGGTCATGCGGCGCACGATGGGCGTGCTCGCGACCCCGCGCTTTGCCGTCGCCGACGCAGCGCCCGCGCACGTCGATGACACGACGCTCGCGTCGGCGCTGCCGCCCATCGAAGTTCCGGAAGCGCCACCCGGCGTGTACTTCAGCGGGCCCACCGACACCGCGATGGTCGCGTTGACCTTCGACGACGGGCCGAGCCCCACGCTCACGCCGCGCATCCTCGAGATCCTGCGCGAGCACGATGCGCGCGCGACGTTCTTCGTGCTCGGGCAACAAGCCGAGCGCCACACCGACGCGCTGCGCGTGCTCGTCGAGTCGGGGCAAGAGATCGGCAACCACGCCTTCTCGCACACCTCGTTCCGCTCGCTCTTCCCCACCCAGATCGCCGAGGAGCTCGATCGCACCGCGCGTGCGATCGCGAACGCCGGTGGCAGCAAGCCACGCCTCGTGCGTCCGCCCTACGGTCGCTTCCCCGATTCCACCATCGCGCTCGCGGCGAGTCGCGGCGAGGACCTCGTGCTGTGGACCGTCGACGGCGGCGACTCCGAGCACGCCGACACCGACACGATCGTCGCGCGGGTGCTACGAGGCGCGCGCCCGGGCTCGGTCATTCTCCTGCACGATCGCGATCTCGACACGTTGCACGCGCTGCCGGCCATCCTAGCCGGCCTCGCACGCAAAGGCTTGAAGGTCGTGAGCGTGTCGGAGCTGCTCGGTCAGAGCAACGCGTCGCTCTCGGCCGCCCACTCCGACTTGGGCAAGAGCGAGACGCCGACGTAGGCGATCGCGCCACCGATCGCACCGGCCGCGAGTCCGACGAAGAGCTGCGTGATCGTGTCGACGCGACCGATCATCACGACTGCAGTGACTTCGAACAGCACCCACAGGATCGGCCCCATCGCCGCCCATCCAGCAGAGCGTCCGCGCGAGCTCGCCTCGCGTGCGAGCGCGCGGGTGAGGAACACCAGTGCGATGATCTCGATCATGTCCGGCCGCTACCTTTCGCGCCGGATCGATGCGCGAGTCGGGGACCCGATTGCGACGGGCCCACGAAATCGCGAAATCAGGAAGCTACAGCGTTTTCAGGGCCGGATGTTCTCGAGGTTCACCACGATGCCTTCGGCGTAGTAGCCGAAGTAGGGATCGTGCGCGTACGTGAACGACGACACGCCGTAGAGCTCGCCGGGTGCGGGCCAGGTGGCGTCGGTGTCGTCGGTCATCCACGCGAGCATGATCCATCGCTTGGGCGCTCGCACCACGTCGCGGTCACTGCCGAACAACGCAAAGTCGAGCGGGAACTCGACGTGGTCGATCGGGCACTGATCCTCGTAGTGAAAGATGCCGTGATACGGCCGCGACGCATCGAAGCCATCGCGATGATCGGGCACCGCTCGCACGAGGATGTTCTCGCCCATCGCGACGGCCTGTTCGTGGTCGCCACGCAGGAAGGCTTCGATATACACGCCGTCATCGGGCGGCTGGCAGGCCGCGAGGGACGAGAGGGCGGCGATGGACATCACGCAGGTCGAGAGCCGTCGCATGCCCCGATTCTACGCAACCGGCCCAGCGCTGTGCAGGTCGCCCCGCGCGCCGGCGCAGAAGCGGAGCGTGACGCCCGTACGGCGCTGATCTACAACCGCCCCTCGGGACCCGCATGAAGATCCTCGAGCGCCGCATCTACCGTGGACCCAACCTCTACGCGCACTTCCCCGTGATCCGGCTGCGGCTCGATCTCGGGGAGCTCGAGGAGTGGCCCACTGCGAAGCTGCCCGGCTTCGTCGAGCGATTGCTCGCGGTGTTGCCGACGCTCGAGCAACACACGTGCAGCTACGGCACGCACGGAGGTTTCCTCCGCCGCATGCGCGAAGACGAAGGCACGTGGATGGGTCACGTGCTCGAGCACGTCGCGATCGAGATCCAGGTGCTCACCGGCGCGAAGGTGTCGTTCGGCAAGACGCGCAGCGCCGATGCGGACGGCGTCTACCACGTCGTGTACGAGTTCGAAGAGGAGCGCGTCGGCGAGGCCGCAGGTCAGCTCGCGCTGCGTTTGTGCGACTCGCTCTTGCCACAAGAGCTGCGTCGCGAGACCGAACCCCTCGACTTCGCGCGCGAGCTCGACGATCTCATCGTGTTCGCCGAACGCCGGCAGTTCGGTCCGTCCACCGCGTCGATCATCCGCGCCGCCGAAGAGCGCGACATCCCGTGGATCCGCCTCAACGACTACTCGCTCGTGCAGCTCGGCCACGGGCGCTACCAGAAGCGCATCCAGGCCACCGTCACGTCCGAGACGCGTCACATCGCGGTCGACATCGCATCGGACAAGGAAGCCACCAACAAGATCCTCGCGGATCTCGGCTTGCCGGTGCCGCGCCAGTACGTGGTGCGCAGCGCCGAGCGTGCAGTCGAGTCGGCGCGTCGGCTCGGCTATCCGGTGGTCGTGAAGCCGCTCGACGCGAACCACGGCCGCGGCGTGTCGATCAACCTCGGCGACGACGCTGCGGTCGCGCTCGCGTTCGACAAGGCCGCCGAGCACGCGCGCCACGTGATCGTCGAGACCTACATCGCCGGCTTCGATCACCGCATGTTGGTGGTCGACGGCGAGCTCATCGCCGTCGCGAAGCGCGTGCCCGGACACGTCGTCGGCGACGGCGAGCGCACGATCGCGGAGCTCGTCGACATCGTGAACCAGGATCCGCGCCGCGGCATCGGCCACGAAAAGGTGCTCACGCGCATCGAGCTCGACTACCAGGCCAAGCGCTTGCTCGAGCAGGCCGGCCTCGACGAGAAGAGCGTGCTGCCGAAGGGCGAGATCTTCTATCTGCGCTCCACCGGCAACCTCTCGACCGGCGGCACCGCGATCGATCTCACCGATGTCGTGCACCCCGACAACCGCGAGGTCGCGATCCGAGCGGCGCGCGGCATCGGGCTCGACGTCGCGGGCATCGATTTCATCTCGCCCGACATCTCGCAGTCGCACACCGCGGTCGGCGGAGCGATCTGCGAGGTGAACGCGGCCCCCGGCTTCCGCATGCACGTGTCGCCCACCGAGGGCACGCCACGCGACGTCGCCGGCCCGGTGATCGAGATGCTCTTCCCCAACAATGCGCCGAGCCGCATCCCGATCGCCGCGGTCACCGGCACCAACGGCAAGACCACGGTGTCGCGCATGCTCGCGCACATCCAGAAGATGTCGGGCTTCACCGTAGGGCTCTGCACCACCGACGGCGTGTACATCGACGGCGAGCGCACGGTCGTCGGCGACATGACCGGACCGATGGCGGCGCAGATGGTGCTCCGCGATCCGCGGGTGGACTTCGCGGTGCTCGAGACGGCGCGCGGCGGTCTGTTGCGCGCGGGCATGGGCTATCGCTCCTGCAACGTCGGCTGCGTGCTGAACGTGTCGAGCGACCACCTCGGCATGGGCGGCATCGACTCGCTCGATCAGCTCGCCGAGGTGAAGCGCATCGTCGTCGAGGTCGCACGCGACTGCGCGGTGCTCAACGCCGACGACGAGCGCGTGCTCTTGATGGGCGGACACACCGAGGCCAAGCGCATCGCGTACATCACGATGAACCCGAAGCACGATCTGGTGCGCCAGCACATCCGCGCCGGCGGGGCCGCGGCCGTGCTCGAGGAGGGCATCAACGGCTACATGATCGCGCTCTACGATCGCGGCAGCCACATCCCGCTGCTCTGGGCGCACCTCATCCCCGCCACGCTCGAAGCGAAGGCGATGTTCAACGTGCAGAACGCGATGGCGGCCGCGCTGATGGCGTTCGTGATGGGCTGCAAGGTCGAGAACATCCGCCAAGGTCTGCGCACGTTCGACACCACGTACTTCCAGGCGCCGGGCCGGCTCAACGTGTTCGACAAGCTGCCGTTTCGCGTCATCCTCGACTACGGGCACAACCCGGCGGCCGTGCGTGCGATGGCGGATCTCAGCGCACGGCTCGACGTCGCCGGGCAGCGCGTGTGCGTGCTCGCGGCGCCCGGCGATCGTCGCGACGAAGATCTGCACGAGATCGCGAAGGCGGCCGCCGGCGCGTTCGAGCGCTTCGTGCTCCGCACCGACGACGACACGCGCGGACGCGATCGCGATCAGATCACCGGTCTCTTGCGCAAAGGCCTCGTCGCCGCGGGCGTCGACGGCGAACGCATCGCGGTGATCCCCGACGAGCAACAAGCGATCGACGCGGCGCTCACCTCGTGCAACGCCGGCGACCTGCTGGTGATCTTCGGCGACAAGATCTCGCGATCGTGGAAGCAGATCACGAAGTATCGGCCCGACGGCAACTCCGGGCCGATCGAAGTCGCCGACGCGCCGGCGAAGCCCGAGGTGGTCGAGCTCGCCAGCAACGCGCGCCCGTGGGAGCTCGGCGGCACGCTGGTCGAGGACGAGCGCGGCGTTCGCATCGTGCGCGAGAGCGAGGACTGAGCGCGCGCATGCAGATCGTCGACTCGCGACGGCTCACCGGGCCGAACTTGTACACGCGCTCGCCGGCTGCGATCGCGGAGGTGGTCGGCCCGTCGCTCCCGATCGCGGCGTGGCGAGCTGCGCTCGCGCGCATGCTGGCCGCGGTGGGTTGGTCGCACGCGCAGACGTTCTTGCGCACGTTCTCCGACGGCAGCGGCGCCGCGATCGGCTTCACCGCACCGTTCGATGCGCTGTACGCCGCCACCGAGATCAACGAGCACGCGATCGCTGCGGCATCCGGCACGCTCGCCGCCGCGTTCGACGACGAAGTCGCACGCATCCGCACCGCGATCGCCGAGGAATCACGCCCGGACATCGTCGCGCTCGTCCACGCTGCCGACGCGCGCGGCGTGCCGACGCTGTACGACGAAGAAGGCTTCACGATCGGCCTCGGCCAGCGCTCGTGCACGTGGCCGCTCGACCAGATCCCCGCCGTCGCGGACGTGGCCTGGGATCGACTCGGATCGATCCCCACCGTCGCGGTCACCGGCACCAACGGCAAGACCACGTGCTCGCGTTGGATCGCGCGCACGCTCCAGCTCGCCGGCAGGATCGCCGGCAACACCTCCACCGACGGCATCGCGCTCGACGGCCGCATCATCGAAGACGGCGACTGCACCGGGCCCGGCGCGGCGCGACGACTCCTGCGACGCACCGAGCTCGAGGTCGCCGTGCTCGAGGCCGCACGCGGAGGACTGTTGCGCCGCGGCTTCGCGCTGCAGCGCTGCGACGTCGCGCTCATCACCAACGTCGGCGACGATCACCTCGGCGAGTTCGGCATCCTCGCGATCGACGAGCTCGCGCGCGTCAAAGCCATCGTCGCGGACGTGGTGCCCGCGCACGGTCGCGTGGTGCTGGGGGCCGACAGCGAGCCGGTCGCACGCTTGCGCGGACGCTTCGCAGCACCCGAGGTGTGGTTCTCGCTGCAACCCGATCACCCGCTCGTGCGCGACCACCTCGCGAAGGGCGGCGAAGCGTGGTGGTGCGAGGCCGGCTACATCGTGCGCGGCCACGGCGAGAGCCGCGAGCGCATCATCGCCACCGAGCACATCGAGCTGTCGCTCGGCGGCGTCGCGCGTCACAACCTCGCCAACGCGCTCGCGGTGTGTGCGGTGATCGATGCGCTGGGCATCGAGCGCCCGACGCTCGTGCGCGCACTGCAAGAGTTCGGTCGCGACCCGCACGACAATCCCGGGCGACTCGAGCGTTACGATCTCGGTGGTGTGCTCGTCGTTCTCGACTTCGCGCACAACCTCGATGGCCTGCGTCGACAGGCCGAAGTGATCGCCGCGCTGCGGGCGCGTCGATCGGGGCGCTTCCTGGTCAGCTTCGGCATGGCCGGCGATCGTACGGACGAGATGCTCTCCGCGCTCGCGCGCGAGATCGCGGCGATGCGTCCCGATCGCGTCATCGTGCGCGACGAGCCGCACTACTTTCGCGGCCGAGCGCCGGGCGAGGTGCCGGCGGTGCTGCGCCGCGCGTTCGTCGGCGCGGGCGTGCCCGCGAGTGCGATCGAGGACGCGGAAGACGAACGGGCCGCGGTCGCGCGTGCATTGGCATGGGCGGTTCCCGGCGACACGATCGCCGTCTTCGCGCACACCGAGCGCGAACCGTTGTGGTGATGCGACGCGGTCGGCCGCACCGAACGTGTTGACTGTGTCGAGCCGGCGGCCCACGATCGTGGCGTCGGTATGTTGGTCGCGGGAATGCGGGCTTGGATCGCGATGGCCGTGTGGGCGCCGCTGGCGCTCGCGAGCTGCGGTCGCACCGGCCTCTACGGCGCGCAGACGATCACCGACAGCAACGGTGACGATGGCGACGAGCCCACCGATGGTCCGGGCTGGACGAGCACCGGTGCACCGGATACGACGAGCGAGAGCAGCACCGGTCTCGTCGAGTGCGACGAAGCGACCGGCACGTGTCCGATCGAGCTGCGACTGCGACGCGCGGTCGACATCCTGTTCGTCGTCGACAACTCCGGCTCGATGGGTGGCGAGCAGGGCACGCTCGCGCGCAGCTTCGGTGCGTTCGTCGACGTGCTCGAGTCGCAGCAGGTCGGCGCGAACTATCGCATCGCGGTGACGACGACCGCGGGCGATGGATTGCTGCGCGCGATCAGCTGTCGCGAGCGCTTGAACGACTTCCTCTTCGAGTGGAGCTTCGGCACGCTCGACGAGCGCCAGCGCGGCTGCCTCGATCACTGCGACTACGAGACCATCCCCCTCGTGAACCCGTGGATCGAGAAGAGCGAGGGCACGACCAACCTGCCGCCGGGTGTCGACATCGCCGGTGCGTTCCAGTGCGTCGGTCCGCCCGGCATCAACGGCCCCGGCTTCGAGCGCCCGCTCGAAGCGATGTACCAGCTCGTCACCGAAGACTACTCCGCGTTCCTGCGCCCGGACGCACTGCTCGCGGTGATCTTCCTGACCGACGAAGCCGATTGCTCGGCGAGCCAGTCCAACCTCGACTGGTTGCAGTTCGACGGCGCACCGTTCTGGTCGAGTCCCGACGGTTCTTCGTCGGGCTCGTGCTGGAACGCGGGCGTCACCTGTGTCGGTGGGCCGGGCACGTACGACGATTGCTTCGCAGAGGACAAGGGCTTCGACGGCTTCCCCACCGACGATCCCGAGGCCGCGGTGCTGTATCCGCGCGATCGCTACATCGACTTGCTCACCGACCTCGCGCTCATCCGTCAGGCGCAAGGCGGCCAGGGCCAGGTGCTGCTCTCGGCGATCCTCGGCGTGCCGCTCGACTATCCCGAGACCGGCGTCATCGTCTATCAGGACTCCGAGTTCGAAGACTTCACGCTCGAGTACGGCATCGGGCCCGCGTGCAATCGCGGGCTCGAGACCATCAACGATCCGCCCGGCATCCCCGACGTGCGGCTGCGCAACGTGGTCGAGTCGTTCGCGGGCGGCGATCCGACGGTGTTCTCGATCTGCTCCGACGACTACAGCGTCGCGCTCGAATCGATCGCCGGTGCGATCGGTGAGATCAGCGAGCGCGCGTGCGTGATCGGCTGCGTCGCCGATCTGTCGCCGAAGAAGGGGCTGCAGCCGTCGTGCACACTGCTCGAGCAGTTCCCGCCCGAGCTCGGCGAGCCCGATCGCCTGGTCGAGCCGTGCAAGATCGGCGACGACACGTGGGACTTCCCCGGGCCCAACGTCGACACCTGCTATCGCGTGCTCGACGATCCCGACGCGTCGACCGAGCGCAAGATCGACGACATGACCACGCACTGCTCGACGCAGGAATTCAACCTCGAGCTGCTGGTCGAGCGCCGCGAAGGCGTGCCGGTGCCCTCGGGCACGTCGATCCAAGTGGATTGCGATCTGCTCGCGCAGCCCGGCATCAAGTGCGAGGACGTCTAGGGATCGCAGCGCGCGAGCAGGTCGGCCTGCTCGAGCTCGCGATCATCGAGCAGCGCGCGCTCGCCGCCTGTGCCGGTCGGTCGACCGTGCGAGGTCTTCGCGATCGTGTCGCACGGTACGGTGCCCTCGAGCTTCGCACGCTGGGGGCTCGCCGTATGTGCACCGAGCAACGCGCCGCCCATGCGATACGTCCGCGGTGACTCGGGCGAGGTGACGTTCGCCGAGGGCACGATCGCTGCGGTGGGTGCGACGATCGGTGCGGGCTCGGGCAGCGGCGCTTCGGGCAACACGTGCGGCGTGCAAGCAGTGAGCACGGCGAGCGCGACCGCAGCGGTCGCGGGTGCACGCGCACGCAAGCGCGTCGCCGGCACGAGCGGCGTCGCACGAAATACGATCGTACCCTCGCGATCGACGATGAGCTGAACGCACTGCGACTCGCCACGATCGATCACTCGCAAGAGCTCCGCTTCGCTGAGCCCGGAGAGATCGACGACCGCTTTGCTGCAGCGCTCGCAGAAGCGGCGCGTACCTTCGCCGACCATCGCGTTCCAGTCCTCGCTGCAGGGCTCGGGGATCAGATCCGCGACGTGCAAGCTCATGCGCACGGCTCGACAACCGCGCTGCGCCTTCGTTCCGCGGCCCGTGGGGCAAAAGCACGGGGCCTCCGGCTTGACACCTCGCATGCGCGACCCAGTCTGTCCCCGACATGACCTCCGCTTCCTCCGCCGCAGGGCCGTACGGGCTCGCGCGCACCGAGACCTCCGACGCCGTCGTCGACGCCGAGCGCATGGCCGAGCAGCATCTCGCACGCGTCGACGAGGTCGAGAAGGTCGGCAAGGTGGTGCGCTGGCTCGACGATCTCGTGCGCGTGCCGGGCACGAAGTTCGGCATCGGCCTCGACGCGATCGTCGGCGCGCTCGTGCCCGGCGTCGGCGATGCGATCACCGGTCTCGTGTCGCTCAGCCTGTTGTCGGCGGCGATCCGTCGCGGTGTGCCTCGCGTCGTGGTCGCGCGCATGTTCCTCAACATCGCGATCGACACCGTCGGCGGGCTCGTGCCCGTGCTCGGCGACGTGTTCGACCTCTTGTGGCGCTCGAACTCGAAGAATCTCGCGCTGCTCGAGCGCCATCAGCACGAGCTCGAACCCCGCGCGCGCACCGGCGACTATGTCGTGCTCGCCGGCGCAGCAGTGCTGGTCGGCATCGGCATCGCCGCTCCGATCGCGCTCATCGCCTGGTTGATCTCGCTGCTCGGGTGAAACGTGGTAGCGATCGTGCGTGGCCACGCGCACGATCCATCACGGTGACGGCATCGCGTGGCTGCGCGCCCATCCGCTCGACGCCACGCATGCGATCGTCACCTCGCTCCCGGATGTGAGCGAGATCGGACGACCACTCGACGAATGGCGCGCGTGGTTCGTCGATACCGCGGCGCTGGTGTGCTCGTCGATCGCCGACGACGCGGTCGCGATCTTCTACCAGACCGACATCAAGCACGAGGGCGTGTGGATCGACAAGGCGCACCTCGTGTCGAGCGGTGCCGATCGAGCCGGCGTGCACTGCCTCTTCCATCGCATCGCTTGCCGCGCGCCCGCGGGCACGAAGACGTTCGGTCGTCCGTCCTACGGGCACCTGCTCGGCTTCTCGCGCACGCTGCGGCTCACGAGCGGTGTCGGTGACGTCGACGTGATGCCGCAGCTCGGCGACATGCCGTGGCCGCGGGCGATCGGCACCGCGATCTGCGACGCGATCTGTCGCTGGGTGCTCGCCAACACGCAGTGCCGCACCATCGTCGATCCTTTCTGCGGGCTCGGCACGGTGCTCGCGATCGCGAACACGCACGAGCTCGATGCGATCGGCGTCGAGCTCTCGCGCAAGCGCGCCGAGAAGGCGCGCGCGCTGACGGTCTAGCTCTGCCACAGGCAGATGCCGGCGTTGCCGCCCATCATCGCGTCGACGCAGGTCATGCCGCTCGGACACTCTTGCGCGTCGGTGTGGCAGGTGAGCACGCAGTTGATCGGATCCATGGTGAGATCGGGTCCCAGCAAACACTGCGCGAGCGCATCGCCGTCGGGTGCCTGTGGGCATGCACCGTCGACGCAGCTGGTCGTGCAGAACGATCCCTCGAAGCCTTCGATCACGATGCACATGTCCGCGGGACAGTCGGCGGAGCAGCTGCCGTAGCCCCACTCGCCCAGCGGCTCGCCGGTCGCGCTCGCGGCGTCGCTGCTGCTCGAGTCGCTCGATGCATCGCCGGTCTCGACGGCGCCGCTGCTGCTGCCGCTGCTCTCGGGCGTCGTGCCGCTGTCGTCGTCGCTCGGATCGCTGTCGTCGTCGCTCGCGGGCGCATCGCTGGTGCTGCTGTCGTCGTTCGCTGCGTCGCCGCCGGGATCCTCGGTCGTGCCGGTGGTCGCGGCAGAACCGGTCGCACCGAGGCCGGTGGCCGAGCCGTCGGCGTCGACGGAGCACGAAGCGAGCACACCCAGGACGAGCAGGCCGATCATTCGCATGGTCGGGCGACGTGCCACGGCGCGGCCGCGGGTTGCCGACGCTCGCAGTGCGCGGCCACACGGCAGTCAACGCACGCGCTAACCTCGGGTTCGTGCCCCGTGGTGCCGATCCCGAAGACGCCGAGCTGTTCGCGGCGAAGTGGATCCCGGTGCTGCGCACGGCGACCGACGAGCTCTCGTGGCTGCTCACGCGCGGCTACGCGGAAGCGTCTGCGCTCGCGCTCGTCGGCAATCGTCACGCACTGCGTCGTCGTCAACGCGATGCCGTGCGCCGGAGTGCGTGCGCCGACGAAGCGATGCAACGCCGCAGCGCGCATCGTGTCGACGGGCCGGTGCGCGCCCTCGCGATCGACGGCTTCAACTGCCTCATCACGCTCGAGGCCGCGCTCGCGGGTGCGCCGATCTTTCGCGGGCGCGATGGCTTGCTGCGCGACGTCGCGAGCGTGCACGGAAGCTGGCGCGAGGTGGCGACCACCGAGCGTGCGCTCGCACTGCTCGCGGATGCGATCGCGACGCTCGGCCCGACCGAGATCCGTTGGTTGCTCGATCGCCCGGTGTCGCAGAGCGGTCGCCTCGCGGAGACCATCGACGCGCTCGGTCGCACGCGCGCCCTGCCCTGGCGCACGGAGCTGCTCTTCGATCCGGACAAGCACCTGCGCGAGACCGACGAGGTCGTCGCCACCGCCGACGCCGGCGTGCTCGACGAGTGCTCGGCATCGATCGACCTACTCGGTCTCGCGCTCGGCGATCGCGAAGCGTGGGTCATCGACCTGGGGGCGTGATCACCACTCGTTCCAGTGGCCGGGCGCCTGCTCCCAGACGCTCGGATCCGCGGGCCCGCTGTACACGCCCTGCATCGCGGCGCGACCGTTCGGATCGGTGTAGTGCTCGTGCAGACCTTCGAGGCTGCTCCACGTCGCGACGCCGAGCATCTCGAGCGGAGAGTCGTCACCGGGCGGGCGCAGCTTGATGTAGACGTCGTGCGAGAGCTGACCGCGGCGACGCGCGTCGGACACACCGCGATGGATCGCGCGCGAGAACGCGGCGACCGAGTCCTCGGGCGAGGTCACCGGACCGCGCAGCATGCCGATGTAGCGGCGATCCTGTCCGCGCGGCGCGGGCAGGTGCCACGTGTACGCGCCGCGTGCGGGCATCCACACGGTGGCATCGCGTGCGCTGAACATCCTGCCCGCGCTCGCGACGATGTCCGGGTTCGAGAAGAACTGCATGAGACCTTCGGGCGTGAGCCAGTTGTCGAGGAACAGCAGCTCGCCCGGCTTCGCCTTCGAGAGCGGATGATCGAACGCGGAGAAGCACACGTGGCTGATGTCACCGAGCGAGCGCGCGGCGGCGATGCCTTCGGGAGATCCCGCGGTCGCGTTGTGGAGCTGGCGCGCAGCCTCGAGATCCTTCGGAACGAGGGTGCCGCGCACGGTGAGCAGAACCGGAAGTGCGTCTTGGGTCATGGGGTCGCCTTTCGTCGTGCAGACGGGCGCGCCCCGGCGAACTCATCGGTCGCGGATCATTTTCTGCGCCGGCCCAGCCAGAGCCCGCGGACGAGCTTTTCGGGCAGGTAGCGGATGTCCGCGAGCCCCGCACGGGCGAACGCGCGCTCGACCTCGTCGCGCTCGGCGAGGAAGAGCTCATGGGTCTCGACGAAGTGCTCGACGCCTTCGGGGGTCGCGACGAGGTGGTGCATCGGTGTGATCGCGAAGCGATCGCGCACCGCCGACACGCAGAAGCGCGCGACCTTCAAGTCGACTGCGTCGACGGCCATGCCGCCGGTCATGCCGGTCGGTCGCCACTGCGCGGGCGTGAACCACGGCTCGACGAGGAGCATGCCGTCGTCGGCGAGGTGGCGCGTCATCGTGGCGATGGCTTCGTCGAGCTCGTCGAGCGATCGCACGTAGCCGATCGCGCTGAAGAGGCAGGTGATCACGTCGAAGCGACGGCCGTCGAGATCGAAGCGCCGCAGATCGCCCTCGTGCAACGCCACATCGCCCAGGCGCTGGCGCGCGACGCCCAGCATGTCCGGCGAGCCGTCGAGGCCGGTGATCTCGAAGTGCTCGCGCAGGTGCTGCAGGTGCGCGCCGGTTCCGCAGGCGACGTCGAGCAAAGTGCGTGCGGAAGGATGCTCCGCGGTCACCAGCTCGCGGAGCGTCTCGGCCTCCGCCGCGAACGATTTGTCGCCGTAGATGCGATCGTAGAGCGCGGCGGACCGTGAGTACGGCACGGGCATGGGTCCACGTTACCGGCTTTCGGCGATCGTTGCCGTGGCGCAACAGGCCGTCGCCGACGGGACGCTTGCTGGCGTCCGCGGAGTCGCGACATGCTCGCGGCCGTGACGACCTACCGATCCTTCCTCATCGCCGCTGCGTTGCTCTTTGCCTGCGAGAAGCAGCCCACGACCACCACGCCGCCGAGCGAGACGCCGCCCGCGACCGACACGAAGACCGACGCGCCTGCGCACGACGCCAGCGCATCGTTTTTCACGCTCGACAAGGAAGGCAAGATGCACCGGATGACGAAGGTCGTGATGCCGGACATGGGCCCGATCTTCAAAGCCTACGACGCGGAGAAGTACGGCAAGTTCGACTGCGCGACCTGTCACGTCAATCACGCGCACAAGCCGAAGGACGGCCTGCCGAAGATCGTGCTCAGCAACGGCGGCTACGAGAAGCTCTCGGCCGAGAAGCCCGAGCTGATGAAGTTCATGAGCGAGCAAGTCGCCCCCGCAATGGCGAAGGCGATGGGCGAGCCGCCCTTCGATCCCGCGACCGGCAAAGGCTTCGGCTGCGCCGGCTGCCATACGGTCGAGTGATCGCGGCAGCAACGCAGCGCCTGCGCAAGGCGCCTCACTCGGTCGCGAAGCGCAGGTCGGCCACGACGGGACGGTGATCCGAAGCGTCGGGCGTGAAGCTCGGGCATGCGACGCGGGCGAGCGCGCTGGACAGCCACACGTAGTCGATGCGCACGAGCGGAAGGCTCGCGGGCCAGGTCGCGCCGCCGTCGGGGCACGCGTCTTCGAAGTGATCGGAGAACGCGGCGTGCTCGGGCCCGTTGCTGCGCGCGTTGAAGTCGCCCATCACGATCGTCGGTATCGGCTCGCGCGTCGCGTGCACGAGCACCTCGTCGGCTTCGCGCAGCCGCGCGGCGTCCATGCCCTTCTGCCGCGCGAGCGGATCGCGAGGATCGGTGGGATGGAAGTGCACGACGAACACCCGCACGACCTTGCCCGCGATCCTCACGTCGGCGCGCAGCGCCGCGAGCAGATCGCCCGGCAACGCGATGCGCTCGACGTTCGACAACGGATGCCGACTCAGCAGCGCGACGCCGATGCGCCCACCGCCGAACTTCCGATGCTCGGCGAACGCGACCTCCATCCCGAGCGCCTCCGCGATCGCCTCGGGCTGATCGACGCGGCCGGATCGACGCGTGCCGTCATCGACCTCTTGCAACGCGACGACGTCCGCATCGAACGATCGAATCGCCGCCACGACACCATCGACACCGAGCTTCCCACCGAGGATGTTGTACGTCGCGACCCGCAGCTCGCGCGTGGGCGTCGGCTTCGCTTCGGCAGCCGGCGCGGGCGCGGCGAGATCCACCGCCTCGACCGCACGCTCGGGCACGATGCTCGCCGTGCGCAGGCTCGTCGCCTCGGCCGGCGGCTCGCCGCAAGCCATCGCGAGCAGCGCGAGCGCGCACGAGGCCCCCGAGCTCGTCACGACCGCGACGAACGACCGAACACCGCGCGCCATTCCTGAGCGCACCGCCGCGGAGCATAGCCGACGCGAGCGGCGCGCGTCAGTGCGCGGCTTTCTTCGGGCGCAGCTTCAACCCCTCGCCCACGTGCTCGTTCCACGTCGCGGGCGTGAAGCCGTTGTCGACCTTCTCCATCGAGATGCAGCCGGGCACTGGGCACACGATCTGGCAGAGGTTGCAACCCACGCACTCGGGCTCGTCGACCCGCGGGACGCGCGAGCCTTCGACCGGATGGATGCACTGGTGCGCGCCGTCGTCGCACGCGACCACGCACAGATGGCAACCGATGCACTTGTCGGCGTCGATCTTCGCGACCGTCTCGTAGTTGAGGTCGAGCTCGCCCCACTCCGTGAAGTTCGGGACGGCCTTGCCGACGAAGTCGCTCAGCTTGCTGAAGCCGTGCTTCGTCATGTAGTCGGACAAGCCCTCGATCATGTCCTCGACGATGCGATAGCCGCGCAGCATCACCTCGGTGCACACCTGCACGCTCGACGAGCCCAAGAGCAGGAACTCCACCGCGTCGCGCCAGTTGGTGACGCCACCGATGCCGCTGATCGGGATGCGAAATTCTTCTTCACGCGCGAGCGCAGCGACCATGTGCAGCGCGATCGGCTTCACCGCTGCACCGCAGTAGCCACCATTGGTCGAGCGCCCGTCGACGCGCGGCTGCGGCACGAACGTGTCGATGTCGACGCCGATGATGCTCTTGATCGTGTTGATCAAGGACACGCCGTGCGCCCCGCCCTTCTGCGCTGCCAGCCCGTGCGGCACGATGTTGGCCACGTTCGGCGTGAGCTTCACGAGCACGGGCACGCTCGAGTACTCGACCGCCCACGACGTGATCTCGGTGTTCACCTTGGGCTCCTGCCCCACCGCCGAGCCCATGCCGCGCTCGCACATGCCGTGCGGACAGCCGAAGTTGAGCTCGAGCCCATCGGCGCCCGCATCGATCGCGCGCTTGATGATCTCCTGCCACTCTTCGCGCGTCTCGACCATCAGCGACACGATGATCGCGTGCTTGGGGTACTTCTTCTTGGTCTCGTAGATCTCGCGGAAGTTCGACTCGAGCGGGCGATCGGTGATGAGCTCGATGTTGTTGAAGCCGATGTTCTTGAGCCCGCGATAGTCGATGCCACCGAAGCGGCTCGACACGTTCTGGATCGGCACGCCCAGCGTCTTCCACACCGCGCCGCCCCAGCCGTGATCGAACGCGCGCTGGATCTGCGGCCCGCTGTTCGCCGGCGGAGCCGACGCGAGCCAGAACGGATTCGGCGACACGATACCGCCGGTGTTCGAAGTGAGGTCGACCATCAGCCCGCCTCCGTGATCATGCGGTGAATCGCTCGCGCGGCGCGCTTGCCTTCGGCCGAGGCGTTGACCACCTCCATGCCACCGTTCGCACAGTCTCCGCCCGCGTAGAACTTCGCGCGGCCGGTGAAGCCGTCGCGATCGACGAGCACACGTCCGCGCTCGACACGAATGCCCGGCAGCGCAGCGACGAGATCGCCGAGCTTCGCCTGCCCGATCGCGATCAAGGCCAGCTCGGCGTCGAGCTCGAGCTCGGTGCCGAGGATCGGCCGCTTGTCGTCGTTGACGCGAACGCAGCGCACTTGCTCGAGCCGATCGCGCCCGAGGAACTCCACCGGCACCGCCTGCCACAGCGCGCGCGCACCTTCGAGTCGCGCCGCTTCCCACTCGTGTTGATACCCCGACATCGCGTCTTCGGTGCCGCGATAGATCATCGTGACGCTGCGCGCCCCGAGGCCGAGCAGCTCACGCACGGCATCGAGCGCCGTGTTGCCGCCGCCGATCACCACCGCGTTGCGCACGGTGCTGACCGCGACCTTGCCGAGCTTCATGCGCTCGATGAAGTCGACCGCACCCCACACGCCGGTGAGCTCTTCACCGTCGACGTTCATCGGCGTGTCGACGCCGAGCCCGAAGCCGAGGAACACCGCATCGTGTCCCGCTTCGATCTCCGCCCAGCTCGGCGATACGCCGACCTCGACGCCGGTGCGCACCTCGATGCCGCCGATGCCGAGGATCCACTCGACCTCTTGCAGCGATCGATCCGCGCGCATCTTGTAGGGCGCGACGCCGGTGCTGTTGAGCCCGCCGACCACCGGACGCTTGTCGTAGAGCGTGCACGCGTGGCCGAAGCGGCGCAGCTCGTGCGCGCACGCGAGCGAAGCCGGGCCCGCGCCGACGAGCGCGACGCGCTTGCCGGTGGACGCGCCCGCCTCGAAGAAGCGCCAACCGTTGTCGTAGGCGACGTCGGTGGCGTAGCGCTGCAGCTTGCCGATCTGGATCGGCGGCACGCCCTGATGGTTGTGCACGCACGCGCCGACGCACAGCGTCTCGACCGGACACACGCGCGCACAGCTCATGCCGTGGATGTTCGCGTCGAGGATCGTGCGCGCCGAGCCGCGCACGTTGTCGGTGGCGATCTTGCGGATGAACTGCGGGATGTCGATCGAAGTCGGGCACGCCGTCACGCACGGCGCGTCGTGGCAGTACAGGCAGCGATTGGCCTCGATGATCGCCTGCTCGCGCGTGTACGGCTCTTTGAAGTCTTCGAAGACGGTTTCGCTGCGTTGCTCGTCGAGTTTCATGGTCATCCCGAGACCTTGCCCCACGGCAGACCGGTGTTGCCGGGCTCGCGCAGCTCGTAGAGCGCGACCGTGATCGCCTCGAGTCGCATGCGCAGGCACGACTTGCACACGAATGGCCCGTTGCCTTCGACGCCCACCGACGCGACGGCATCGACGTCGGTGCTGCACAGCTCGCAGCGCGAGACCGTGGCGGCCTCGACCTGCTTCTTGCCGTCCTTCACGCTGCCGCGTCCACCGACGCGCACTTCGATGATGGTGCTCATGGCTGCACTCCCTCAGCGGTTCTGCGGGAAGCCGAGATCGACGCCGCGGAAGCGCGGGTCGGGCCAGCGTGCGGTGATGACCTTGCCGCGCGTGTAGAAGTGCACGCCCTCTTTGCCGTGCACGTGCGTGTCGCCGAAGAGCGACGCCTTCCACCCGCCGAACGAGTAGTAGGCCATCGGCACCGGGATCGGCACGTTGACGCCGACCATGCCGACCTTCACCTCGTGCTGGAACTTGCGCGCCGCACCGCCATCGTTGGTGAAGATGGCGACGCCGTTCGCGTACTCGTTCGCGTGCACGAGCTCGAGCGCGCGATCGTAGGTGTCGACGCGCACGACCGAGAGCACGGGCCCGAAGATCTCTTCCTTGTAGACGACCATGTCGGGCGTGACGCGATCGAACAGGCACGGGCGCAGGAAGAAGCCGCGCTCGGCTCCGGGGATCTTCGGGTCGCGACCGTCTTCGACGAGCTGCGCACCTTCGGCGACGCCCTGATCGACGAAGCCACGCACGCGATCGAGGTGCGCCTTGGTGACCAGCGGGCCCATCTCGTGCTTGGGATCGTTGCCGGGCCCGACGCTGAGCTTCGCGATGCGCTCGCGCAGCATCGGGACCAGGCGATCGGCCGCATCGCCCACGGTGACGAGCACGGAGATCGCCATGCAGCGCTCGCCCGCCGAGCCATACGCCGCACCGATCGCCGCGTCGGCTGCGAGCTCCATGTCGGCGTCGGGCAGCACCACCATGTGGTTCTTCGCGCCGCCCAGTGCCTGCACGCGCTTGCCATTGCTCGTGCCCGTCTCGTAGATGTACTTCGCGATCGGCGTGGAGCCGACGAAGCTCACCGCGCCGATGTCGGGGTGATGCAGGATGCGATCGACCGCGACCTTGTCGCCGTGCACGACGTTGAGCACGCCGTCGGGCAACCCCGCCTGCTTCATCAGCTCGGCGCAGAAGTTCGCCGCCGACGGATCGCGCTCGGACGGCTTGAGCACGAAGGTGTTCCCGCACGCGATCGCGATCGGATACATCCACATCGGGACCATCGCGGGGAAGTTGAACGGCGTGATGCCGGCGACGACTCCGACCGGCTGACGGATCGAGTACGAGTCGACGTCACTCGACACGTTCTCCGAGAACTCGCCCTTCATGAGCTGCGGGATGCCGCACGCGAACTCGACCACCTCGAGCCCGCGGTTCACCTCGCCGAGCGCGTCGGCGGCGACCTTGCCGTGCTCGGAGGTGAGCAGCTTCGCGACCTCGACCTTGTGGCGCTCGAGCAGCTCGCGGAACGCGAACATCACCCGCGCACGCTTGGCGAGCGACGCGTCGCGCCACTCGGGCAGCGCATCCTGGGCGGCCGCGACCGCGGCGTCGACATCGGCGGGCGACGCGAACGCGACCTTCGCCTGCACCTCGCCGGTGGCGGGGTCGTAGACGTCACCGCTGCGCTCGATGGCGCGAGTCGAGGGTTTGCCGGCGATCCAATGGTTGATCGTGCGCATGTGCATCCACCTTCGCGCCCATTCGGCCTGTGGCCGCGAGGGCGAGGGGTCCGCATAACACGGCCCGAGGCGGCCGCAAAGGGCCGTCGGATGCGTTCTTCGGGTTACGCCAACACTCCGGCCTCCTG
>DASZPU010000063.1:0-14574 GCA_035550195.1 Nannocystaceae bacterium
TCCTCGTCTACCTCGCGAGCAAGTACGGCGGCGAGTCGTGGCTGCCGCGCTCGCCCGAAGGTGCCGCGGCGGTGCAGCGATGGCTGTCGGTGGCCGCGGGCCAGATCGCACACGGTCCGGCGGCAGCGCGCATCGCCAACGTGTTCCTCGCATCACCGCCGGCGGCGGAGCTGGTCGCACGCTCGCACGCGCTGCTCGGCGTGATGGAGCGCCACCTCGCAAAGCGAGCGTACCTCGCGGCCGAGCACGCGACGATCGCCGACGTCGCGGGCTACACCTACGTCGCGCACGCGCCGGAGGGCGACGTGAGTCTCGCCGACTATCCCAACGTGCGGGGTTGGATCGCGCGCATCGAAGCGTTGCCGCGCTTCGTCCCGATGGCGACGTCCGCGGTCGGGCTGCGCGCGTCATGAGCGAGCGCTTCCACGACGGCGAGCAGTCCGTGCAAGCGCGCATGGGTGTGCGCGCGCGCATGGCCGAGGTCGGCGAGCGAGTGATCCGCAGGGCGATGCCCGAGCAACACCGCGAGCTCTTCGGCAAGTTGCCGTGGCTCGTCGTCGGTGCCACCGATGCCGCGGGCCAACCGTGGGCCTCCGCGATCGCCGGGCCGACCGGCTTCGTCGAGGCGCCGACGCCCACGCGGCTCACGATCGACGGCGCACGCGATCCTGCGGATCCCGTGGTCGGCGCGTCGCTGCACGCGGGCGACGCGATCGCGGTGCTCGGCCTCGAGGCGCACACGCGCCGACGCAATCGTGCCAACGGTGTGGTCGCCGCGATGGATCGCGAGGGGCTCGCGATCGACGTGCGCGAGAGCTTCGGCAACTGCCCGAAGTACATCCAGGCGCGGCGCGCCGAGTACCACGCGTCGCGGATCCGTCCGCCACGCGCGCATCGCAGCACCGCGCTCGACGACGAAGCGCGCACGCTGGTGCGCAACGCCGACACGTTCTTCATCGCGAGCGCACATCCCCGCGTGGGTGTCGACGTCTCGCACCGCGGCGGTCGACCCGGCTTCGTCGGCATCGACGACGACGTGCTCGTCGTCCCCGACTTCACCGGCAACTTCTTCTTCAACACGCTCGGCAACCTCGTGGTGGACCCGCGCGCGGGACTCTTGTTCGTCGACTACGATCGTGGCGATCTCCTGCACGTCGCGACGACCGTCGAGATCGTGTGGGAGGGCGCGGCGGTCGACGCGTTCCCGGGCGCCGAGCGCTTGCTGCGTTTCGCGGTGCGCGAGGTGATCCGCCGCGAGGCCGCGCTTCCGCTCGCGTGGAGCGCCGCGGAGACGTCGCCGTTCTCGGCCGCGACCGGCACCTGGGCGCGGTGACGCGCGATTGCACGCGCGCATCGAAAGACGCTGGACGGCGCCGAGCGGCCGCGCCAATCTCGGCCGACGTGGACGCGAGCGTTCCGCTGTATCCGGCAATCGAGCCCTACCGCACCGGCATGTTGTCGGTGTCCGACCTGCACTCGATCTACTACGAGGAGTCGGGCAACCCGGACGGCAAGCCCGTGGTGTTCCTGCACGGTGGGCCGGGCGGTGGCACCGAGCCGCGCCATCGTCGGTTCTTCGATCCGCGTCGCTATCGCATCGTGCTGTTCGATCAGCGCGGCTGCGGACGCAGCACGCCACACGCGTCGCTGGTCGACAACACCACGTGGCACCTCGTCGACGACATCGAGAGGCTGCGCGAGCACCTCGGTATCGATCGTTGGCAGGTGTTCGGCGGCTCGTGGGGCAGCACGCTGGCGATCGCGTACGCCGAGCTGCATCCGCAGCGCGTCACCGAGCTGGTGCTGCGCGGCATCTTCACCTTCGCCGAAGACGAGATGCAGTGGTTCTACGGCGCCGGCACGCATTGGCTGTACCCCGACGCGTGGGAGGCCTTCCGCGGCGAGATTCCGCCGGACGAGCAGCACGATCTCATCGCCGCGTATCACCGCCGCTTGTGCAGCGACGAGCGCGAGGTCCGCGAGCGCGCGGCCCGAGCGTGGAGCACGTGGGAGTGCAGCGTCGCGACGCTCTTGCAGGATCCCGATCTCATCGCGCACTGCGACGACATCGCGTTCACGATGGCGTTCGCGCGCATCGAGTGCCACTACTTCGTGAACCGCGGCTTCCTCGAGCGCGACACGCAGCTGCTCGACGCGATCGCTCGCATACGCGGCATCCCCGGCGTCATCGTGCACGGGCGCTACGACGTCATCTGTCCGCTGCGCAACGCGTGGCGGTTGCATCGCGCGTGGCCCGAGGCCGAGCTCGTCGTCGTCGAAGCCGCCGGCCACTCCGCGAACGAGCCCGGCATCTCCGCAGCGCTGCGGCGCGCGACCGATCGCTTCGCGGATCGCTAGCGGTTCACATCGCCGGCAGCATCAGGTCCTGGTCGAAGAAGCGGCACTGCGAGTCGCAGGCTTTGACGTCCTGATCCTGGTACGCGGGCGTGAGCGTGTTGTCGAGCACCAGCGACTGCTCCGCGTTGCGCACCGTGACGTCGAGCGTGTCGGGGGCGAAGCGCCAGCGCATCACGAGCCGGCGCCGCCCATCGTCGAAGCCACCGGTGCCCGCCTCGCCCATGCCATCGCCGGCGTCGACGTGCGCCTCGGCGTCACCCATGCAGTCGGCAGTGCCGGCCGCGACGTCGAAGCTGCAGCTCACCGCTTCGCCGTCGGCGTTCGCTACGACGGCGTAGCTCGTCGAGGCGAACGTGCCGTCGACGGCCGCCGACAAGAAGGAGAGCTCGACGTACTCGTCGCAGTCGTCGGAGCACGGCTTGCACGCAGTGAACAGCAGCGCCGCGATCGCAGCGCACCTCGAAGCGGTCATCGTTCGACTCCCAATCGATCGAGCATGAAAGCGATCACCATCGCGCGCTCGGCCAACGCATCGTAGCGCCCCGACGCACCGCCGTGGCCGGAACCCATCTGTGTGAACAACAGCAATTGTTGCGTGCCGGTCTTGGTCGCGCGCAGTCGCGCAGTCCACTTGGCCGGCTCCCAGTAGCCGACGCGCGAGTCGTTCCAGCCCGCGACCACGAGCAGGTGCGGATACGCGTGGGCGCCGACGTTGTCGTACGGCGACCACGAACGCATCCACGCGAAGGCGTCGGGGTTCGCGGGATCGCCCCACTCTTCCCACTCCCCGGCGGTGAGCGGCAGCGACGCGTCGCGCATCGTGTTGATCACGTCGACGAACGGCACTTCGGCGACCGCGGCGTGGAAGAGCTCGGGGCGCATGTTGATCACCGCGCCGATGAGCAGACCGCCCGCGCTTCCGCCGGTGGCCAGCAATCGATCCGAGCTGGTGTAGCCCTCGGCGACGAGGTGCTCGGCACAGCGGATGAAGTCGGTGAACGTGTTGATCTTCGCGGCGAGCTTGCCAGCATCGTACCAGGCGCGGCCGAGCTCGCCGCCGCCGCGCACGTGCGCGATCGCCATCGTGACGCCGCGATCGAGCAACGGCAGCTGGTGCCGGCTGAACTCGGCGTCGTAGACCGAGCCGTACGCACCGTAACCCTGCAACACCAGCGGACCCGGGCGCGGCGCATCGCGACGACGCACCAGCGAGATCGGGATCTGCGTGCCGTCGTCGGCGCGCGCGTGGATGCGCTCGACCTCGAAGCGATTCGGATCGAACGCCGGCACGCGATCACGCTTCCGCTGCACGAGCTCGCGCTTCGCGACATCGTAGTCGTACATGGTGTCGGCGGTGATCGGCGACGAGTACTTCACGCGGATCGTCGTCGCGTCGAGCTCGCGGTTGTCGCCGAGCCACGCCTCGTACGCGCGCTCCGGCCACGCGATGGCCCACGGCGCGCTGCCGTCGTGCGGCCGGATCCACAGCTGCGGCAGCCCGTTTGCGCGTCCGCTCAACACGGTGAACTTCGCGAACACCTGCAGGCTGCTCAGCGACTCGCCCGCGGCCGGCGTGTAGATCGGCTTCCAGCTCGCGCGCCCGGGCTTCGCCACCGGCGTCTCCATCAAGCGGAAGTCGCGGGCGCCGTCGTTGGTGAGCACGAAGAAGCGATCGCCGAGATGATCGATCTCGTACTCGATGCCGTCGCGGCGCGGCTCGACGATCTGCGGTGCGCGTTCGGGATGATGCGCATCGATCACCCGCGCCTCCGAGGTGATCTGGCTCGAGACGTCGAGCACCATGAACGCGCCGCTGGTCGTGCGCGAGATGCCGACAGCGAAGCGTTGATCGGGCTCGTCGTGCACGAGCGTGCCGTCGCCCTGCTCGTCGAGCGCACGGCGCCACACCTGGTACTCGCGGTGGGCCGCGTCGAGGTGCGTGAAGAAGAGCGTGCGCGAGTCCGAGGCCCACTCGATCGCCGGACCCACTTCGCCGCGCGGCGCCGCGAGCTCGCGCCCGTCGGCGATCGCGATCACGTGCATGCGATAGCGCTCGTCGCCGTGCGTGTCTTCGGTGAACGCGAGCAGCGTGCCGTCGGGCGTGATGTCGTAGTCGCCGAGCTCGTAGAAGCCGTTGCCGCGCGCGCGTGCATCGAGGTCGAGCACCACCTCGGGCTTGCTGGTGCCGATGCGCGTGCGCATGAGCAACCCATACTGCTGGCCCGCGACGTCGCGATCGAAGTACTCCCACGCGCCGTCTTTCACCGGCACGCTGTCGTCGTCCTCGAGCACGCGATTGCGTAGCTCGCCGAGCACCTTGGCGCGCAGCGCTGCGTAGGGCTGCATCATGCGCTCGGTGTATTCGTTCTCGGCCGCGAGATAGCCGCGCGTGCGCGGGTCCTCGCGATCGCGCAGCCACGCGTACGGATCCTCGAGGCGCTGGCCGTGCAGCTCGATCGTGGTGGGATCGCGCGGCGCGACCGGGGGCGCGAGCTCGTGCGCAGGTCGCTGGGTTGGTTCCGGACGACAGGCCGCGAGCGCGAGCCCGAGGCCGAGCACGACGCGATTCATCCGCCGACGAGCCACTCCGCGGCCTGCCGCGCGTAGTAGGTGAGGATGAGATCGGCGCCGGCGCGACGGATCGCGCCGAGGCTCTCGAGCACCACCTTCCGCTCGTCGAGCCAGCCGCGCTCGCTCGCGGCCTTCAGCATCGCGTACTCGCCACTCACTTGATACGCGGCCACCGGCAGCGACGTCGCGGCGCGCACGGCTGCGATCACGTCGAGGTACGGCCCCGCCGGCTTCACCATCACCATGTCGGCGCCCTCGGCCTCGTCGAGCGCCACCTCGCGCAACGCCTCGCGCACGTTGGCGGGATCCATCTGGTAGGTCTTCTTGTCGCCGGCCTTCGGCGCGCTGTCGAGCGCCTCGCGGAACGGCCCGTAGAAGCCCGAGGCATACTTCGCGGTGTAGGCGAGGATCGAGCACTCGGTGAAGCCTTCGCCATCGAGCGCATCGCGGATCGCTCCGATGCGACCGTCCATCATGTCGCTGGGCGCGACGATGTCGGCACCGGCACGTGCTTGCGCGAGCGCTTGCTTGCACAACACCGCGACGGTCTCGTCGTTGAGGATGCGACCGTCGGACGCGACGATGCCGTCGTGGCCATCGGAGTTGTAGGGATCGAGCGCGACATCGGTCACCAGCATCACGTCGGGCCAGCGCGCCTTGATCGCTTTCACCGTGCGCGGCACGAGCCCGTCGGGGTTGAACGACTCGCGGCCGTGCGGATCCTTGAGCGACTCCGCGATCGCGGGGAAGAGCGCGATCATCTTCACGCCGACGGAGCGCGCGCGCTCGACCTCGGCGAGCACGCTCGCAGCGGCGCGCCGCGCACACCCGGGCATCGACGCGATCGGCTCGTCGTCGGCCTTGTCGTGGATGAAGAGCGGGTAGATGAAGTGCTGGGGACCGAAGGTGGTCTCGCGACACGCCGCGCGGATCGTCTCCGACTTGCGGTTGCGGCGCGGACGCGGACGCAGGGAGAGTCGCTCGCTCATGTCGATCGCGACGACGTTAGCACTACCGCGCGCTCGTCTGCAGGAGCGCGCGTCGATGGCTGACCCACGGCGTGTCTGCGGCCGCGAAGCGCCACGGCAATGCGCGATGCTCGGGCAGTGCGTAGTCGATGCCGATGCGCGTGCCGACGAGCACGGCCTCGGGCGCGGCGCCGTCCTCGACCACGAGGCCGCCCTTGCGATAGAGCGGATGACCGCTCGCGTCGGTCCGCAGTCGCAGCGCGGCGCCGACCTTGCCGGGACCGTTCAGCAACGCCGGGCCCACCAGACCACCGCGCCGACGCTTCACGATCGCGAGCCCTTCGATCGGCTCGCATGCGCGGATGAGCACCGCCGACGCATCGGCCTCGCCGCCGGTGACGAGGTTGAGCATGTGATGCAGGCCGTAGCAGAGATAGACGTACGCGTGCCCCGGCGGTCCCCACAGTGCAGCATTGCGCGCGGTCCGTCCCGCCTTCGCATGGCACGCGGTGTCACCCGGCCAGCGATACGCTTCGGTCTCGGTGATGCGCAGCGCGACGCCGTCGCGGCGGATGACTTTGCCGAGCAGATCACGCGCGACGACGACGACATCGCGGTCGTAGAAGCTGCGCGGTAGCACGGGCATCAGAGCGTGATGGTGCGCTCGTACTGCGCGTTGCCCATGCGGTCGAAGAAGATCCCGGTGAACGACTCGTCGATGATCTCGACCCAGAGGAACCCCTCGGTCTCGTTCTCCGCGTACTCGAAGGCGACGTCGTCGCGATTCGGAAGGTCGTCGAGCTTCGAGCCCGCGCCCGAGACGATGAAGTCGGTGCCGCAATCGGAGGTCAGCCACTGCCGCGAGTGGTCGTGACCGCAGATGTACACGTCGACCTTCCCGCAGATCTCGTCCTCGAAGAAGTCGCGCACGTTGCCGCCGCCGAAGATGCCACCGAGGCCTTCGTAGTTGCCCGCGTTGCCGTGCTCGCCGGCAGAGATGTACGGGTGGTGGCCGAACGCGATCTTCCAGCCGCTCAGGCCCGCGAGATCCGTCTGCAGGAACTGCCGCTGCGCGTCGACCTCGTGACTCCAGAAGATCTGCGAAGTGTCGAGCGACACGAAGTGAACGTGCTCGGATTGGAACGAGTAGTACTGCGAGGGCAGCGAGAACTTGGGGTTGTTCGCCGAGTACTCGATGTAGTACGCGGCCTTCTCCCACTCGTTGGCGAGCGCACCGTAGTCGTGATTGCCGAGCGTGATGTGGAACGTGAGATCGACCGGCTCGTAGGGCGTCTCGAACTTCGTCTCGAACTGCACGTCGTCGGCCGACGACACGCCGGTGTCGTAGAAGTTGTCGCCGAGGTACAGCGCGAAGTCGCAGCCCCGCTCCTCGCACACGGTGGCGATCATCTGGCCCACCTCGGCCTGGGCCTCGTTGCCCTCGCCGGCGTCACCGAGCGCGACGAAGCGCACCTCGCCGCGCACGTTCACGCCGGTGTCGGTGCTCTCGCTCGATCCACCGTCGGCGGTCGTGTCCGCACCCGCGGTGGTCGTCGTGGTGGATGCCGTCGTCGCCGCGCTCGTGGTGGCAGTGGTCGACGTCGTCGGCGCGCCGGTGCTCGTGCCTCCGACCGCGGTCGTTTCCGCCGCGCTCGATCCACCTTCGGATCCCGCGCTCGCGTTCGTGCCTTCGTTGCACGCGAGCAGAGCCGTCGCACCCGTGAGTACCGCAAGGCGTAGACGCGTCATGACAGCGCCCACGCTAATACGCGCGCGACGGCGTGTGCAACCGGTGCGCTCAGCTCGCACGAGAGACGCCGCACGCTTCCGCGACCGCGTCGCGATAGGCGTGCCAACGCACGAGCATGCGCTGCATCGCCGCGACCACCTCCTGCCTTCGTGCAGGCTCGACGTGATCGAGCACGATTCGCCACGCTGCTTGCCGATGATCCCCTTCGACCATGCGATGCGCGCGTACGAGCGCCAACCGTTCGAGCGGCAGACCGTAGTGCTTCACCAGCGGATGCTCCTCGAGCGGCGTGGCCGGGCGCTTCGCGGCCGACGGGTCGAGCTCGCCACGCTCGTACTCGGTGCCCTCGAGGAAGATCGTCGTGACGGTCGCAGCCACGTCCCAGCCCTGTGCAACCGTGTCGGAATCGATCTCCGCGCGATAGCTGGCCGCGGCGGGCAATAGCTCGACCGCCTCGAAGCGCGCGAGGTCCATGCCGAGCCCGCGCGGATACTCGAGGAAGAGCTCGGCATGCGGCCGCCCCTGCGAGAGCTTGCCGGTCTCTTCCTCGTAGATGTTCTCGGCCAGCTCGGCGCGCACGGCCGCGATCGGACACTGCGCGTGCGCGCGTCCGAGCAGCATCGCGAAGTCACGGATGTACACCGCGTACTCCTGCTCGAGGTGCACGTGCAGGCGTTCCTTCGCGACGCCGCCCGACGTGAAGATCGGCCACGCCCAGTGGCGCTTGCGTTCCATCAGCGAGAGGAGGGCACTACGGAGCTCGTCGCGCGTCACTACGGACGATCATACACTCTCCCGGGCAGTGGCGACGTTCGCAGCGAATCCCGACAAGGCGTGGGCCGAGCGATTCCTGCTCGCGGTCTCGCCGTTGTGGATCGCCGCGGTGGCGATCGTCGTGCTGAGCGGTGCGCTGCGCGGCTGGAACGACGCGCAGTACCTGGTCTTCTCGTGCGCGTGCGCAGCCCCGGCGGCGCTCGGCCCGACACTCGTGCGCAGCCCGGCGGGGCAACCGCTGCTGCAGCGCTACTGGCTGAAGCTCAACGTGTGGGTCGCGATCGTCGTCTTCTTCGGCACGTACTTCGGCACGCACTACTTCTTCGATCTCATGGGCATGCGCTACGCGTTCGGATCGCAGTGGACCTTCCAGAGCGACGTGATGGGCCACAGCGGACAGCGCGTGCCGGTGTTCATGTACCCGCTCACGCACGCGTACTTCATGACCTACTTCACGGTGCTGGTCGTCGCCGATCGCACGCTGCGCGAACGTCTGAACCCGGGCCCGGTCGGTCGCGCGCTCATCGTGCTCGTGCTCGCGTACGTGCTCGCGTTCGCCGAGACCTTCTTCATGGCCACCGATCTCATGCGCGATCTGTTCGCGTACGAGCAGAAGGAGCGCATGCTCGCGTTCGGCTCGATCGGCTACGCCGCGTACTTCGTGATCGGTCTGCCCTTGGTGCGGCGCATCGACGAGCATGCCGAGCGTTGGTCCATGGGGCGGGTCGTGCTGGAAGCGCTCGGCACCTGCATGGCGATCCTGCTGTTGCTCGAAGCGTGGGCGCAGCTCGTCGGTCCGCTCTAGCCCGCCGATGTGAAGGTCATCGCCGCGGGCGCCTGATCGGCGGCACCGCCGTGCCGCCGCCGAAGTGATCACGCCTCGCGCACGAGCTGCTCGCGCAAGCGATCCTTGACCCGTTCGAAGCGCTTGCGCAGCCGTGCCGCGACCTTCTCGCGATCCTCGTCGCCATCGGCGAGCACCTCGGCGATGTCGCGCCACGACATGCGCCGATCGACGCGCAGGATGAGCAGCGTGCGATCGTGCTCGTCGAGCGCGGTGCGCAGCGCCTCGAGCCGCGCGAGCGCGTCCGCGGTGGTGTTCGCGAGCGTGCTCGTGCGCACCGCCGCGACTCGCTCGATGAGCTCCGGCACCTCCGCGAGCGCGACCACGTCCTCGCGTTTGCGCGTGCGCACCGACTCGGTGCGCACGAGGTTGCGCGCGATCACGTACGTCCACGTGCGCACCGGACATTCGAAGCGGAAGCGCGGCAGCCCGCGCCACAGGCGTTCGCACAAGCGGGAGAAGAGCTCGTCGCCGTCGCCCCAGCTGCGCGCCGCGAGCCACAGATAGCCGAGCAGCTCGCTGCCGAGCTCGTCCACGAGCAACGTCGCGGCCGCAGTCGTGTCGCCGCGATCGAGCGCGGCGCGAACACGAGTGTCGAGCTCGCCATCCATGCGGGTCGCAGCATAGCGTGACCGCATGCGGGACTGCTATCCTGAAGGACGCTGGTGGGCGATGCACGAGAGACGGGTGGCGATTCGTTCTCCGACGTCGACTCGACGCTCGCGGGTTTCGTCGCCGCCATCGCGCGTCCGCAGGGCATCACCACCGATGTCCGGCTCCTGACCGCGGGGGACGTGCTGTCCGAACACCTCGTGATCGAGCGCGTGCTCGGACGCGGCGGCATGGGCGTGGTCTATCTCGCCCGCGATCGCCGGCTCGATCGCGACGTCGCGGTGAAGCTCGTCGCCCGTGCTTCGCCCGACGCCGAGCAGCAACTCGAGCTCGAGGCGCGTGCGATGGCGAAGCTGCGCCATCCCAACGTGCTCGTCGTACACGAGGTCGGGGTCTGGAAGGATCGCCTCTACCTCGCGATGGAGTACGTCGAGGGCACGACGCTGCGCGGATGGTTGGCGGCACGTCCACGCACGTGGCGAGCGATCACCGAGCTGCTCGTGCAGGCGGCGTCCGGCCTGCACGCGGCGCATGCGGCCGGGCTCGCGCACCGCGACTTCAAGCCGGAGAACGTGCTCATCGGCGACGATCGTGCGCACGTCGCCGACTTCGGGCTCGCGCGCAACATCGGACGCACGCTGCACGAAGGGCCCAACGACGGCGGCGGCACGCTGGCCTACATGGCGCCGGAGCTGTTCCGCGGCGGGAAGGCCGGTCCTCCGGCCGATCAGTTCGCGTTCGGTGTGACGTGCTGGGAAGCGCTGTGCAACGTACGACCGTACGGCGCGATCGCTTGCGAAGCGCGGTCCGAAGATCTGCGCCGACCGTCGCGCAAGCTACCCGCGTGGTTGCGACGAGTGCTCGCGCGCTTGGTCGCGATCGATCCGCGCGATCGCTTTCCCGACATGGATGCGGTGGTCGTCGCGTTGCGCCGCGGGCTGGTGTCGTCGTCGCGCAGGAAGTGGACGCTCGCGCTCGGCACCGCGGCCAGCGTCACCGCCGTAGTGGGCCTCGTGCTGGGCGCGCAGCTGCGCGACGATCCCTGCGCGGCTGCGGATCCGCGGATCGCACGGGCATGGACCAGCGATCGCCGCGCCGAGATCGGCGAGCGTTTTGCGAGCGCATTCGCGGGGGGCGAGCGCCAGTGGCCGGCGATCGAGGGCTCGCTCGACACGTACCTCGCCGACCTCGCCGCGCGTCGCGAGCAGGCCTGCCGCGACGTGGAGGGGCGCGAGCACGGCGAGGACGATCTCGCCCGCACGCTCGCGTGCTTCGACGAGCGCTTCGCCGACGTGGCCGCGGTGATCGACACGCTCGCGACGGCCGATCACACCATCGGGCGACAAGCCGAAGAGTTGCTGGCACGACTGCCGGAGCTCGCGTCGTGCAGCGACCGCGAGTACCTGGTCGCGACCGTGCACATGCCCGTCGATCCGGAGCTGCGCGCCGAGGTCTCGGCGGTGCGCGCAGAGCTGCGCCGCATCGGGTTCACGATGATCGCCGCGCCGCTCGACGAACGTCGCGCCGCGTTCGCAGAGCTGCGCGCCCGCGCGGCGGCGACGGAGCACGCCCAGACGATGGCGCTCGTGGACTACGAGCTCGGCGCGTTGGAGATCACGCATGGCGGCTTCGAGCGCGCGCGACCGTTGTTGTTGGCTGCGTACTACGCCGCCCGTGGCGACGCCGACGACAACCTCGCGGCGCTCGCGGCCGTTCACCTCGCGTACATCGACGGGCTGGTGCGGCGCGACGTCCCCGCGGCGATGACCTGGCTCGAGCACGCGCGCGCGGACGTGCGGCGCAAGGCGGTGCCGCCGGTGCTCGAGGCCGAGATCGAGACCACGATCGGCGGGATCCTGCTCGAGCAAGGTGATCACGAGCAGGCGATCGTGCACCTGCAGCGCGGCGTCGAAGCGGCGCTGCAACACGCTGCGCATCCGGGTGGCATCGCCGAAGCGCGCGGCGAGCTCGCGGCCGGGCTCGCGGCCGCAGGTCAGCTCGACGCCGCGCTCGCGGAGTTCGGGCTGGCGATCGAAGTCGTCGACGCGACGCTCGGCCCCGACACCGTGCACGCCGCACGGCTGCACAACAATCGCGGTCAGGCCCTCATCGCGGCCGGGCGCCATCGCGATGCGATCCCTGACCTCGAACGTGCGCTCGCGATCGAGCTGCAGCACTGGGACGCGGACGCGGTCGATCTCGTCGCACCGCACTTGAACCTCGGCATCGCCTATGCCGCGACCGGCGACTACGCGCATGCGAAGGTCGAGCTCGAGCGCGCACTGCAGCTCTCGCGCATCGATCCCGAGGATGCGCACGACGGTCTCGCCGAGCTGCAATCGTTGGCGTGGGTGCACGCGCACGCGGGTGATCACGCCGCGGCATTGGCGGCCTGCGAAGAGCTGCTCGCGACCCGCCGTCGTCTGCTCGCCCCCCAGGACCTCGACATCGCAGCCGCGCACCACTGCGTCGCCTCCGAGCTGCGCGCGCTGCAGCGCAACCGCGAGGCGATGGAGCACGTGCAAGCCGCGCTGCGCATGTGGCAGATCGCACCGGGACTCGACGCGCGCGAAGCCGATGCGTGGTGCGAGCTCGCGAAGCTCGAACGCGACGATCGTCGCATCGATGCGGCGAAGCAAGCAGGAGATCGCGTGCTGGAGCTCGGGCGCACGCTCGCAATCGACGACGAGACGCGCGCGTGTGCCGAGACGGTGGTCCACACCGCCGACCGATCGGCCAACGACTGAACACCCGCACTGTTCCAGCGCTCGCACATCGCGATGCCGCGAAGTTCGTGCTGCAATCACGCGCGATGATCCCATCGTTCGTGCTCGCGTTCGTGCTCGCGTTCGCGCCGAGCGGTCGCGCATCGGCGAGCGCAGAGGCCAGCGCGAGCACCGAGGATGGTGCGAGCGCGAGCAGCAGCGCCGACGCGGAGAAGAGCAAGCCGTGGATGAAGCGCTACCTGCCCGAGCGCCACATGGTGGAGCTCGGCGTGTGGGTCGGCGTGCTCTTCCCGTCGAAGCGCCACGAGTTCTACGATCCCGGCACCGCGATGCAGCGACGGCTGCGGATCGCGCCCGATCTCGGCTTTCGCTTCGGCTACTACCCGCTGCGGTGGTTCGGCGGTGAGCTCGAAGCCGGGTTGATGCCGACGCGCACCGATCTCGATGCGCGCTCGCTGCTCTACACGGTGCGTGGTCACGCGATCTTCCAGCTCCCGTTCTGGCGACTCGCACCGTTCTTGGTGGTCGGCGGCGGCGGCATGGGCATCGGCGGGCCGAATCGCCCGCTCGGCCGCGACATCGATGCCGCGTTCCACTGGGGTCCGGGCCTCAAGTTGTTCGTCAACCGCTGGCTCGCGCTGCGTCTCGATCTGCGGCATGTCGTCGGCGCGCGCGTCGGCTACAAGAACGGCGCCTCGAGCGACTTCGAGATCCTCTTCGGCCTCTCGTTCACGATCCGCACGAAGAGTCGCGACGGCGATCAAGACAACGACGGCGTGCGTGACTCGAAGGACAAGTGTCCGAGCACGCCGGGCGAGAAGCCCAGCGGCTGTCCGAAAGGCGATCGCGACGGCGATGGCGTGCGCGACGACGACGACAAGTGCCCCGACGATCCCGGCAACCAACCCGACGGTTGTCCCGGCGACACCGACAAGGACGGCGTGCGCGATCACGAGGATCGCTGCCCGTCGGTCGCGGGCAAGGAAGCGGATGGTTGTCCGCCCGATGCCGACAAGGACGGGATCTTCGACGCGACCGACAAGTGTCGCAACAAGCCCGAGACCCGCAACGGCTGGGAAGACGACGACGGGTGTCCCGACGAGGTGCCGCGCAAGATTCGCGGCGCGTCCGGTGCGATGACCGGTATCCGCTTCGAGGTGAACAGCGCGAAGATCACCAAGAGCAGCAAGCCCGCACTCGACGAAGCGGCGGCGCGACTGGAGGCGAATCCCGACTACGACGTCGAGATCGTCGGGCACACCGACAGCACGGGGCCGCGTGATTACAACGTGGATCTGTCGGAGCAGCGCGCCAACGCGGTACGCGACTATCTCGCGAAGAAGGGTGTCGATCGCGATCGCATGACGACACGCGGAGCGGGCCCCGACGATCCGATCGCGAGCAACAAGACCGCCGAAGGCCGCGCGAAGAACCGCCGCATCGAGTTCAACGTGAAGCGCGTGCGCGGTGAAAAGCGCCGGTCGAAGGAGAAGTGACCATGCGAAACCTCGTCCGCATCGCCACGCTCGCCGCCCTGCTCGCGATCCCGCGCACTGCGGCGGCCGACTGCACCAACGACAACGAGTGCAGCGGAGGGCCGCTGCGCATCATGTTCGTGATCGACGCTTCCTCGGATCTGCTGAACACCGCAGCCGGGCCCGCGCCGATGGGCATGAGCGCGTGGGATCATCTCCGCGCCGTGCTCGCGCTCGACGACGCGCCGCCGGGCGACGACTCGATCTTCGCGGCCGAAGTCGACGGCAACATCGTCATCTCGCAGATCGCCCACGTCGGGCTCATCTCGTTCGGATCGACGGGCCAGGAGGTGCGCGTCGTCGACTACGGGCCGTGCACACGCGACAACCTCGAGTGGGCGCTCGATCCCGCGAGCTCGTGCGCGGCCCCGGGCTGCACGAATCCGTGGGGCGGTCCGCCGATCGACTGGTTGTTCGTCGACGGCAGCACGATCGA
>DASZPU010000064.1:0-6877 GCA_035550195.1 Nannocystaceae bacterium
AACGAGGTGCCGATCGGCGGATCCTCGCCGGGGTCGGGCAACAGCTCGCACGCACCCGCGGTGACCGGCGGCATCGCATCCAGCTTGGCCTCGAGCGCCGCGAGCTCGTCGAGATGTCGCTGCATGCGCTCGCGATCGGCCCCGCCCATCTTCGGCAACAAGTTGGCCGTGCGCGCGTGCAGCGTGTCGAGCACGTTGCGACGACGCTGCAGCGTGAACGCAGCCGCGGCGGCATCGGCGGGATCGGGCGGCGTGAAGTTGCCGAACAACGACTGGTACGCGAGCCGCGGGCTCGAGATCGGATCGATGCCGACGATCTCGCCGTCTTGCTCGTGCCACGAGATGCGCGAGAAGTCGCCGTAGTAGCCGCTGCCGCCGATGTAGCGCTCGGGCTGCACGCGCAGGCTGATCATGCGCTGCTGCCCCGGCTGCGGATTGGGCATCAACGCATCCGCGATGAACTGATCGTGCGATGGACCGTTGGGCGTGCGGTGCTCCTCCGCACCACCGCTCATGCCGGACACGATCGGCCCGATGGTGTTGTTGTGGAAGTGCGCCGAACGACCGCCCGGTGGTGGGTTCGCGCCCGCCGATGTCGCCCACGGCACGACCAGCCCGCTCACCACCGAGACGTCGTCGCGCACGTCGAAGCCGGTGCCGCCGAACGGCAACGCGTCGCCGCCGAGCGGCAAGAGCGAGCGCGGCAGATCGTAGCCGGGCCCGATCGTGGTCGGCACCATCTGCTGGCCGTCGCCGCCGCGCCCGGTCGACACGCCGCCGAACACGAACACGTAGCGCTTCGGCGGCGCGTTGCCACCGGCGTGTGCACGCGACGAACGACCGAGCTCGAGCAGCGGCAGCGTCATGCCGACGCTCGCGAGCCCACGCAACAGCGAACGACGTCCGAGCGTGCTCATGGTTCCTCCCGACGAAAACGGAATGCGTCGTGGCCCACGACTTCGAGCACGAGCTGATCGAAGCGGAGCTCGCCGTCGCCGACCTGCGCGAGCACGTGCTCGATGAACGCGGCGTCGAAATCGTCGAGCTCCGCGCGTCCGGTGGTGAAGCGATACAAGCGATCGACGAGGCAGCGTTCGAGCAAGCCGCTGCCGATCGCGAGCTCGCCGAGCTGCGCGGGCCCGTGGAATTCGCCGACGCCGAGCAGGTTGCCTTCACCGGCGATCTCGCACACGGTCTCGTCGTCGGGCGTGTCGGGGTTGTCGGGCTCGTACTCGCGCCAGCGCCCTTGCGCATCGAAGTTCTCGAGCCCGAAGCCGACCGGATCGATCTGATCGTGGCAGCCCGCGCATCCGCCTTGCGCGTGCGCGGCCGACTTGTCGACCTTGCACAGGCCCGGCGGCACCGCATCGACGTCGACGGTGGGCGGCGGCGGCGGGATGTCCTGGCAGAGCAGCTGCCGACGGATCTGCAGACCGCGACGCACCACGTTGGTGTCGCCGTTCTTCGCACCGACCGAGAGGAACGCACCGTGCGCGAGCAGACCGCGACGCTCGGGGCGATCGTAGGCCACCCACACCGGCTCGTCGCTGTTCGGCAACGGCAAGCCGTAGTGCCCGGCGAGCGTGTCGTCGACCAACGTCTCCTCGAGGCGGAACAGGTCCTGCCACGGGCGCTGCTCGTCGAACACGATGCGCTCGAAGAGGCCGCGCGTCTCGGCACGCATCGCGATCGCGAGGTCGCCACCGAACGGCATCTCCTCGTAGCCGAGCCACAGCGCGTGGAAGCGATCGACGCGATCGATCGCGCGCGGATCGTCGAGCATCGCGATCGCAGCCGTACGGATCGCATCGGCGCCCTCGAGCCCGCCGGCCTCGGCGAGATCGAGCAGCGCGTCGTCGGGCCCTGCGCCCCACAACAGATACGAGAGCCGCGTCGCGATCTCGAACTGCGAGAGCGCGTACAAGCCGGGCTCGTCGGGGACCGGCTCGCCGAGCTCGACGCGGTAGAGGAACTGCGGATCCTGCAGCAGCGTGCGCAAGAGCGAGTCGACGCCCACCCAGAAGTCGCCCGCGGCGATCGCATGATCCAACGCGCCGCCGTCGGTGCCGTGCAAGAGCTCGTCGATCTCGTCGTCGGCCAGCGGACGTCGCAGCGCGCGTCGACCGAAGCGCGTCACGAACGCGCGCATGCACCCTTCGTCATCGGGACCACTCGGCGAGCAACCGACCACGACCTCGCGCCGCGTGATGTCGGCGACCAATCGGCCCGCGAGATCCGCAGCGAGCAGATCGGCACCTTCGATGAGCGCCTGCGAAGCCTGCTGATCGCCGTAGAAGTTGTCGAACGGCGTGAGCGGGTCGTAGGGCAGCAACAGCTCGCTCTTCGCTTCGTCGAGCAACAGGTCGCGGATCGTGTTGTCGTACTCGTTCGCGGTGAGCCGACGCAGTCCCGAGAAGCCGATCTGCTCGCTGTCGTCGGGCACCGGCACGCCGTCGTCGTCGCCGCTGCCCGAGCCGCCGTCCGCGTCGCTGTCGCGCTGGGGCGGACCCGCGCCTTCGTCGTCGGCGACGTCGCGCCCTCCGGACAAACCCGTGTAGCAGCCCGCGCAGACGAGCGCGCAGACGGACAACGCCGTGCGAATCGAGCGGGGTTTCATGGGGTGCGCCGTCCAGTAGCAACCGCCGCCGAGCTGTCCGCGGAATTCGACCGGGGTGCTATTTTTTTCTGGGGATGGGGGAAGCGACCGATCTCGAGCTGCTCTCCGCGTGGCGCGACGGCGATGCGTTGGCCGGCAACACGCTGATGGAGCGGCACTACGCCGCCGTGTTGCGCTTCTTCGCGCTCAAGGTGCCACGCGCCGCCGAAGACCTCGCGCAAAAGACGTTCCTCGGCTGCGTCGAAGGCCTCGAGCGGCTGCGCTCCGACGCGAGCTTCAAGGCCTACCTCTTCGCGGTCGCGCGTCGGCAGCTGCTCTGGCATCTGCGCGACAAGCAGCGCGACGACTCGCAGCGTCGTCCCGGTGGTGCGCCCGACGACATCGGCGTCCCGTCCGGCAGCGCACTGTTGCGCTCGCGCGAAGAGCATCTGCTCTTGCTGCGCGCGCTGGTCGAGCTGCCCGACGAGCTGCAGACGATCTTGCAGCTGCACTACTGGGAAGAGCTCGACAGCGGCGAGATCGAAGAGGTCATCGGCGTGCCGCGCAGCACGGTGCGCGGACGGCTCGCGCGCGCACGCGAGCGGTTGGCGGAGCAAGTGGGCGCGCTCGGTCGCGGATCGCCGGCGGCGACGGCGATCGCCGCCGACCTCGACGGCTGGACACGCGCGATGGTCGACCCGGCGTCGCGCCGCACGGTATGATCGCAAAGGTGTCGGATGTGCCGAAGAACGCGATGCGGGTGGGTCGCTACGAGACCCTGCGCCGCATCGCGTGCGGTGCGATGTCGGAGCTGTGGCTCGCGCGCATGAGTGGCATCGAGGGCTTCACCAAGCTCGTAGTGCTGAAGTGGATGCGCGACGACGTCGACGATCGCGAACAGGCCGAGCGCATGTTCGTGCGCGAGGCGAAGATCGCGGCACGGCTCGATCATCCCGACATCGTGCACACGCTCGATCTCGGGCTCGCGCAAGGGCGGCACTTCGTCGCGATGGAGTACGTGCACGGCGAGACCGTCGCGCAGCTGCTCGCGCGCGGCGGTGCGTTGCCCGAAGCGTGCGCGTTGCGGATCGCCATCGAAGTACTGGCTGCGCTCGCGCACGCACACGGTCGCACCGAAGAAGACGGCACACCGCTCGGCATCGTGCACCGCGACGTCTCGCCATCGAACATCATCGTCACTCACGAAGGTCACGTGGTGTTGGTCGACTTCGGCATCGCGCGCGCGAATGCGTGGGAGGACCTCACGTACACCGGCGAGGTGAAGGGCAAGCTCGCGTATGCGGCCCCCGAGCAGGCGCGCGGCGACGACGTCGATGCGCGCGCGGATCTGTGGGCCACCGCGGCGACGCTCGTGGATCTCCTCGGCGGTCGCGCGTCGGCCGACGGCGTCGCGACGATCGTGCACACCGCGATGCAGCCCGATCGCGCGCAGCGCTACATGAATGCGGCGATGATGCGCGCGGTGCTCGTCGAGGAAGCCACGCGGCGCGGGCTCGACGTCGGTGCGGAGCCGTTGCGTCGACTCGTGCGTGAGCGCTGCGGCGTGCGTCCGCATCCCAGCGGTGCAGCGGAGTCGTGGTTCCTCCCGCAGGTCGCGACGCCCGTGCGTGCACGGCCGCGCGGAACCTCGCGACGCGCGATCGGGCTCGGCGCGGTCGGCTCGGCGATCGCGATCGGAGCCGCGATCGCGATCGCGATCCCGCGCGACGATACGCCTGCGCCTACACCGACCACGATCGCGAGCGAGCCTCGCACCGTCGTGCCCGCGCCGGTGCCGACCGCGATCGCCACACCCACGCCGGCCGAGCCCCCTGCCCCTGCGCGCGCCGAAGCCACGACGCCACGCCCGGCATCCAAGCGATCGCGTCGCGCCCCACGTACGCGCCGCGATCCCTCGAAGCGCGAGCTCGATGCGCTCTTGCCGAGCCCCGAGGTCGACTGACGATGTTGCTGCCGCTGTTGCTCGCGCTCGCACCGGCCCCCGCCGTGTGCACGCCCGACGGTGATCCGTGCGCGGAGAAGACCGCTTCGTGCGAGGTGCAGCAGGCCTATTGGCACAACGACTGTGGTCGACATGCGCGCGCCGCCGATGCGTTCGCGCAGCTCTACACCAGGGATCCGCGCCCCGCGTTCCTCTACAACGCCGCGAACGCGAGCCGACTCGCCGGCGATTGCTGGACCGCGCTCGCGTTCTATCGCCGGTTTCTCGCGCTCGGTCCCCCGGAAGACGAAGCGGTGCTCGCCACGAAGAACGTCGAGCGTTGTCAGGCGCAGATCGACTCGGCCCGCGATCGCGCCGCGAACGTGCCGCCGCCGCGCGTCGACGAGCCCACGCCGATCGATCGCGACGAGCCCCCACCGCCACGCCATTGGTCGCGCGATCCCGCGGGCGCGACGCTCGTCGGTGTCGGCCTCGGGCTCGTCGCGGTCGGTGTCGGTGTGCTCGCCGGTGCAGGCTGGCAGGACACGCAAGCCGAGCGCGCCACCAACGACGATGCGTTCGGCGATCACATCCGCAAGCGCACGTCGCTGGTCGGCGTCGGTGCGCCGATCGCCGCGGCCGGTGGCGGGCTCGTGCTCTCCGGCATCATCCGCTGGGCGGTACTCGCCCGCGACGCCAAGAAGAAGCGCTAACGCGACGCTGCGATCGCGGCGACGTCTTCCGACGAGAGCATCTGATCGTAGATGCGCACGTCGTCGATCGCGCCCAGCAACGTGGGGCCCGAGGTCTGCCAACGACCGAGCTGCAGCCGCGTCGTCGTGACCAGGATCGTGCCGTCGAGCATCCCCGAGCTCACGTCCTCTTCGCACACCATCGTGCCGTCGACGTACAGCCGGAGCATGCGCGTGCCGACGTCGTAGGTGGCGGCGTAGTGGTGCCACAGCCCGAGGTTCTCGGCATCCGACGGCGGATTCACGAGCAGGAGATCCGTCGTCGAGCAGTACACGCTCCCGTATTGATTGACCGGGCCATCGGTGTCGCCATCGCCGGTCGCGCCCTCGGGATAGAGACTGATGACCGGATGCGCGCCGGTGAGGTCGTCGTTTCCCCAGAACTGCAGCGCGAACGATCCGAACTTCGCGATGATCGACACGTTCGCGATCACGAAGTCGTCGAACTTCGCCCAGCCCATGACCGAGAGGCCCGGTGCATCGACGAGGTCGTATTCTTCGTATGCACCGATGTCGACGCCGTCGTCCTCGGCGGGGAAGCGCAGTGCGCCGCTGCCATCCGGACCGGCGATCCACATCGCACCCTCGAGCACGCCGTCGTGGCCCGCGCTGCCCATGTCGTAGACGATCGCGCCGCGACCTTCGTCGAGCGGCCAGTGCCCCAACGGCACGATGGGATGGGTCCCGGTGCTCTCGCTCGAACCCGCACCGCTCGTGCTCGTGCCGGGATCGCTGGTGCCGGTGCTGGACTCCATCGCAGTCGTCACCGTGGTCGCGTTGGTCGTCGCACCGACGCTCGTGCTCGTCTCCGCGACCGCACCGCTGCTGCTGCTGCCGCCGGTGCTCGCGACACCTTCCGCAACGCACTGCCCGGAGCGCTCACCGGCCCACTCGCCGTAGCGTCGACCCGATTCGCAATCGGCGTCGGGATAGCTGCAGTGTCTGTCGGCCTCGCACTGCCCGACCCCGTTGCCCGCGACGCACTGCGCATCGTTGTCGCACACGAACGTCTGGTTGCGCATGCACGCGCAGAGCACGAGCAGAAGCCCGGCCCCGTAGCGCTGCGCCCCTCGCCCCACGACCACCATGCTCGCCGATCGAGCGCAGTCGATCAAATGATCTCGAAGTAACGCGCGAGATCCCAGTCCGCGACGTGCTTGCGAAACTGGCGGTCTTCCCAGTGCCGCGTGGCGGCATAGTGATCGACGAATGCGTCGCCGAACAGCTCGCGTGCGACCTTGCTGCGCTCGAAGACGAGCGTGGACTCGCGCAGCGTGCACGGCAGCGGGATGCTGTGCGGCCCCTTCGCGTCGTACGCGTTGCCGGTGACCGCCTCGGGCAGCTCGAGCTGTTCTTCGATTCCGCGCAATCCGGTCGCGAGCGCCGCCGCGAGCGCGAGATAGGGATTCGCATCCGCGGGACCGATGCGGTACTCGCTGCGCTGCCCCTTCGGCCCCGCCGGGATCACGCGGATCGCCGTGGTGCGATTCTCGACGCCCCAGTTGCTCGACGTCGGCGCCCACACACCCGGCACCATGCGGCGGTACGCATTGATGGTGCTGCACACCATCGGCAACACGTCGGGCA
>DASZPU010000065.1:0-4238 GCA_035550195.1 Nannocystaceae bacterium
CCCCGCGGGTTCGTGCCGTCCGCCGAGCCGATCGGCGAGCGCGTGCTCGTCGACCTCGTCGCGCGCGTGCCTGCAGCGATCGTCGTCGGCCCGCGCAGCACGCAGCCGTTGCGCGACGCGGGCGGATCGCTGTCCGCGATCGCGCGCACGCTCGACACCGACTATGTGCTCAACGCGAACCACTCCGGCAGCGCGGAGCAGCCGTGGATGCTGGTCGAGCTCATCCGCGTCGCCGACGGCGAGCACGTGTGGGTCGAGCGCTACGATCCCCGCGGCGACGGTGCAGCGATCGCCGAAGAGATCGTCGCGGGCGCGGCGGACGTGCTGGTCACCGACTAGCGTCGGTTCTTCTTGCGCGCGTCCTTCTGCTTCTTGCGCTGCGCCTTCGCCCGATCGCGCGACGCCGCCGAAGGAGCACCGGGAGCACGCGCCGCGGGCAGACCCGGCATGCCACCGGCCATGCCCGGCATCCCCGGCATGCCCCCACCGCCACCCATGAGGCTGCGCATCATCTCCGGATCCTTCGCGAGCTTGCGCATCGCACCGAGCTGACGCAGCTGCTTGATGCCCGGCAAGTTGCCGAGCATGCCGCCGCCGCCCATCAAGCCGCCGAGCATGCCGAACACGTCGCGCATCGCGAGGAAGCGACCGACCAAGCCGCGCACGTCCTCTTCGCTGCGCCCGCTGCCACGCGCGACGCGAGCGACGCGGCCCTCGACGAACTGCTCGGGACCCATCTCGGCATACTTGCTGGGGTCCTTCGGCTTCGGCGGCTTCGGGCGACGCGTCCAGCGTGCCGCGCCCTTCGGCCCTTCGTCGCCCTCTTCGGCGAGGAACATGTCGGGCTGCGCACGCTCACCCTTCGTCATCGATTGGATCATCGCCTCGATCTTCACGAGCTCGCGATCGTCCATCGCCTGATCGAGCGCCTCTTGCGGAATCTGTCCGCCGAACAAGCTGCCCAGCGGCATCTTGTCCATCAGATCCTTCATGCTGCCCATCTTCTGGATCGAGCGGATCTGGTTGAGGAAGTCGTCCATCGTGAAGCCGCCGCCGAGCATCTTCGCGGCGTCTTTCGCCGCTTGCTCTTCGTCGACGTGCTCCTGGAAGTCCTGCATGAGGCCGACCAGGTCGCCCATGCCGAGGATGCGACCGGCGAGGCCTTCGGGCCGGAAGTCCTCGAGCCGCTCGAGCGTCTCGCCCATGCCGAGGAACTTGATCGGCTTGCCGGTGACCGCCCTGATCGAGAGCGCTGCACCGCCGCGCGCATCACCGTCGAGCTTGGTGAGCACGACGCCGCTGATGTCGATGCGCTCGTCGAACGTCTTCGCGGTGGTGACCGCGTCCTGACCGATCATCGCGTCGATGACGAGCAGGATGTTGGCGGGGTGGACCTTTGCCTTGATCTGCTCGAGCTCCACCATCAACGCGTCGTCGATCGTGAGGCGACCGGCGGTGTCGAAGATGACGAAGTCGAAGCCGGAGGCGGCGGCCTCGTAGTTCGCATCGTTCGCGATCTCGACCGGATTGCCGCTCTCCTTCGCGAACACGGGCACGCTCAGCTGCTCGCCGAGCACCTGCAGCTGCCGCACGGCCGCGGGCCGGTACACGTCGCACGCGACCAGCATCACCTTCTTGCCGTCCTTCTGCAGCTTGCGCGCGAGCTTGCCGACCGTGGTCGTCTTACCCGAGCCTTGCAGACCGACCATCATGATGCCGGTGGGTCCGCTCTTCGCGGTGGCGAGCTCGGCATCGGGCGGGCCCATCAACGCGACGAGCTCGTCGTGACAGATCCGGATGAAGTGGTCCTCGCTCTTGACGCGGACCTTCTTCGCGCCGCTGCCCGCGACCAGCTGCACCTCGGTGCCGATCGCTTTCTCTTTCACCGCCGCGAGGAACTGCTTCACGACGCGGAACTCCACGTCGGCCTCGAGCAGGCTCATGCGCACGTCTTTGAGCGCGGCCTCGATCACCTCTTCGGTGAGCTCGCCCTTGCCGGTCAGGCGCTCGCGCGCCGCACGGAATCCCTTCGAAATCGTCTCGAACATCTCGCCCTCTTCGTCCGGCCGGCAGGCCGTCTATTCTGTACCCGACAACATGCGCGCCTGACCGGTGGAGCTCCACCACTCGGTCCAGGCCTCGACGGCCAGCTCGCGCGCCTTCTTGTCGCCCATCGGCGAGAAGGGCACGCGATGGCCGGTGATGCGCGAGAGCTCGTCGGCGGCCCAACGCCGCACGGGCAGGTCGCGATGACGCAGGCTCTCGATGATCCACTCCACGCGGTGCCGGTGCTCGTTCTCGGCGTACCACGTCTTCCAGCGATGCGGCTTGAGGCCGAGCTGCTGACCGGTGATCGAGCACAGCGATTCCAGCGCCGCCTCCTGCACGAAGCGGTCGCGGCTGGACAGCAGGTCGACGAGCTTCGCGATGGCGTCGATGTCGCGCAGCGTGCCGACGGCGCGCGCGGCGTAGAGCTGGCGGGTGCGGTTGGTGCTGTCGAGCTGCGCGCGCACGACTCGCACCGCATCGACGAAGCCGGCCGCGCGCGAGTAGGTCTCGAGCACGCGCATCGAGATCACGCGCACGTCACCGCTGGTGTCGAACGCGAGCTCCGACAGCGGTCGCATCGCTCGTGGATCACGGAGCTCCTGGAACACGAACGCCGCGTAGAAGCGCACGTCGGGGCTCGGGTGATCGAAGAGATCGATGAGGTGCGGCACGATCTCCGCGCCGATGCGGATCGCGGTGCGCACGAGCGGACCGTGGGCCGAAGGTGGCGGCAGCGCGCGGAGATCACGGCGCAGGATCTCGAGCGGCCCGGGGAACTGCGCGGCGAGTCGCAGCATCGCCGGCTCGCCGAGCTGGCGCAGATCTCCGACGTTGCCGGAGCCCGCGGCGATCGATCGCAGCAGTGCATCGACGCGATGCTGCATCGACTCGCTCGCGAGCTGCTTGCCGGGATGCGCCCAGTCTTCTTCGTCGAGCTCGATGCGCCCACGCATCGACGGCTGATCGATCGGCGAGGAGAGCGGAATGATCCCGGAGTTCTCGCGATCGTCGAGCGGCGGCGGTACGAAGCGCGGGCCGGCATCGTGGGACTGCACCGGCGGCGGCAGGCCCATCAGCGTGTCGAAGCCCTGCAGGATCTCCTCCGCCATCGGCGGCGGCGGAGGCAAGGGCGGCGGCGGAGGCATCGCGTGGATCGTGAGCAGCTGGCCGCGCGGTGATTGATCGTCGCGCGGTGGCTCGGTGTTCGCCGGTGCCGTGCGCTCCTCCGCGTACGGCTCGGTGACGCGCTTGTCGGTGACCGGCTCGACGTCCGGTGCTTCGAGTCGCGGCGCATCGATGGGCGTGGTGGGGCGACGCGAGCCCGGCAACGGCGGCGGCGCGGCGCGCAGCGGCGGCGAGCCATCGACGAAGGTGCGGATGCGCGGACGCGGCGGTCCGTCGCTGACGATCGCCGTGGGCGGCAAAGGTGGCGGCGAAGCCCACGGCGTGCGACCGCTGGCTTCGGCGCCCGCGAAGCCCGGCGGCGGACCGATGCCCGCATCACCGGCGCGTTGATGCGTGCCGCTGTCTTCCGCGCGACCTTGTCGCAGGCGTACGACCATCGCGAGCGTGGTGCTCGCGGTGCTGCACAGATCGTCGAGCAAGCGCGCTTCGACCGGCAAGAACTCGCGGCCGCCGTGATCGACGTACACGATGATCGTCGGACGGCTCGCGACGTCGATGCGCCGCAGCATGCACGGCACGGTGTCGCCGAGCTCGAGCGAGCGACGCAGCTGCTCGTCGTCGATGAGCCCGCTGTAGCGACCGTCGGCGAACGTGCGTGCGAGCATGCCGTCCTCGCCGATCGGCACGACGCGACCACCGACGTCGGGCAACGCCGAGCGCGGCGTCGAGAGCCCGACGAGCTCGCGGTTGCGGATGCGCAGCACGGCGAAGCGCGGCGCGAGCACGCCCAGCGCGCTCGCGAGCGCTTCCATGGCGGCGTCGCGCGTGCGTGCGGCCTCGAGCAGCGCGCGCGCTGCACTGATGCGACCGATGACGTCGCCGTCGTGGAACGCGGCCTCGAGCTCGCGCGGCGTGGAGATGAGCGTGCCGCGTGCGGTGAAGCGGACCGGCGGTGCACCACCGACGACGGCACCGTCGGGCGAGAGCACGATCGGGGCCGCGAGATCGTCGACGGCGTGGATCGGCGTCGCGGGCGGAGCGGGCAGCGGCGCGCGCTGGGTGTC
>DASZPU010000066.1:0-3939 GCA_035550195.1 Nannocystaceae bacterium
CGACGTAGGTGACCTCGCCCAGCCCCTGCCCGACCGGCACCGTCGCCTCGCGTGCACGACCGTCGCGCGGCGCCGCGAGATCGAGGTGGACCAGCAGGCCGCCCATCAAGTGGCGGAACACCGAGGGGCTCTCGCGATCGAAGCGCACGATCGGCGCGCGCACGCCCGAGGGATCGACGACGAGCCACGCTTGCGGCCCGACGAGCCGACGCGCGGCGTCGGTGCCTGCGAGCGCATCGACACCGAACGACGACAACGCGCGACGATCGAGCTGCGCGAACGAGCATGCGAACACCCAGCCGTCGGGCGACGAACCGAGCGCGTGCACGTCGAGCAACCCGGCCATGTCGACGCCGCCGCTCACCGCCGCGCCGTCGATGCGCCACGCATCGTGGGCCCGCGTCGACACGTTCCATGCGAAGCGATAGCGGTAGCGCTCGCCGGCGACGAACGGCGCGTCGGCGGCGACCTGCTCGGGCTCGACGCGGGCAACTTGCTCGACGCCACAACCGGCGACGACGAGCGACAACACGATGGTGCGCAGGCGGTTCATGTCAGCCCTTCATGCCCCCGACGCGCAGGTTCGCGGACACCGGCGGCAGCAGATCGATGACGGTCGAGATGCCGTTCCAGCGCAGGATCTCGAACTCCTCCTCGAAGAACAGGAACTCGATGTAGAGCGAGAGCCAGCCCGACAGCGTCGCGAGCGACAGGCCGATCTTGGTCGTGAACTTGAGCGAGGGCACCGCATCGAAGTCCTCGATCTGCTTCATCGTGGTGACGAGCTCGTTCGTCACCGGCACGCCGACCGTGACGAGGTTGAGCGCGCCACGGATGCCCACGCTCAGCAAACCCGCGATGCCGACCCCGACCTGTGCGCGTCCGTCGACGCCGAGCTGCGGCGTGAAGACGCCGCGGCCGATGAAGTTGATCTTGCTCGCGTCGCAGGCCCCGTTGACCTCGCCTTCGATGCCGAACGACGCGCCGTAGAAGAACTCGGCCCATACCGCGCCGGAGATCGGTACCGGCCCGGCCATGATCGTGAACGACGGCTTGTAGCCGGGCGGCAGATCGATGCGGTTGATCCAGTCTTCGGGAGCGATGGTCGCGTTGAGCTCGACCTGCTTGTCGACTTCCTCGAACACGTCGACTCCGAGCACACGCAGATGCGCGTGCGCATAGGCCTTCTTGTTGCCGATGTCGCCGAACGGGCCGGTGGGATCGCCCTTGCCATCCTTGTTCAAGCTGCCGTTGAAGGCCGCCGCACCCAGGCCGTCGACGATCTCGATGTCGTTGCCGACCAGCCACGCGTCCACGCCGAAGCCGCCGCGCGCGTGGCCACCGAGCTGACAGACTTCCTCACCCTGCAGCTTCGCGGGCTCGACTCCCCAACCGAGCATGTAGTCGTAGCCGGCGGCGAACATCGCCTTGTCGCCGTACATCTCGGCTTCGCCGAGATCGGCGCCGAACTTCAGCCCGTGTGCACCCTTGCCCAGCGCGTACGATTGCAGCTTCGCCTTCTCCTGCTTGTCGTCCTTGTTGAACGCAGCGAGCTCGGCCTGCTTGTACGCGATGTACTCGTCGACGGCGGCGATGTTCTTCGTCGCGTTCTTGTTCACGCCGCCCTTCTTGTAGGGGCCGAGCTTGTTCTTCGTCCACGCGAGGCAATACTCTTCGTCCTTCGCCTCCGCCGCGAGATGTGGTGTCGTCGCGACGAACTCTTCGATGAACATGCGCGGCGACCAATCACAGTCGTTGTCGTCGACGTCGAGACAGCTCTTGTGTCCTGCGAGCTTGCGCTCGTACTCGATCACCAGCGCTTGCCCGATGTGGCACTGCATCGCCATCAGCGTCCCGGCGTTCGGCTTGCCCACCTTGCCGATCGGCGGGCAGACCTTCTTGGCCTGCGGCGTGCCGGCGGCGCCTGCTTGCGGCGCCGCGAGCAGCGACACCACTGCATCGCTCGCCCCCTGATCGTCCGCTGCAGGATCGCGACGCAGTCGCTCGACATCGACGGCACCTTGCTGGCCGCGCGACGACGGAGCCGCGGGGCTGGGCACCTCGTCGAGCTGCATCGCCTTCGCCTTCGCCGCCGCGGCCGCGAACTGACCCGGCAGCGCCTGCAAGCGATCCATCGGGTGCTGGAACTGCTCGAGCGGCGACACCCAACCCTTCACGAGCTTCTTCTTGCCGGCCGCCGGCGGCTTGCTGAGCTCGGCGATCAGCGCGAAGTACTGTCCGACCAGGTGCGCGAGCTTGTCCTTGCGGCGGTCGTACTCCTGGAACTCGGCGTCGGTGAGATCCTTGTTCGCGTTGCGCAGCGACTTGTGGAAGCCCCACTTGCTGCCGACCTTCACCGTCGCGCGACAGCTCGTCCCGAACTTGCACAGGCCGTAGTACTGCTTGCCCGCGCCCATCGCCGCCGCGATCTCGGCCTTGCGCTTCGGGTCGAGCGACGGCGCGAAGTCCAAGAACTTCGTCGGCAAGCTGTAGAAGAGGTTCTTCGGCAACGCGACGTTCTCGTCGGTCGCGATCTGCAGCTCGGGCGGCAGCTTGGTGCCGTCCTTGCGCACGAGCGTGCGCTCGGCGATGCCCGGTGCGGCCGGCAACATCGCGACGTCGATGATGCAGTTGCGATCGCCTTTGCACGCCGCGGTCGCGTCGGTGAAGCGCGTCCAGTCCCAGTAGCGCTTGTAGGCATACTCGGCGCACGACTCGACCTTGTCGCCGTTGAAGAACCATGCCGGCACGCGGTACTGGTTCTTGACGTCGTCGACCTTCGGCGGCGTCGCGGGTGGTGGGCTCGTCATGCCCGTGCGCGCGGGCAAGTGCGTGCCCTTCGTCGCGACGATCGTCCTCGGCTTGTACGCGCGCCGCTTGCCCTCGCGCACGTGCTCGGGCATGTCGGTCTCGCCCGGGCGCAGCATCTTCGCGCTCGGTGCCGACGCGAACGCCTTGTCGCTCTCCAGCCCCTTCTCGATGAAGGGCTTGCACACGGCCTTGTGCTTCTTGCCGCACGCGCTGTCGAGGTACGCACCTTTCAGCGGCGACACGCTCAGGCACATCGCCTTGTCGGGCACGGGACACAGATCGGTGGCGCCACCGGGCGGCGTCGCTGGACCTGCGCTCGGCCCCGCAGTGGCCACGCCGGTCGCGAGCGCGAGTCCGAGCACCGCGGGCCAGCTCCACCAGGATTTCGTGTGCGTCGTCGCCATCGCGCCCGGCAGACCCCGAGCACACCCGGCTGTGACACGGGCAACACGCCGGTCGTCGTGTTACAGCTCGCCGAGCGCGGGCCACCGCCGGCGTGAATCACTCGCTGCGCTCGGCCAGCAGCTGCTCGCGAAGTCGCAGCTTGACCCGCTCGAAGCGCTTGCGCAGCCGCGCCGCGACGCGCTCGAGATCGTCGTCGCCGTCGGCCATCACCTCGGCGATGTCGCGCCAGGGCAGCTCGCGATCGACCCGCAACACCAGCAGCTGGCGGTCGTCGGGCTCGAGCGCCTCGCGCAAGCGTTCGAGTCGAACCTTGGTGTCGCTGCGCAGATGGATCTGCGTGGTGCTGTGCACCGCGGCCACGAGCGCGGCGAGCTGGCCTTCGAGCGGCGGCTCGGGTGCGCGTCGCTTCGCACGATCGAGCCCGGTCTTCACGCGGTTGCGCGCGATGACGAACGCCCACGTGCGCAGGCTGCTGTCGAAGCGGAAGCTCGGCAAGCCCCGCCAGATGCGCTCGCACACCGCAGAGAAGAGCTCGTCGGCGTCGCCCCAGCGATCGACCGCGACCCACAGATAGCCGAGCAGCTCGGGGCCGAGCGTTTCGATCACGAGCGTCGCTGCGGCGACGTGATCGCCGGTGCGCACGAGCTGCTCTGCGCGCTCGTCGAGCTCGCCGCGGCCGCCCGCTTCCTCGCCGGTCACCATCGACAGGGACCATGATACCCA
>DASZPU010000067.1:0-4808 GCA_035550195.1 Nannocystaceae bacterium
ATCGCATGGTCGAGCGCGTCGCGACCGGATCGATGGGCATCGTATATCGCGCGGTCGATCGTCGACTCGCGCGCACCGTGGCGCTCAAGGTGCTGCGTACCGACGTCAGCCATCGCACCAAGGGGCTGAAGAGCGCGATGATCGCTCGCGCGCGCTTCATCCAAGAGGCGCGCGCGATGGCTCGGCTCGCGCATCCCAACGTCGTGCCGATCTACGCGATCGAGAACGTCGGGCCGCACCTCGTCATCGCGATGGAGTACGTGCCGGGCGTGACGCTCGCGCAGTGGCTCGGCGAGCCGCGCCGTTGGCAGGACGTGCTCGCGGTGATGCGCGCGGCCGCCGACGGGCTCGCGGCGGCGCACAGTGCCGGCTTCGTGCACCGCGATTTCAAGCCGCACAACGTGCTCATCGGTGACGACGGGCGCGTGCGCGTGACCGACTTCGGGCTCGCGATGCTGCACGTCGAGCACGAGCCGATCACCGCCGACGATCGCATCGACGGCATGCTCGCGAGCGGAGCGGAGCACGCGGCCGTAGAGCCGCTCGAGTCGCTCACGCAGACCGGCATGTCGGTCGGAACGCCGGCATACATGGCGCCCGAGCAACACTCGGGCGGCACCATCGACGCGCGCACGGATCAGTACGGGTTCTGTGCGGCGCTCTACGAAGCGCTGTACGGCGTGCGACCGTTCATCGGCTGCGACGCGGTCGAGCTCATGCGCGCGAAGAAGGGCATGCGTCTGATCGCGCCGCTGCGCCGCTGCGAGGTACCGAAGTGGCTCGAGCGCGTCGTGCTGCGCGGGCTCTCGCCCGATGCGACGAAGCGATTCCCGTCGATGCGTGCGCTGCTCGCCGCCATGGTGCCGCCGAAGCCGCGCTCCTGGCTCGGCGGCGTGTCGGCCGGGCTCGCGGCCGCCGGCTTCGCTGCGGGCCTCACCTTCATGCTGCTGCCGCCGCATGCATCGGCCGAGTCCGCGACGATCGAGACGCCGAAGATCGACGCGCCGCGGATGAAGCCGCTGCGTGCGGCAGTGCCCGGCCCGATCGCGATGGCCGAGGATCACATCGCCGCCGGCAAGTGGGAGCAGGCCGAGCGCGTGCTCGCAGCCGCATACTTCGGAGCGATCGCCGACGCGCGCTTCGCCGACGCCGTCGCGGCCGCCGATCTGCTCGCGATCGTGCACGTGCGCAGCGGTGCGCCGCGCATGGCCGGCCACTGGCGCGGCCACGCCGAAGCCGCGCGCCGTAGAGCCTCCAACGATCGCGCCCGCTGATCGCTGCTCGGTTGCTTGAGCGTCGGTGCGGCGGGGCGCACGATGCCGGCATGAGCGACGACCCCCACGCAGCGCTGCGCGACGATGTTCGCATGCTCGGACGCATGCTCGGCGATCAGTTACGCACGCTGGCCGGTGCGGAGGTGTTCGATGCGGTGGAGCGGATCCGGGAGCTCGCGAAGGAGGCGAGGGCTTCGGGCGACCCCGGCGCGCACGCGTGGCAGCAGCTCGACGCAGTGTTGGCCTCGCTGCCCGATGAGCGCGCCGCGGAGATCGCCCGCGGCTTCTCCCACTTTCTCACGCTCGCGAACATCGCCGAGCAACACCACCGGGGGCGCCGTCGCCGTGCGCAGCGCGAGCGCGGCCAACACGGATCGCTCGCGCTCGTGCTGCCGATGTTGCTGCAGAGCGGGATCGATCCGGCGACGTTGGTCGAAACGATCGCGAGCCTACGCATCGAGCTCGTGCTCACCGCCCACCCGACCGAAGTGATGCGCAGGACCATGCTCATCAAGGAGCGTCGCATCGAGGCGTTGCTCGGCGAGCACGATCGACCGGGGCTGGACGAGCGCGAGCGCGCCGAAGTCGTCGCCGCACTGAAGCGTGAGGTCGCCGCGTTCTGGGCGACCGACGAGTTCCGACCGAAGCGACCCACGCCCGAGCAAGAAGCGCGCGGCGGCTTCGCGGTGATCGAGCACGTGCTGTGGGATGCGATCCCGGCGATCGTGCGCGAGCTCGACGATCGCACCTTCGCGCTGACCGGCCAGCGTCTGCCCGCCGAGATCGCACCGATTCGCTTCGGCTCGTGGATGGGCGGCGATCGCGATGGGAACCCCAACGTCACCGCCGAGGTGACGCGGCGAGTGATCCTGCTCGCGCGCTGGGCCGCCGCGGATCTGTACGCGCGCGAGATCGCGGCGCTGCGCGACGAGCTGTCGATGAACCACGCCAGCGACGAGCTGCGTGCGGAGATCGGCGAGGCGTGGGAGCCCTATCGCGCGCTCCTGCGCCGCGTCGAGCGACGCTTGCTCGCGACGCGCGCGTGGTCCGAGCGCGCGCTCGAAGGTGGACGCGCAGAGCTGTCGCCCGACGCCGACGCCTACGTCGATGCGGACGAGCTCGCCCGCGCGCTGCGGCTGTGTCACCGCTCGCTGCACGAGTGTGGGCTGGGCGAGATCGCCGATGGGCGTCTGCTCGACACGATGCGACGCGTCGCATGCTTCGGGGTCACGTTGGTGGCGCTCGATCTCCGCCAGGATTCGTCGCGGCACACCGAGGCGCTCGACGAGATCACGCGCTCGCTCGGGCTCGGCGGCTACGCGGATTGGGACGAGGCGATGCGCTGCGAGTTCCTGATGCGCGAGCTCGACGGACGACGACCGCTGCTCCCGCGCGACTTCACCCCGAGCGAGCGCGTACGCGAGGTGCTCGACACGTTTGCGGTGGCCGCGGCCGCGCCGGCGTCGAGCCTGGGCGCATACGTGATCTCGATGTGTCACGCACCGTCGGACGTGCTGGCGGTCGAGCTGCTGCAGCGCGAGGCCGGCAATCCACGACCGCAGCGGGTGGTGCCGCTGTTCGAGACCGTCGAGGATCTCGATCGCGCGGGCGCATCGATGCGTGCGCTGCTGGCCATCGCGACCTATCGCGAGCGCACGGGCGCACGGCAGGAAGTGATGATCGGCTACTCCGACTCGGCCAAGCGCGCAGGGCGGCTCGCCGCGGCGTGGAGCCTCTATCGTGCACAAGAAGACGTGGTTGCCGCGGCGCGCGAGCACGGCGTCGAGCTCACGCTCTTCCACGGTCGCGGCGGAAGCGTCGGTCGTGGCGGCGGCAACACCTACGAAGCCGTGCTGTCGCAGCCGCCGGGCGCGGTGCCGGGGCGGTTGCGCGTGACCGAGCAGGGCGAGGTCATCCACGCGAAGCTCGGCTTCCCCGAGGTGGCACTGCGATCGCTCGAGGTCTACTTGAGCGCGACGTTGCAAGCGACGCTGCGACCTCCGATCGATCCCGAGCCGAGCTGGCGCCGCTGCATGGACATGCTCGCCCGCTCCTCGCGTCGCGCGTACGAGGAGGTCGTCGTCGACGATCCCCGCTTCGTGCGTTACTTCCGCCAGGCCACGCCCGAAGCGGAGCTCTCGCGCATGAACATCGGCTCGCGGCCGGCGCGGCGCGGGGGCAGCGAGGGCGGGCTCGACAGCCTGCGCGCGATCCCGTGGGTGTTCGCGTGGACGCAGACGCGATCGATGTTGCCGGCGTGGCTCGGCGTCGGCGAGGCGCTCGACGATGCGCTCGCGCAGGGCTGCGAGCCCGAGCTCCGCACGATGGTCGAGCGCTGGCCCTTCTTCGGATCCACGCTCGCGATGATCGCGATGGTGCTGGCGAAGGCCTCGCCGGAGATCGCGAGACGATACGACGAGCGCTTGGTCGAGCCGGAGCTGCGCGACGTCGGCACGCAGATCCTCGCTCGACTGGCGCGTACCGAGCTCGCGGTGAAGCGCGTGCTCGGCCGTGAGCTGCTCGCCGACAACCCCGTGCTCGAGCGTTCGATCGCCGTGCGCAATCCCTATGTCGATCCGCTGAACCTGCTGCAGGTCGAGTACCTGCGGCGCACGCGGGAGCGCGAGGATCCTGCGCTCGTGCGCGGCCTGCTGATCACGATCAACGGTGTCGTCGCGGGCATGCGCAACACCGGATGAGCAGCTTCAGATGCGGCCGATGAAGTGCGTGCCGGTCTTGCCGTCGAGCGCGTCGCGCAGCGCTCGCGGGCTCGTGACCAGCCCGCGCTGACCACCGCGCTCGAGGAAGCGATACACCGCTTCGATCTTCGGGCCCATCGAGCCGGCCGGGAAGGTCTTGTTCTTCACGAACTGCTCGCACTCCGCCATCGTCACCGCGCCGAGGCGATGTTGGTTGGGCTTGCCCCAATCCATATAGACCGCATCGACCGCGGTGAGGATGACGAGCAAGTCGGCGCGGATGTCCGTCGCGAGCACGCTCGACGTGAGGTCCTTGTCGATCACCGCTTCGACGCCCTCGTAGTTGCCCGCGGCATCGATCGTCACCGGCACACCGCCGCCGCCACCGGCGACCGCGATGTTGTTCGAGCGCAGCACGTCGCGCACGACGTCGGCCTGCACGATGCGCTGTGGCGCCGGGCTCGGCACCACGCGTCGCCACCCGCGACCGGGCTCTTCCGCGACCGTCCAGCCGTAGTCGCTCGCGGCGCGCTCGGCCTGCTCCGCGGTGAGGAACGGCCCGACCGGCTTCGCCGGGTTCGTGAACGCCGGATCGCCGCGATCGACCACGACCTGCGTGACCATCGTGACCACGTAGCGATGGATGCCGCGCGTGTGCAGCTCGTTGAGCATCGCGCGCTGCATGAGGTAGCCGAGGCTGCCCTCGGTCTGCGCGACGAGCACGTCGAGCGGCCAACGTGCGAGGCGATCGCGCGTGAGCTCTTGGCGCAGCAGCAGCTCGCCGACCTGCGGCCCGTTGCCGTGCGTGATGACCAGGCGATAGCCACGCTCGACC
>DASZPU010000068.1:0-3929 GCA_035550195.1 Nannocystaceae bacterium
CGGCTGCGCCTGTGCCGTGGGGTGATCCGGTGGCGATCGATCTCGTCGGTACGCAGGTGAGCGTCGACGGCGAGCCCGCGCCGCACGTCGAGACGATCGCCGCGCCGCTGCACCTCGAGCCGATCGAGCCCACGCTGCCGGTGATCGCGTTCGGTGATGCGAGTGTGGGCGAGCTGCACGGCACCGTGATCGTCGTGGGCACGGGCATCGCCGCGACCTCGGGATCGATCGGCATCGACGCACCCGCCGAGCTGCAGCTCGACGATGCGCGCGCGTGGGTCCGCGCGGCCGCGGCGAGCGACGACGACGGCGTGCGCCCGACGTTGCCCGCCGATGCACCGGCGGATCACCAGGCCGCGCTCGCTGCGTCGGCGCGCTACGACGTCGCGGTGAACGAGCTCGAGCTCGCGGGCTTCGACGCGGCCTACGTCGTGACCGACACCGGCAGCGTCGCGCTCGAAGGCCCGATCGCGATCACGTCGAGCACGATGTACATGGGGCAGGGCTCGCGCATCGGATCGATGGCGATCGCGGCGCGCTGGGAGGGCGAAGTGTTCATCGGCATCGCGACGCAGAGCGGCGAGCTCACCGATGCCGACGGACTGCCGGTAGCGATCCTCGCCCGCGATGCGCGGCTCGACGTCGGCCCCGATCATGTGCGCTCGCTCGAGGACGTGCCCGTGCGGCAGGCGCTCGATGCCGACACCGCACTCGTCGCATCGAGCGTGGAGCTGCGCTCGTGCCAAGCCGACACGCTCGTGTTCTGGCAGGGCGAGACGCGGATCCTCCGCATGGCGTACCACCAAGACGACGGGCTCACCGACGCGGTGTTCGCCGACGCGTGGGTCGAAGAACGCGAGACCGCCACGATGTTGTCCGCGCGTTGGCAGCTCTCCGCGGAGCTTCCGGCGCAGCTCACTACCGCCGCGCAACAACATCCGAACGCGACGTGGGGGCAGGGGCTGATCGATTTCGTCGAGACCTGGGCCGAGGTCACGCAAGCGATCGTCGAAGGGCTCGCCTGCGCGTTCACGCTCGGCTTCGTGTGTCCCGACGACGGTCCGAGCGCGTCGCCGGCTGCGCTGTTGCCGTACCCGGCGTGGATGATCCCCGGCGCCGCTGGCGAGTTCGAGCTCGAGCTCACCGCGCCGTACGAGCCCGGCGAGTACGAGCTGGTGGTGCACGTGATCGGGCAGAACTACGAGGCGACGTTGCCGCTGCACGTCGTCGTGCAATAGCGGCTACCCTCGCGCCCGAATTGGACGTCCTCACGCACGCGCCGCGCGAGCTGTCGCCGGACGAAGCCGCGATTCCGATCGGCGCAGCCGCGAAGAGCGGTGCTGCGCTGCGCGTGCTCGGTGCGGACGCGGTGCTGCGTGGTCGCGTGCTCGCGCAGGCGATCGCGGGTGGGCAACCGATCTTCTGCGTCGTCGCCGACGAGACCACCGCGCAGCGGCTCGCCTGCGATGCGGCGTTCTTCCTCGGGCTGCGCGCACCGGCGCCGCTCGACACCGATGGGCCGGTCGTCGTCCTGCCCGAGCTCGACACGTCGCCGCTCGGCGATCTCGTGCCCGATGCGCGCGTCGTCGCTGCGCGCTTCGCCACGCTGGCTCGGCTCGCGCGCGATCCTCCGCAGATCACGATCGCGAGCCTGCGCGCGGTGCTGCGCCGCACGATGCCGCGGGCGGGCTTCGTCGCGCGCACCATCGAGCTGCACCGAGGGCTCGAGCTCTCGCGCGACGAGATCGTCGCGGCGCTGGTCGACGCGGGCTACGTGCGCAGCGACGTCGTCGAGGATCCCGGCACCTTCGCGGTGCGCGGCGGCGTGATCGATCTGTTCACGCCGGTGTTGCCCGCGCCGGTCCGCATCGAGCTCTTCGGCGACGAGATCGAGCGCGTGCGAACGTTCGATCCCACGACGCAGCGGACGGAACGCGAGCTCGAGCGCTGCAGCATCGTGCCGGTGCGCGAGACCATCGCGACGACGGCCGAGCCGCTGCGTGCCCGCGTGCTCGCGCTCGCCGACGCGATCTCGGCGCCCAGCAGTCGCACGCGCCAGGTGATCGAAGCGCTCGAGGCCGGGCAGGAGCTGTTCGGCATCGCTGCGATCGCGCCGCTGTTGCACGACGGGTTCGTGCCGCCGTGGGAGTTCGCGCCCGCGACGACGCGCGTCGTCGTCGACGATCCGCCGCGGCTGGCCGCGCTCGCCGACGCGCACGCCGAAGAGCTCGCGGCCGAGCATGCGCGGGCGATGGCCGACAAGCGGCTGGTGTGCGCGCCCGAGGATCTCGCGGTGGCGCCGGACGTGTTCGCGCAGTGGTCCGCAGGCGCGTGGGCGACGATCGATCGCGTCGAAGGGCCCGACGCGGGTGGGCGCCAGTCGATCCGCATCGTCACGAAGCGCGACGAGCTGTTGCAGGCCGAGCTGCAGGCCGCGCGCGCACGCAAGCACGGCGAGCTGCTGGCACCCGTGCTCGCGCGCGTGGCTGCGTTGCCGGAGGGCGAGCCGTGGTCGGTGCTCTTCGCGTCGCCGAACGTCGGACACGCGGAGCGCATGGTCGCGTTGCTCCGCGATCACGGCTTGCAGGTCGACGCACCGCGTCCGGTCGAGCACGCGCCGCAGCTCCTGCGTGCGCCCGACGACGGCACGACGCGCATCGCCGTCGTCGCCGGTGAGCTGTCGGGTGGTTACACCTCGCCCGCCGATCGCACGATGCTCGTCGCCGAGGCCGATGTCTTCGGCGAGATGGCTCGGCGCGCGAAGCCGAAGCGCCGTCGGGCCGGGGTCGCGGGCCTCGGTCAGCTCGCGGTCGGTGACTACGTCGTGCACGTGACCCACGGCGTGGGGCGCTACGTCGGGCTCGCCCAGCTCGCGCTCGGCGGCACGCCGGCGGACTACGTGCAGATCGAGTACTCGGGTAGCGATCGCTTGTACCTGCCGGTCACGCGACTCGGCGAGATCGAGCGCTACGTCAGCGCGGAGGCCAAGCCGCCGCGGCTCGACAAGATGGGCGGCACTTCGTTCGCGAGCAAGACCGCGAAGGTGAAGGCCGAGGTGCGGCAGATCGCCGAGGAGCTGCTGCAGATCTACGCGCAACGCGAGGCGCAGGGCGGGCATGCACATCCCGACGGCGGCGAGCCGTATCGCGAGCTCGAGGCCACGTTCCCGTTCGAGGAGACCCCCGATCAAGAGGAAGCGATCGCGGCGACGCAGCGCGATCTGTCGCGCGAGCAGCCGATGGATCGGCTCATCTGCGGCGACGTCGGCTTCGGCAAGACCGAGGTGGCGCTGCGCGCTGCGTTCCGCGTCGCGATCGGCGGCAAGCAGGTCGCCGTGCTCGCGCCCACCACCGTGCTCGTGCAGCAGCACTTCCACACCTTCAAGGAGCGCTGCGAGCCGTTCGGCATCAACGTGGGTGTGCTCAGCCGCTTCACCGACGCGAAGGATCGCGAAAAGACCGTGGCCGGCGCGAAGTCGGGCGCGCTCGACGTGGTGGTCGGCACGCATCGACTGCTGTCGTCCGACGTGCGCTTCAAGGACCTCGGGCTGGTCGTCATCGACGAGGAGCAGCGCTTCGGGGTCGCGCAGAAGGAGCGCTTCAAGAAGCTCAAGACCGAGGTCGACGTGCTCACGATGAGCGCGACGCCGATTCCACGCACGCTGCACATGTCGCTGCTCGGCATCCGCGAGATCAGCCTGGTGATGACGCCGCCCGGCGATCGGCTCGCCGTGCGCACGTTCGTCACGCGCCCGGCGGATCAGGTGCTGCGCGACGGCATCGTGAAGGAACTCGCGCGCGGCGGGCAGATCTTCTACGTCGTGCCGCGCATCATGGGCATCGAGGAGCACGCGACGCGGCTGCGCAAGCTCGTGCCCGGCGCACGCATCCGCGTCGCGCACGGGCAGATGCCCGGCGAGATGCTCGAGT
>DASZPU010000069.1:0-19592 GCA_035550195.1 Nannocystaceae bacterium
CAGTGAGGGCGGCCAGGGTGACGAGCAGCGCGAAGAGGAACGAGACGATCGTCGCCACGATCGCGCTCGCGAAGACTGCGGCATAGAGGGCGTGATGCAACCACCCGAAGCCTCGACCGGTGAGCAGCGCGAGCACGCCGAGCGCACAGTTGCCGAGGTAGAGCGCCGTTGCGAACGCGAGCACGTCGCTGCGCAGCATAGCGCAGCGGGCTGCGGCGCACGTCCCGCGGGGATGATCGATCCGAGCGTCCGCGCCGGACGTACGATCAGCCGACGATGCTGGCGAAGCTGGGCCGCGTGGTCGCGTGCGTGACGGTGCTCGGTTCGGGCGCCTGCGCGAGCACACCGAAGGACAGCGCCGAACCGGCCGCGCACGCGCGCGAGCTGGGCTGGGCGCCGTGGGCGAAGGCGACCTTCGATCAGGCGGCGAAGGACGACCGCATCATCCTCGTGAACGTGGTCGCGACGTGGTGCCATTGGTGCCACGTGATGGAGGAGACGACGTATCGCGATCCCGAGGTGGTCGCGCTGCTCGAGCAGGACTTCGTCACGATCCGCGTCGACTCCGATGCACGGCCCGACGTCGCGGAGCGCTACCGCGAGTGGGGTTGGCCCGCGACCGGCTTTCTCACGCCGAACGCACAGCCGGTGCTCGAGCTGCGCGGCTACCAGAACCCGCGCGCGTTCGCGAAGCTGTTGCGCGAGCTCGTGGCCGACCGTGATCGCGGTGCGCTCGTGCGTCGCGAAGCGCCGGCACCGGAGCCGAGCGCGGAGGATCGCGAGCTCGCGACGATCCGCGCCGACGTCGTGCGGCGGCTCGATCACTTCTACGAGCCGAAGCTCGGCGGTTGGGGCACCAAGCAGCGCTATCCGTTTCCGCAGCCGGTCGAGCACGCGTTCATGCGTGCGCGCGTGCGCGGCGAGACGCAGTGGCGGGAGCGTGCGTTGCAGACGCTCGCGAGCGAGCTGGAGATCGTCGACCCGGTGTGGGGCGGCATGTACCAGTACTCGGTCGACGGCGACTGGGAGCACCCGCACTACGAGAAGATCACCGCGATCCAGGCCGGCGCGATCCAGAACTACGCGCTCGCGTACCGCACGACCGGCGATGCGAAGTGGCGCGACGCGGCGTGGAAGACCGCGCGCTACATGACCACGATGATGCGCGACGAGGCCGGCGGCTTCTACACCTCGCAGGATGCGGATCTGCGCAGGCCCGGCGCGGAGCCGGTGCTCGGTGAGACGTTCTACGGCAAGGACGATGCGGGTCGGCGCGCGTTGGGCATGCCGCGCATCGACACTGCGGTGTATGCCGATCTCAACGGGCTCATGATCGAAGCGCTGTGCGAGCTCTACGCTGCCACGCGCGAGCAGGAAGCGCTCGATGCCGCGGTGAAGGCCGGCGATGCACTGGTCGCGACGCATCGCTGGGAGGACGGCGCGTTCAGCCACGGACCGCGCGCGCAGACGCAGGGGCTGTTGTACCTGCGCGATCAAGCCGCGATGGGTCGCGCCGTGCTGGCGCTCTATCGCACGACCGGTGACGCGCGCTGGCTCGCGCACGCGAAGGTGCTCGGCGAGCTGATCGTGACGCGGCTGCAGGACGAGCGCGGCGGCTTCCATGCGCACACGCCCGATCCCGATGCGGTCGGCGTGTTCGCAGAGCGTCGCAAGCCGCTCGAGGAGAACGGGCTCACCGCACGCTTCTTGCTGCTGCTCGATCGCCATCTCGACGGCGACGGCAGCAAGCCCACGGCGTATCGCGCAGCCGCGCTGCGTGCACTCGCAGCGCTCGGCGATCCGAAGGTGATCGCCGCCGAGGGTCGCATCGTCGGCACGTATCTGCTCGCGATCGAAGAAGCGACGATGCCTACCGTCGACATCACCGTGGTCGGCGATCTCGGCGACGGCGGCACGACCCGCGCGCTGTTCGAGGCCGCGCTGGGCTTCGCAGAGCCGCGCGCGATCCTCGAGGTGAGCGCACCGGGCGTGCGCTACCCCGACATCGGCAAGCCCGCGGTCTATCTGTGCACCGAGACCGCCTGCAGCTCGCCGATCACGAAGGCCGATCGTTTCGCCGCGATGGCGGAAGAGTTCGTCACGACGAGCGTGACGCGATGACGGTATCATCGACGCATGGATCGCATCGTCGTCGCTTCGGCTTTGATCGGATTGCTCTGTAGCTGCGCGCCGCCGAAGGCCGTCGAGCCGACGACCGCCGCACCGCCGTCCGACGACGCGGCACCGATCGAGCCCGCGGCACCGATCGAGCCCGAGGTCGCGCCGCCGGCCGAGCCCGAAGCGCCGCCGCCGACCGCCGACACGCCTGCGCCCGAGACTCCGCCGCCGGGCTTCACCGCGATCCCGGCGAAGCGCAAAGGTGGCTTTCCCGGCGTCGCGTTCAAAGAGGTGCGCGCGTTCGCGTTCGATCTGAAGGTGGGCGAGCGCAGCGTGTGCGGGCTGCCGCTCGATCCCGACGGCACGCTGTGCGAGACGGTCGAGCGACCGGGCGTCGTGCTGTCCGACGCACAGACGAAGCTCCTACTCGGCATGCTCACGAAGAAGAGCACGTGGGGCGAGGGCTCGTCGTGCTTCCTGCCCCATCACGGCTTCGTGTTCTACGACGACGCCGGCACGCCGGTCGCCGAGCTTTCGCTGTGCTTCATGTGCGAGATGATGGTGGCCGTGCCGGCGATCCCGAAGGCGAAGACGCTCGGCAGCGACGACACCTACGGGCTCAACGCGAAATCGACGGCGCAGCTGCGGGCGCTGTGCAACGAGCTCGGCCTGCCGATGTGCGACGCGAAGAACCCCACGGAATTCGCCGCGCAGAAGTGAGAGCGCGCCCATGTGACGAGATTTCGTCGCGCCGGCTCGATCGTTTCGCGCCCGCCGGCTACTATCGGTTGGGATGCGCGCGGTCTTGGGTGCGATGGTTTGCTTCGGGCTCGTCGCGGCCGGGCATGCGCGCGCGGACGAGATCGTCGAGCCGCCGCTCGCGGGGTCGAGCACGGGCACCGATACGAGCACAGGCACGGGCACCGATACCGGCACCGCAACGGGCACCGACACTGGAACGGGGACCGGGACAGGGACCGCAACGGGCACCGGAACCGGTACCGCAACGGGCACCGGCAGCGAGAGCGGAAGCGGAAGCGGAAGCGAGACGGGCAGCGGCAGCGAGGGCACGAGCGAGACCAGCGGGAGCTCGAGCTCGACGCTGAGCGGCAGCGCGTCCGACGAATACGGCGATCCGACCTACGATCCCACCTACGTCGATACCGACGATCTGATCGATCCGACCACCGACGGGTGTGACGGCGATCTCGACGACGAAGATCCTGGTTGTTGCGACAGCGACGACAACAACAGCGACAACTTCATGTGCAGCGCGGCGAAGCGACGCGATCGCATCGCGATCTTCATCGTGCTCTTGTTGCTCGGGCGACCGCGTCGACCCAAGCGCGCGACGACGGAGGTACGCTGATGCTCGCGGCGATCGCATTGCTCGTCGCGATCGAGCCGCCGGCGCCCGCCGCCACGCCGCCTGCGACGAGCGAGCCGACCCCCGAGTACCAACCCGGTTGGGACGAGCCGCAGCCCGAGCCACCACCACCGACAGAGACCACTACCGCACCGCCGCCGACGGTCAGCGAGCCCTTGCCCGCGACCCCACCTGCAACGCCACCGCCGCAGCCGACCAACGACGCGAGAACGGAGCGCCACGAAGGCCGGGGCCTGCTCATCGGAGCCGGCGTCGCTGCGGGCATCGGGCTCGTCGCGAACTCGATGCGCGTCTACATCGTCAACGTGCCGTGCCAGACCGATTCGCAACAAGGCTGCAGCGGATCGTGGGCGCTCTCGACCGCGTTCGCGTGGGGCCCGAACCTCGCATCGATCGCGCTCGCCGGTGTCGGCGGCGATCTGCGTGGTCGCTACGCGGCGACCTACGATCCCGAAGGTCATCGTCGACGCAGCCGCGGCATGACGGCCGCCGGCGCGGTGCTGCTCGGCACCGGCGCGCTCGCGAACATCTTGCTGCGCGTCGGATGGTTCAGCGACTGGGTGAGCCCGCAAGGTCGCGAGTTCTTCGACTTCGCACGCACCGGCGAAGCGATCGCGTACTACGGCGGCCTGCAGCTCTCGTCGATGGCGATGGCCACGGGCATCGGCATGCTCTCGTACGGCGGCGCGCGCCCACGCAAGCCCAAGGTCGCGATCATGCCGATGGGCATGGGCATGCAGCTACGCGGACGATTCTGACGTCCGCGCGATGCTAGACTGCCCGCGTCGGTGAGCGACGAGAGCAGCGGACCGCCACACGATGGCGGCAACCCGATCGGCGGCTTGGTCGAGCGTGCGCGTCCCGACGCCGGCTTCGCCGCGCACCAGTCGCTGCAGATGTTGCAGTCGAAGCTGTTCGGGCGCACCGCGCAGACCACGATGGTGGGCCGCTACACGCTGGGCCCGAAGCTCGGCGCGGGTGGTGGCGGCACGGTGTATCGCGCGCTCGACACGGAGAGCGGACGCACCGTCGCGATCAAGCTGCTCATCTCCGAAGGTCGCGGCAGCTCGGCGCGTGCGCGCCTCCTGCGTGAAGCGCAATCGCTCGCGAAGCTGCGGCATCCCAACATCGTCGAGTTCTACGACGTCGGCACCTTCGATCCGCTCATCATCGATCCGCGCGCCCGCAGCGAAGGCGACAACGGTGTCTTCCTCGCGATGGAGCTCGTCGAGGGCGAGAACCTCGCGACGTGGGCGTCGACCGAGCATCCCTACAAGGTCGTGCGCGACGTGTTCGTCGCCGCCGGCCGCGGCCTCGCGTTCGCGCACGCCCGCGGCTTCGCGCACCGCGACTTCAAGCCCAGCAACGTGCTGGTCGGACACGATGGCCGTGCACGCATCGCCGACTTCGGGCTCGCTCGCGTCACCCGCGAGCTCACCGCACCGCTACCGGGCGTGAGCGTGCGGCTCACCGGCGAAGGCTCGCTGCCCGGCCTGCACATCTCGCTCACCAAGCCCGGCGCCGTCATCGGCACGCCCGCATACATGGCGCCCGAGCAGCACCTCAGCTCGCGCGCCGATGCACGCAGCGATCAGTTCAGCTTCTGTCTCGCGCTCTACGAAGCGCTCTATCGCGGCAGTCCGTTCCAGGGCAACACGCCCGGCAAGGTGCTCGAAGCGAAGCTGCGCGGCATCATCGCTCCGCCGCCACGCGACACGAAGATCCCGTCGCGCGTGCATCGAGCGATCGTGCGGGGGCTCGCACCCGATCCCGCCGCGCGTCATCCCTCGATGGACGTGTTGCTCGACGCGCTCGAGTCCGATGGCGGAGCCCCGCATCCGCTGCGTGTCGCGGCCGCGGTCGGTGCCGCGGCGGTGCTGGTCGGCGTCGGCGCGTGGCTCTCGGTGCGCCACTTCATGCGCGACCCCTGCGATGCGGTGCCGGTCGCGGCCGCGGGTTGGAGCCCGGAGATCGCGGAGTCGATCCATCGCGCGAGCACGTCGCTCGCGGTGGGCTACGGCGAGAACACCTTCGAACGCGTGCGCGGCGATCTCGATCGCTACGCCGCGCGCTGGGCGAGCGCACGCACCGAAGTGTGCAACGCCGCCGATCGCGAGCGCTTGCCCGCGCAGCTCGCTTGTCTCGACGAGCGCGCGCGGGTGCTCGCCGCGACCACGTCGGCGCTCGTCGATTCCACCACGAGCACGCTCGAGCGCGCGATCACGGCGACCGGCGAGCTCGCGGATCCGCAGGCATGCGTCGGCGACGCTCCGCCGGTGTGGACCCCCGCGGATCCCGAGCTCGCGGACAGCCTGCGCGACGAGCTCGCGCGCGTGCAGACTGCGGTCGCGCTGGGGCGCAACGATGCGCTCGCGCTCGCCGAGCAGCTGCTCGCGCGTGCACAGGCCGGCGACCTGATCGCGCTCGTGCCCCGCGTCCGCGTGCAGCTCGGGCTCGCCCAAGCCGCGAGCGATCCCTCCGCGGCGCAGGCGTCCGTCGCAGCCGCGCATCAAGAGGCCGAAGCCCAGGATCTGGTCGCGCTCGCGCAGCAAGCCGCGATCGTGGCGCTCGAGCTCGCAGTCGTGCGGGGCGATCGCGAGGACGGCGAGCGCTGGCGCGCGACGATCGAGCGCGCCGCATCGAGCGACGCCACCGACATCGCGCGCTCGAAGGTCGCGGCCGCGGAGCTCGCCGAGCTCGACGCGAATCGCAGCGACGATACCACCTCACTTTGTCGCGAGGCGGCGGCCGCGGTCGACGGGCAGACCTCACCGATCGCAGTGAGCGTCGCGCGACGCTGCATGGTCATCGCGCTCGCGACCGGCCGCGTCGCGGATGCGCTCGCCGACGCCGAGCGTGCGGGCGCGTTGGCCGAGCGCGTGTGGGGCAGCGATCATCCCATCGCCGCGACGACGCGCATCGAGTTCGCGGCGGCGCTCTTGGCCGCCGCACGCAACGATGCTGCGCTCGCCCAAGCGCGCGGTGGGCTCGACGTGCTCGAGCGTGGCACCGCGAGCGACGATCGCCGGCGGATCGCCGCGTTGCTCGTGCTCGCCGAGCTCCAGCGCGGCCACGACCTACCGGAGTCGAGCAAGCGCGCGAGCGAAGCCGAGACCATCGCCCAGCTCGACGATCACCATCGACTCGCCCAAGCGCAGGCCACGTTCCTCGTCGCGATGGCGCTGCGCGATCGCACCCGCGCGCACGAGCTCGCCGACACGGCCGAAGCGCGCGCCCGAAGGCTGCGCGGCAGCGACGGCTTGCTCGCGCGCATCGCCGCTTGGCGCAGGCGGTAGGGGCACTACGCCGGCTTGCGTGCGTCGTCGAGGTTCGCTCGCAGCGCGCGCGCCCAGTGCTCGAGCCCGTCGATCGTGGTGCGCTGCAGCTGCGCCGGGATGTCCATCGCTGCGAGCTGCTCGCGCACGGCATCGCGCGCGCGGAAGAGGCGGCTCTTCACGGTGCCCGCGGGCACCTCGAGGATCTGTGCGATCTCGCCGACCGCGAGCTGCTCCCAGTAGTACAGCTCGACGATCGTCTGCAGATCGAGGGGAATCTGCCGCAGCGCTTGCAGCAGCAGCTTCTCCTCTTCCTTGTCGGCCATCACGCGGCTCGGCGAGCCGTACACCGACGCGACCGACATCTCCTCGGGACCGAAGGGCGTCTCGCGTCGCTCGCGTCGACGCATGTGCATGAGCAGCTGGTTGCGCGCGATACCGAGGATGTACGCCTTGAGGCTGGTGTCGTCGCGCAGACGATCGCGACCTTCGACGCATGCGAGGAACGTGCGCTGGATGAGATCGTCGACGTCGTCGCTCGCCTTGTTGACGAAGAAACGATAGACGCTCATGAAGTTGCGACGGACGAGCTCGTTGCCGGCCTCGTTGTCGCCTCCGCGCCATGCACGGAGCAGCTCGACGTCGCTGGGATTGGCCGCCATGCGCTCGGCCCCGAGAGGGCCGTGTGCAAGTCTACACGCGAATCGTCGGCGCTCAGGGGAGAATGAGGTCTTGCCCCGCGCTGAGCACGATCAGCGGGAACTCGGCGCGTACCGCGAGCATCGTCGCGACGAGATCGCCCACCGACACCGTCTCGTCGGGCACGAGCACGATCGCGGACTTGCTGGGGAAACGCTTCTTGACGTCGCGCAGCGCCGCAGTGAGCCGCGCCGTGCTGTCCGCCTTCAGCTCGCGCACGAACTGGGGATCCTCGGCCTTGATGCGCCACTGCGTGCGGCCGAAGTGCACCTGCAGCCCCAGCGCGGCGGAGCCCTGCCCGAGCTCCAGGCCTTGCGGCGGCAGCACGAAGAACGGCTGACCTCGCAGGCCGCGACCTTGGCTGCCGAGCACGAGCGCGAGCTCGGGTGGTCGGATCGGACGCGAGCTCGCGAGCGCATACACGGTCTCGAGCAGCGTGCTCGCGGGCAAGCGATTGTGCGCCGCGATCACGACGCGCGACGGAATCTCGGTGGTGCGCTGCGTCGCTTCGATCGCGAGCGCGAGCCACTCGGCTTGGAATGCATCGAACAGCGACGCAGGGCAGCGACGCGCACACTCGGCGGCCGCGGTGCGATCGCGGTTGTGGCCCTGATCGAGCTGACCGATCTCGCGGTCGAACACCCAGAGCTTGTCGAGCCCGATCGTGACGAACAAACCCGGCGCGAGCGTGCTGCCCTCGCCGTCGGGCAACACGTCGAGCCCGATCGTGTCGCCGAGATGACGCACGACCACCGAGCCGAAGCCCGGCGTGCGCGTCTCGAACGTGCGCCCTTCGGGCGGCGGTGCGCTCGGAGCCGCGGGTGCGGCCAAGAGCGCAGCGAGCAGTGCGAGCGCGTGCATCACAGCTCCTCCAACGGGAAGGGCAGCCACGGATCCACGGCGCCTTCGATGATGGGTGCTTGGGCGGTGCCGAGCCCGAGCGGCTTGCTGGTGAGCCGCACGTCGACGTCCTTGCGCGCCGGCGCATCGCCACCGAACGCCGGATCGAGCAGCGTCGTCATGCCGACCACGACGATGCGTCCTTCGCGTTCGTGGGTGGCGAGATAGACGCGGTAGGGATCGTAGCGGCAGTCGAGCCGCACGAGGTGCCCGGTGTCGAGCTGATCGTGGGCTTCCTTCTGCAGGCCTTCGATCACCTTGCCGAGACCGCTACGCGCGAGCCCGAGTCGGCGCAGGCGTTCGTTCGCCTTGTTGCTGGCCTTGTCGATGAGCGGGTGCATCGGCTGCGCCGACGTCGACTCGCACTCGGCTCCGCGCACGACTTCGGCGTAGCGCTCGACCTCGGCGACGAACGACTCCTGCACGACCAACGGATCTTCGTGGCGCAGCAGCTGCGTCGGCAACGCTTCGAGGATCGCCAGCGGTGATCCGCTCGCCATCCACAACAAGAGGTGCAGCGCATCCCAACCGCCGTGCTTGTCGCCGGGCTGCACGCAGCCGCTCGTGCCGGCTTCGACGCAGTGCAGGAACGACTCGGCCGCGCGTCGCGGCGGTTCTTCTTCGGGCAGCGAGCTCGGTAACGTTCGCCCGCGATTGCAGCCGAACCAGCCCACGCTTAGGGCGACGAGCGCGAGGGCGCCGACGCGAAGGGCGGATGGTGCTCGGACGACCAGCATCTGTCCTCGTTGGATAACAGAGGGGCAGGCGCTTCGTCGAAAATTTGGGCACGGACGTGCATGGGCGGAAAGCTGCGCCAGGTTGGCACCCTCCACTTCCGCATCGCTGCCGAGCTCCAAGGGCCCGTGGTGGCGCACGCCGGACGGCGTCGCGACGCTCTTGCAGGGCGATTGTCTCGAACGTCTGGCCGAGCTACCCGAGGCCTCGATCGACGTGGTCTTCGCGGACCCGCCCTACTTCCTGTCGAACGGCGGCACGACCTGCAAGTCGGGCCGGCGCGTCAGCGTGGACAAGGGCGCGTGGGATCGCAGCCTCGGCGTCGACGACAACCACAGCTTCAACCGCGCCTGGCTCGCGGCGTGTCAGCGCGTGCTGACGCCCAACGGCACGATCTGGGTGTCGGGCACGAGCCACGTGATCCACTCGGTGGGCTTCGCGATGCAGCAGCTCGGCTTCAAGATGCTCAACGAGATCGTGTGGGAGAAGCCCAACCCGCCGCCGAATCTCTCGTGCCGCTACTTCACGCACGCGAGCGAGACGATTCTGTGGGCCGCGCGCGATCGCAAGAGTCGCCATCACTTCGACTACCCCGCGATGCGCGAAGCCAACGGCGGCAAGCAGATGAAGTCGGTGTGGCGCATGCAAGCGCCCGGCAACGGCGAGAAGGTGCACGGCCGGCACCCGACGCAGAAACCGATCGAGCTGCTCGCACGGATCGTGCGCGCCTCGTGTCCACCCGATGGCGTCGTGCTCGATCCGTTCAACGGCAGCGGCACCACCGGCGTCGCAGCGTTGCGCGCGGGCTTCCGCTACGTCGGCATCGAACGCGAGCCGCCGTACCTCGAGCTCACGCGCAAGCGCCTCGAAGACGAAGCACCGTCCGCCGCACCAGCACCGCGACCACGCCTACGCGCAGTCGCTCGCTGACGTCGCACGAGCGCGGGCAAATCGCTCGAGAGCGCCCGCAAGCACCACTGAGAATTGCCGCGAGAGCTGATCGCCAAAGGCGAGCAGCTTTCGCGAGCAACCGCCGCACGGCGGCGGCGCGGCATCTTTGCCGCGGGGGTAGCGATCTCCTGAGTCGAGCCGCATCGGCTCGACTCAGGAGATAGCGTAGGGGCGCAGCCCCTGTTTATAGAACCCCTCTCACTTCGCCGCGAGCGACTTGCAGAAGTCGAGCGCAGCCGTCTGCTGCTCGGTGGTCGACGCCATCGTCTCGCACCAGAACGCCTTGCCGCCGATGTCGCGGCGGCCGTTCACGAAGAAGTTCGCGCCCATGTCGCCCTTGTTGTCGAAGGTGAGCGCCCAGCCGTCGGCGAGCTTCTCGTCCTTCAGGTTCTGCGGCGTGTACATCTCCGCGTCCTTCTTCGCCGCGGCGACGTCCTTCGGGCGGGTCTCGGAGGCTTCCTCGAGGTTCACCGCGAAGCCGGGCCCGGTCACCATCACGCCGCTGCCACCGATGCCGTCGCCGACGCTCGCTTCGGCGGGCGCGGTCGCGGTGAGGTTGAGCTTGTCGATCGCGAGCTTGCCACCGGCCGCGGCCGCCTCGGGCTTCGCATCGCCTGCGGGCTCGGCCTTCGCATCGGCAGCCTTGGTGTCGCCGGCCGCGATCTTGTCACCGCCGCCGCCACCCTCCGCCTTCTTGTCGTCGGCCTTCTTCGCGTCCTTGCTTTCGGCCTTCTTGTCGTCGGCCTTCTTCTCGTCCTTCTTGCTGTCGCAGCCGAGCGCGAGAGAAAGGCCCAGAATCGCCACCACGGAGAGCTTGCGCATCGTCATGTTCGTACCTCGGTGCGCTACGAGACGGGGGCTGTTCGGAGCCGTTGCACCCATGCGCGTCGATTCTTCGGCCGCGACCCCGTGACTCTTCTCCGGCGCAGCGTCTTGCGGTGCCGGCCGAACGCGGTGCGGGAACCCGCGGCGCGCGGGATCCCACTTCCGGCGGCGAAGGGGGGCTCGTGATGGCGCACGTTTGTGCGAGGGCGATCGCGTCGACGTTCGTGATCGCGCTCGGTTGCACGATCGGCGAAGGCACGCACGGCGATGCCGCGACCTTCGGCGCGAGCGCGTCGGTCGGCAGCAGCACCGTCACGACGATCGGCGAGAGCAGCAGTGACACGAGCACCAGCTCCGGCGGCGACGAGAGCAGCAGCGACGACGAGAGCACGACCGCGCCCGCGACCACCGATCCCGAAGCGAGCTCGAGCGACGACGAGAGCAGCAGCTCCACCGGTGCGCCGCTACCCGTCGATTGCGTCGGCCTCGACGAAGCGACCTGCGGCGTGACGATGGGCTGCGCGTGGCCGCTGAACCAAGACCCGTTCGGTGGCATGGGCCCCGGCCCGTGCGGCTGGGATCCGATGGTGTGTCCGAGCCACGATCAAGCGACGTGCATGACGTCGCCCGCGTGCGTGTGGACGGCGGGCGAGCTCGGCGATGCGTGCTACGGGCTGCAGTGCGATGCGCTCGATCAAGCGACATGCCCGACGATCGCGGGCTGCTATTGGCTCATGCAGCTCGGCGTCGGCTTCTGCTACGGCGCCGGCTGATCACTGCTCGATCGGGCAACGCCCACCGGAGCCGCACGCCGGTGCTGCGTGCGATCCGGGTGGGCACTCCATCACCGCGATGAACGCTTCCTTCCACGGCACCACCTGCAGCATCCGACAACCTTGCGCAGCCGAACCGTTGACGATCTGCGAGAGCTCGGTGGGATTGTCGGCGGTATAGAAGCGAGTCTCGCGGGGCGCCGGCGTGGACTTCGGTGTAGGAGCGGTCAGCGCACAGGCAGCGAGCAGGAGCGCGACTATCGGGGCGGTGCGACGCGACATGCCCCGAGTATGCATATGATTGGCGCGGGGTGTCCTCCGATCTCCAACCCTCGGGGGCCTCCGGCGAAGCCGACGCGAACACGACGTTGGCCGACGACGATCGTTCGGTCGAAGGCGCACGCGTGCTCGCGCACGTGATGACCGGGCTGTTCGGTGCCGACGCGGCCGAGCCGGTCCGCATCGGACGCTTCGTGGTGCTGCGTCGACTCGGCGCAGGCGCGATGGGCGAGGTGTACGCCGCCTACGACGGCGAGCTCGATCGCAAGGTCGCGATCAAGCTGCTGCGCGCGCGGCCCGATGCCGAGCACTTGCAGGCGCGACTGCGTCGCGAAGCGCAAGCGATCGCGAAGCTGGCCCATCCCAACGTGGTGCCGGTGTTCGAGGTCGGCGACGACGGCGGGCGGCTGTTCCTCGTGATGGAGATGATCGAGGGCACGACGTTGCGCGGATGGTTGCGCGAGGTGCCGCGCTCGCGCGACGCGATCCTCGACGTCTTCGAGCAAGCCGGACGTGGCTTGGTCGCGGCGCACTCGGCCAGCCTCGTGCACCGCGATCTCAAGCCCGACAACATCCTGGTCGGCAACGACGGCCGCGTGCGCCTGGTCGACTTCGGGCTCGCACGCGCGGAGCCGGGCGAGCGCGCGGCCGCGTCGACGAGCAGCGCGACCCACGACAGCACGGTCGCCGGCACGCCGCGCTACATGGCGCCCGAGCAGTTCCTGGGCGCACGCGTCGATCATCGCGCCGATCAATTCGCGTTCTGCGTGAGCTTGTACGAGGCGCTGTACCGCGTGCCGCCGTTCGACGGCAGCTCGATCACGGTGGTCGCGAGCAAGGTGCTCGCGGGGCAGATCGATCCGCCGCCGCAGGATCACGACGTGCCGTTGGCGATCGCGCGATTGCTGCGACGTGGGCTCGCACGCGCGCCCGAGCAGCGCTTCGCGGACATGCAGTCGCTGCTCGACGAGCTGCAGCGTGCACGTGGAGCTGCGCGTCGACGTGCGCTCGCGATCGTCGTCGGGCTCGCCGCCGCGGGTGCGCTCGCGTTCGTCGTCGTCGATCAGCGCGCGAAGGCGGCGTGTCGCGACGAAGGTACGCGCGCGACCGCGAGCTGGCAGGACGCGCGCAACGACATCGAGACGGCGATCCGGGGCACCGGCGTGCCGTTCGCGGAGCCGACGATCGCACGCATCGGCCGCGAGCTCGATGCGCGCACGGTCGCGTGGGCAGAGGCGCGCGCCGCCAACTGCCTCGCGCGGCGCAGCGATCGCGACGGCGACCTCGTCACGCGCGCGCAGGATTGCCTCGACGAGCGATTGCTCGAGCAGAACGCGCTCACGAAGATCCTCGGCGCGGCCGATGTCATCGTCGCGAGCACCGCCGTGCATGCGGTGACCGGGCTGCAACCGATCGCCGACTGCACCGACGTGCGCCGGCTCGCGCAGCGTCCGGCTGCACCCGATCCCGAGCAGCGTGCACGCGTCGCCGAGCTCGCGCCCGCGATCGCCGATGCGGTCGCGCTCGGCACCGCGGGTCGTTGGGCCGACGCGCACTCAGCTGCGATTGCGCTCTTGCCCGACGCCGAGCGCGTGAACCATCCCCCGCAGCTCGCGGAGCTCTTGCGGCAGATCGGCGACGCGAAGGATCGCATGGGCGATCTCGCGGGCGCGGAGGAGCAGCTGCGCGCCGCGTACTTCCTCGCGGGTCGCCACGAGCTGCGGCGCATCGCGGGCTTCGCCGCGCTCGGGCTCGCGAGCACCGTGGGCATCCACGCGCAACGCGTCGACGAAGGCCTCGCCTGGCTCGATCACGCCGAGATGATGGTGGGCGAGCTCGACGACGCGCAGCTCCGCGTCGGGCTCGCGTACGAGCGCGGCGGCTTGTTGCTGCAGCTCGGTGAGTTCCGCGAAGCGACCGCGAGCTTGGCCGAAGCCGCCGCGCTCGCGGAAGCGGAGCTCGGCGCGGACAATCCCGAGATCGGCAGCGAGCTCATCGCGCTCGGCTCGGCCTACTCGTCCTCGAACGAGCCCGAGCGCGCACGCGAGACGCTCGCGCGTGCGCGTGCGCTGCTGGAAGCATCGCTCGGCCCGGCGCATCCGCTCGTCGCGGGTGCGATCCACAACCTCGCGAACGAAGCGCAGCGCCGCGGCAAGTTCGACGAGGCCGCGCAGCTCAATCGCGAAGCGCTCGCGATCCGCGAGGCCGCGTTCCCCGGCGACAACATCGAGAAGGCCACGTCGCTCAGCGGCCTCGGTGGCGCGCTCGCAGCCGGTGGCGACGTCGCCGGCGGACAGCGGTACTTCGCCGACGCACTCGCGATGTCCGAGCGCGTGCTCGGCAAGGATCATCCCCGCCTCGTCTACGACCTCGACAACCTCGGGCTCACGTATCTGATGCAGGGCCGCACCGCCGACGCGCTGCCGCTATTCGAGCGCGCGTGCACGCTGGTCGAAGGCAGCCAGCGCGACACGGTGCAGCACGCGGTGTGCCTGGAGAACCTCGCCGATGCGAACACGGAGCTCGGCCAGCACGCGCGCGCGCTCGCGTTGTACGAGCAGGCGCTCGAGATCCGCGCGCGTCGCTCCGGCAAGGATCATCCCGAGACCGCGAAGGTGCGCATGAACATGGCGACCGTGCTCGCGAAGCTCGAGCGTCACGACGAAGCGCTGGCGATCTATCGCGAGACCTACGACGTGCTCTTGCGTGCGCTCGACGAGACCCATCCACTCGTGGTGGAAGCGCGCGGGCATCTGTCGCGCGCCGAAGCGCGCGCTCAGAGATAGCTGCGCTGGCGCATCACGTTGCGCAGGCGCACGCGCTCGAGCGGCCCGAGCACCGGATCGAGCCACGCCAGCACTTGCACCGGTGTCGCGAACGCGCGCCGCATCGGATTGTCCGCGTCGCGCATCATGCGATCGACCTGCAGGCTCTGCACCGGATTCGCACCGAGCAACGCGGCCGTGCGACGCAGTCGCGGCTCGTCCTTCATCACCGCCGTGTACGCTGCGACTGCCGCCGGCGGGAACACGGTCGCACCGACGAGATCGACAAAGCACACGTACTCGTCCGCGATGTTCGCGATCGTGCGCTCGTGCTCGGCCGCCCACGCGGTCGCCTCGTCGGCGGATACCGGTGACCAGATGCGAATCTCGACGAGTGCTCCGACCTCGTGGACGATCGACCACATTCAGGTGTCGCCCTCGATCGTCAGCGTCCACATCGCGATGCCGTCGCAATCGTTCTTCGGGACGATCTCGACGGCGATCCAAGCACGATCGTCGCCGCCGTTCGCGACGCCGCCCTCGCCCCAGCTCATGTGCACGACGTCTTGTGGGCCGGACGACGTCGAGTCGTCCACCATGCCGTTGCACCCCGTCGTGCCGTTGCTGGGTCCGCGATACACGTAGAGATCGAAGTCGGCGCCGCCGGGGCTGTCGAGCGTCGCGGTGAACGCCACGTTCTCGCCGGCGATCGAGTCGTCGTCTTCGGTGACCTGGAAGGTGAGCCACCTGGGCTCGGTGCCCATGATCTGGATCGCGTCGGAGTCCTTGTCGCCGCTGACCATGCCGATCACGCTCGCGGTCGCGCACGTATCGGCTTGCACGCACATGGTCGGCTCGCCGCTGTCGCTGCTCGACTCGCCGACCTCGCCGCTGCTCGACTCCGCGCCGCCGCTCGACGACTCGCTGCTCGACGCGCCTTGCTCCGCGCTGCCTTCCTCGTCCGCGGAGCTGGTCTCGCTCGGCGGATCGCCTTCGTCGCTGCTCTCGTCGCCGACGCTCGCGCTCGATCCGACGGACGTCGCCGCGGGTCCCTTGTTCGACGGCGCACCGCCTGCGCAGCCCGCGAGGGCTACGAGCGCGATCGCTCGCCAGCAGGTTGCAGCCACGACCTCGCGATCGTAGCCGGATTTCCGCGACGTCGAGTGATCAGTCGCGACCGGGCCCGGTCTACCGCAGACATGAGCCCTCGTCCGCGTCCGCTCCCGGCCTACCTCGTCCTCGTCGCGATGCTCGGCGGTGGCTGCAACACGACCCCGCGCGACGCCGAGCGAGCGCCACCGGCTGCCGTGCCCGCGGGTGTCGCCGGCGCAGCATCGCTGGTGGCGCAGCCGGACATCGCGATCCCGACCGCCGATCCGAACGCGGCCACACCGACCGTCGCGCGTCCGATCGCGAAGGACGCGAAGGGCAAGGACACGAAGAAGGCCGAGACCGCCGACACGTGGAAGCTCGGCAACAAGGTGGCGAGCGACGACTGGCTCGACGCGAAGTGAGCGCGGTACGCTGACGATCGATGCATCGCGTCTGCACCGTCGCACTGCTCTTCGTCGGCTGCGAACGCACGAGCGCGCCCGTCACGGTCGCACCGGTCGCGCACGAGCAACACGGACACTCGGAGATCGGCTGGTCGGCGTACGTCCTGCCCGAGGCCGTCGACGGCGCGAGCGCGGACGAATCGCTCGGAGCGCTGCGCAGCGAGCTCGTCGACGGTGAGCTGCGCGTCGCCAACGAGCTGACCTCGACCGCGATCGCGACCACGCTGCGCTTCGGTGACGGGCTCGTGCTCGTCACGAAAGGCGGCGCGGTCTACCGCACGGGCAGTGCGAGCGACCGCCTCTTCGACGTCGACACCGAGCGCGCCACCCACGACGTCGTCGTCGTGGGCGATCGCATCGTCGGCCTCGACGTGAGCGGCTTCGTCTGGTTCACGCAGGAGCGACGCACGCAGCCGCTGCGCAAAGGCGTGCTCGCCATCGCCGCGAGTGACGACGCGCTCTTCGTGCTCGATGCGGACGGCACCGTGCAGCGCTCCGATCGCGGCAGCGAGCCGTTCGTGAAGGTGCCGACGCGCGGCTGCGTGATGGCCCTCGAGCACGGCAAGGACGGCGTCGAGGCGATCACGCACGGCGGACGCGAGCAGCTCGCGAAGCCCGGCGTCGCGTCGGCTCCGATCCGATTGTCTGCGTCGGGCAAGACGTCCGAGGAGTACGCCGCGCTGCAACGACTCGCGACGATCGCACGGCTCGCGGACGGCACGATCGCGAGCCTCGAAGGCCGCGGCATCGTCCGGCTCGACGGCACGCTCGTCGCCGAGCCACCCGATCACTGCGTGCTCGAGCGCGTGGGCGCGGAGATCTACGGCCGCTGCGTCCGCAACGACGGCCTCGAGTCGATCGTGCACTGGAGCGACGGTCGTTGGCAGACGTCGGAGATCGCCTTCGAGCCGAGCACGATCGTGCTGGGTAGCAACGGATGGTTCGCAGGTCGCGGCTACCCGCGCGAGCGCGACGACACGCCGGCGCAGTGGCTGCGATCGGATGGCGCGACGCTGAGGGTCCCCGAGCGCAGCCATGCGCTGCACGCCATCGCTGCCGACTGGGCGGTGTGGTCGCGCGCGAGCACGCTCGTGGCGCAGGCGATCGCGAAAGGGAACGAGCTCGAGCTCGGGCTCGCACGACTCGGCGTGATGGACGAGCTCGTCTATGCGCTCGAGCGCGACGAGGCGAAGGCGACGCTCGTGATCGGTCCGCCGCTCGGCGAGCTGTCGCGCCATGCGGTACCCGAGGGCACGACCAAGCTCGCGATGGCGTCGGCGACCCACGGCATCGCAGCGGGACGCGACGCGACGCAGATCTGGGTGACCACCGACGGCGCGCAATCATGGGAGCGACTCGACGTGCCGATCGTCGGTGAGCGCGCGTCGGTGTATCTGCACGGCGACGCGGTCTGCTCCAACGTGATGTGCCGCGTCGGACAGCTCGCGTGGGTCGACAGCGCGGCGCTCGGCAGCACGACGCTGCCGCCGCTGCGGATCGTCGCATCCCGACGACCGCCCGGGCCGTACGACGAGCCGCCGCGTTCGGCGTGCAAGGATCCTGCGCTCGCGGGCCTCGAAGAAGCGGTCGTCTGCACCGGCGATCGCTGCACGCTCGATCGCAAGTGGCTGCGCGATCACGACAAGGCGGCGCTCGAGCACGCCGCGCGCGTGCTCGTCGAGAAGGACGGCAGCGGCCTGAAGCTCTACGGCATCCGCAGCGGCACGCTCTTCAAGCAGCTCGGGCTGAAGAACGGCGACCTCGTGGTCGCGATCGACGGCACCGCGGCGAAGGACGAAGGCGCGATCCATGCGGCGCTGCGCAAGCTCGGCCGCGGCAAGTCGTTGCGCCTCGACTACCAACGCAAAGGCGTCGCGGGCACGCTGACGATCACGGGCAAGTAGCGTCAACGCGCCGGCCCGGTCGGCACGCCGCGCACGACGTAGGCCGCACCGGTGCCGCCGTTGGCCGAGTCCGCGCCGACGATGACATCTGCGAAACCGTCCGCATCGATGTCGCCGCCGCCGAGTCCGCCGCCGAGGTAGTCGCTCGCGCCTTCACCCGCGATCGCGAATCCACCGATGCCCGCGCTGATGTCGGCGAGATCGATCGTCGCGACGGCCGAGGTGCCGAAGACGACGTAGGCGCGCCCCGTCTCGCTCGCGATGTTCGTCGCACTGGTGGCCACGTCGTCGCGCCCGTCGCCGTTGACGTCGCCCACACCCGCGATGCGGCACGTGCGTGCGCCCGGCGTCTCGCCGATCATCGCGAAGCCGCCCGTGCCCATCGCGACGTCGGCGAGCGCGACCGGGTCGCCGTCGGACTTGCCGAGCACGACGTACGCGCGACCGACGTCGTTGCCGAAGCCGTACGCACCGACGCCCACGTCGTCGAGCCCGTCGCCGTTCCAGTCACCGACTCGACCGACACACGACGCACCATCACCGGTCGCCGCGCCGTCGATGCGGAAGCCGCCGATGCCGTCGGAGACATCGCCGAGCTGCACCGCCATGGTGTCGCTCTTGCCGAACACGACCCACACACGGCCGACCTCCGCACCGTTGGGATGATACGGCGCGCTGATCAGCACGTCGCCGAGCCCGTCGCCGTCGACATCACCTGCAGCGGTCACCATGATCCCCGCCATGTCGCCGGCGCTCTCGCCTTCGATGACGAATCCGCCGGTGCCGAGCGCGACGTCGGTGAGCGAGATCGGCGCGCCGTCGTCGACGCCGAACACCACATACGCGCCGCCCGCATTCGTGCCGTTCACATCGGCGCCGTACTGACCGACGACGATGTCGTCGCGGCCGTCGCCGTCGACGTCGCCCGCACCGCTCGCAAACCCGCCGGGGGTGCCGGGCTCGGGCTCGTCGTCGATGACGAGACCGCCGACGCCCTCGGCCACGGTGGCCAACGGCCGTGAGTGCGGATCCTCGTCGCCGAACACGACGAACGTCCGCAGGGATCCGGTGCCGACCACGATGTCCGAGAGTCCGTCGCCGTTGAAATCACCGACGCCGGCGACCGACTGCCCCGCGCTGGAACCGTCGTCGCCGTCGAGCACGAAGCCCATGTCGCTGTCCGCGAGCGAATCGAGCGCGAACGAGGTCGGCGCCGCGCTGCCATACGCGACGTACACGCGACCGCTCGTGTCGACGCCCGGTCCGAAGTACGGCGCGCCCATCACGATGTCCGCGAATCCGTCGCCATTCATGTCACCCGCATGCGTGGCACCGTAGCCCGTGCGCGAGTTGTCCTCTTCACCGAGCATCGCGAAGCCGCCGAAGTCGGCAGCGAGCTGCGCGGCGTCGACGATCACCGGCGTC
>DASZPU010000070.1:0-32189 GCA_035550195.1 Nannocystaceae bacterium
AGGCGTCCGCGCTGCACTTGCGCTGCGATCGCGCGCGCGATCGCAGCGCAAGTGCAGCGCGGACGCCTGCGCGCCGGTGATCGCCTGCCGAGCACGCGCGAGCTCGCCGCGCAGCTCGAGGTGCATCGCAACACCGTGGTCGCGGCCTATCGCGAGCTGCTCGCGGAAGGCTGGGTCACCGCCGGTGTCGGTCGCGGCACGTTCATCGCGGAGCGCCTCGCCGAAGCGCCGGCGCGCGCACGACAACGCGCGCACGCGGCCGGCCGCGTCGGCTTCGCGATCCCGCCGGCGCGCGTGCGCCCCGGATCGCTCGGCTCGCGCGAGCCCGTACTCGACCGCCGCGTCATCGGCCTGCACACCGGCCTGCCCGATCCGTCGTCGTTCCCGCGCGAAGCGGTCGCACGCGCCTATCGTCGTGCGCTGCGCGATCGCAACCTGCTCGGCTATCGCGATCCGCAGGGGCATCCGCGGCTGCGCGCAGCGTTCGCGCAGATGCTCGCGAGCACGCGCGCGCTCGCGTGCACCGCCGACGATCTGCTGGTCACGCGCGGCAGTCAGATGGCGATCGATCTGATCGCGCGCGCGCTCGTGCGCCCCGGCAGCGTCGTCGCCGTCGAAGCGCTGGGCTATCGCCCGGCGTGGGACGCATTCGCGAGCGCCGGCGCCGAGCTGTTGCCGATCGCCGTCGATGCCGACGGCCTGCGCACCGATCTGCTCGCCGCGGCGCTCGCGAAGCAGAAGCTCACCGCGGTCTACGTCACGCCGCACCACCAGTTCCCCAGCCTCGCGACGCTCGCACCACAGCGTCGGCTCGCGCTGCTCGAGCTCGCGAAGCGCCATCGCTTCGCGATCGTCGAGGACGACTATGACCACGAGTTCCACTACCGCGGTCGCCCGGTCGCGCCGCTCGCGAGCCTCGATCACGACGGCGTGGTCGTCTACGTCGCGACGCTGTCGAAGGTGCTCGCACCGGGCCTGCGCATGGGCTGCGCGGTCGCACCGCGTCCGTTGCTCGACGTGATCGTCGCGCTGCGCGAGGTCTCCGATCGCCAAGGCGACGCCGCGCTCGAGGCCGCGCTCGCCGAGCTGCTCGAAGACGGGCTCGTGCAGCGCCACGTGCGACGCATGCGTCGCGTGCACGAAGAGCGCCGCGAGGTGCTCGCGAGCGCGCTGCAGCGCGAGCTCGCCGGCGCGGTCTCCTTCACGCTGCCCGGCGGCGGGATGGCGCTGTGGCTCGACGTCGATCCCCGCATCGACGTCGATGCATGGGCCGCACGCGCACGCGCGAGGAACGTGCTCTTCGCACCGGGCTCGGCCTTCGACTTCGACGCGCGCAAGCTCTCCCACGCGCGCGTCGGCTTCTGCGCCCACGCCCCGCCGCGCCTCGTCGAAGGCGTGCGCCGCATGGCCGCGGCGCTACGGCGCTAGTGCTTCGGCGATCGTCTTGCGCAGCACCGACTCCGGCTGCGCACCGGAGAGCGCCTGCTCACCGATCACGAACAGCGGCACCGCATGCACACCCGCCCTCGCGGCGCGCTCGGTCTCGGCGCGCGTGAGGATGAGCTCGTCGGGTGCGGTGACGAGCGCACGTACTTCGTCGCGCACAAAGCCGTGCGCTTCACCGAGCTCGGCGAGCACGTCGGGATCCGCGATGTTCTTCGCGTCGTCGAAGTGCGCACGAAACAGTGCCATCGCGAGCGCGTCCTGGGTGCCGCGCGCGGCCGCATGCCGCAACAGCGTGTGCGCCGGCAACGTCGGATACGTGAAGCGCTGCTTGGCGGGATCCAACGCGAGCCCGCTCTTGTTCGCTTCGCCGGCCAGCCTCGCGAAGAGCGGCTCGAGCGGCCCGTAGCGCTGGCGCAGCTCGGCGTGGATGTCGACGCCTTCGGCCGGCGTCGCGGGCCGCAGCAAGAACGGGCGATGCACGATCGTCGCCGAGACCTCGAGATCGGCGATCACTCGCTCGAGACGATGTCGACCGAGGTAGCACCACGGACACACGATGTCCTCGAAGAGCTGGATCTCGACGGTCACGACCAAGAGGATCGTCGCCGCAGACCACCGCGTTACGCAATGCTTGACGGGCCCAGGATTTTAGTTCACGTTATGGTTAACTAAATGGCGAAGCAACGAACGAAGGCGCGTCGCCCGGTGCGCCTCGCACCCGGCGAAGGTCGCGAGTACGTGATGGGCCCGCTGACCGCCGTGTTCAAGGCCGACGGCGAAGAGACGCGCAATCGTTACTCGATCTCCGAGTGGTGGCTCGACGCGCGCACGAAGGGCCCGGGCGCCCACAAGCACGAGGAGGACGACGTGTTCTACGTGCTCGAAGGCACGATGAGCATCCGCATCGGCACCCGCTGGCACGCAGCGAAGAAGGGCGCGTTCGTCGTCGTTCCCGGCGGCGTGGTGCACGACTTCGAGAACCGCACGAACAAACGCGCGGGCGTCCTCAACGTCTCGGTGCCCGGCGACTTCGAGCCGCACATGGAAGGCATCGCGCAGTGGTTCCGCGCGCGCTCGCCCGCCGACGCGCGCACGACTCGGTGATCACTCGGGCGTCGGCCCGCCGTCGAGCGTGCGACGCAGCGGGATCTCGGGCAGGCGCAGCGTGATCAGGAACGCGAGCGCGGCGAAGCCGATGCACACGCGGTAGATGCGTTCGATCGCGGTGGTGAACGCGGCCTTGGCTGCGTCGGCGACCTCGTCGACGCCGCGCAGCGCGGCCTGCTCTTCGCGATCGAGCGCCGCGATCGCGGAGGCGTCGTCGAGCTGCGCCCGTTGCTCGGCGTAGTGCTCGGTGATGCACGCGCGCACGCGCTCGACGTCGAGCGTCGTGCCGCTCGGTCCTTCGCCGATGCTCGAGCCCTGGCCGACGAGCAAGCGGCTGCGCAGCTCCGCGGGCACGTCGGCCGCGATCGCGTCGAGCTCGCGGTGCAGCTGGCTCGCGAGCGTCGACGCGAACACGGCACCCACGATCGTGATGCCCAGCGTCGAGCCCATCTGGCGGAAGAACGTCGCGGTCGAGGTGGCCGCACCGATCTGTTGCGGTGCGACGCCGTTCTGGATCGCCAGGGTGTAAAGCGGCACCGTGGGCCCGAGTGCGAGCCCCACGAAGATCATCTTGCGCGTCACGTCGGCCTGCGACGCGTGCGGCGAGAGCCCGAAGCCCATCACCGCGAATGCGATCGCCAGCAACGCGATCGTGATCAGCATGAGCGGCTTGTAGCGACCGAAGCGCGAGACCAGCTGTCCCGACACGATGTTGCCGACGACGACGCCGAGCGTGAGCGGCGTGGTGGTGAGGCCCGAGTCGGTCGCGGAGAGCCCGACCACGTTGACCATGAACAGCGGCAGGAACACGACGGCAGCCAGGAACGCCATGCCCAGCACGAACACGCCGCTGTTGCCCGCGCTGAACACTCGATTGCCGAACATGCGCAGATCGAGGATCGGATCGCGTGCGCGTCTCTCGATCGACACGAAGGCCGCGATGCCGATCGCAGACGTGGCGAAGAGCACGAGCATCGGCCACGAGCCCCACGCGAAGCCCGACGCGTCGCCGGTGTCGCCGCGGCCGAGCGTGAGCGCGACCAACAGCGGCACGACCGCGACGGCGAGCGCGATCGCACCTTTGACGTCGATGCGGGGCCGCTCCGCGTGCTCGCGCCGCAGCGCGGGCATGCGTGCGGCGACGAACGCGATCGCGATCGCGCCGATCGGCAGGTTGATGAAGAACGTCCAGTGCCAACCGAAGCGATCGGTGATGAAGCCGCCGGCGAGCGGACCGATGATGCTCGAGATCCCGAACACCGCACCGAAGAGGCCGGTGTACTTGCCGCGCACCGCGGGCGGGAAGAGATCCGCGACCACGGCGAACGCGGTGGTGAAGAGCGCCGCGGAGCCGACGCCTTGCACGGCGCGGAAGACGATCAGCATCGCGGTGTTGCGCGACAGCCCGCACAAGAGCGAGCCCGCGAGGAATACGATCATCCCCGCGAGCAACGCCCAGCGCCGCCCGTACAGATCGGAGAGCTTGCCCGCGATCGGCACGAACACCGTGGACGCGACCAGATACGCGGTCGTGATCCACACGTAGAGCGCGGGCTCGATGTGCAGGTCCTGTTGGATCACCGGACCCGCGGTCGCGACGATGGTCTGATCGAGCGCCGCGAGGAACAGCCCGAGCAACGTGCCCGCCAACGTGAACACCTTGTCGCGCCGCGACGGCTCGGGCAGGCCGGACATGCGCGCTCAGGTTGGCAGCGGCGATCCGCGCCGCAAACGGGGTCTCGCCGCTAATTGGCGTTCACGGCGAGAGCGTGCTTAGACCGGGACTGGACCCGTGTCGATCCTCGAGTTCAGCGGCGTCACGATGGCCTACGCCGGGGCCGGTGCGAAGACGGTCGCGCTCAGCGACATCGGTTTCGCGGTCGCCGAAGGAGCGTTCGTGCTGCTCTCGGGCCCCTCGGGCGCGGGCAAGAGCACGCTGCTCAAGCTCGTGCTCGCGGCCGAGCGGCCCGACAAAGGCACGATTCGCGTCGCGGGTCGCGACATCCATCGCTTGCGGCGATCGAGCATCCCGTACCTGCGCCGCAACGTCGGTGCGGTGTTCCAGGACTTCAAGCTGCTGCCCGATGCCACGCCGCTCGAGAACGTCGCGCTCGCGCTGCAAGTGCTCGGGCTGAAGCCCTCCGAGGTCGAAGCGCGCGCGCGTCGAGCCCTGCGCGCGGTCGAGCTCTCGGCCGAGCTGCGTCGACCCGCGCGTTGTCTGTCCGGTGGCGAGCAACAGCGCGTCGCGATCGCGCGTGCGCTCGCCGGTGAGCCCGCGATCCTGCTCGCCGACGAGCCCACCGGAAATCTCGATCCTCGGCTCACGCGCGAGATCCTCGAGCTCCTGCAGTCGGTGTGTGCACGCGGCACGACGGTGATGCTCGCGTCGCACGATCCGCGCTGCGTCGAGCACGTCGTCGCCACGCACATGCTCGAGCTCGAAGGCGGTCGACTCGTCGGTGACAGCCGCCCGCAGCCGTCGATCGCGATCGAGCCCACCGCCGAGCAGACCGCGGTGATGCCCCGCGACGCGATCGGAGCGCTGGCCTGATGGGCGCGCTGCACGGCCTGCGCTACGTGGTCATCCGCGGCGTGCGTGGCATGTCGCAGGCACCGCTCGTGCAGCTGCTCGCGGTCGCAACCATCGCCGTCTGCATGCTGTTGCTCGGCACCGTCGTGCTCGCGTGGACCAACGCGCGCTCGGTCGCGGACGGTTGGGGCGTCGAAGTCCCGGTCACCGCATATCTCGTCGACGACGTCGATCTCGAGACCGCGACGCGGCTCGCGGCGAGCATCGACGAGCGCAGCGAGGTCGAGTCGGTCACCGTGGTCGAGCCCGCGCTCGCGATGCAGCGCCTGCTCGACGGCCTCGGCGACGACGCGAGCGTGCTCGACGGCATCGAGCCCGAGGTACTGCCGATCTCGCTCGAGATCATGCTGCGCGACCCCAGCGCGAGCGAGTCGCTCGCCGAGCGCGTGCGCAACGAGCCGGAGATCGAAGAAGTCGTCGTCGCCGGTGCCTGGGCCGCGCGCGCACAATCGTTGCTCGAGACGCTGCGCCGCATCGCGTTCGGAGCCGCCGCGCTGGTCGGTTTCGCGTGTCTCACGATCGTGTGGAGCACGATCCGCCTCGCCGTCTACGCCCGCCGCGCGGAAATCCAGATCCTGCGGCTCGTCGGCGGCACCGCATCGTTCGTGCACGGACCGTTCATCGTCGAAGGCCTCGTGCAGGGCGCGTGCGGGGCCGGGCTCGCCATCACGCTGCTGTGGATCGGCTGGGGCAGCGTCGAGCCGCTGCTCTCCGACGTGCTCGCGCTCGCGTTCGCATCCGGCAGCCTGCGCTTCTTCGCACCGCTCGAAGCCGCTGCGCTGGTCGGCTTCGGTGCCGCGCTCGGCGTGCTGGGCTCGCGCGCCGCCGTCGCGCGCTACGTCGAGGGCTGATGCGCGCCACGATCATCGCCGTGCTCGCGTCGCTCGCAGTCGCCGGCACCGCGACCGCGTCGCCGAAGTTGGTCGAGACGCTGCAGCGCGAGCTCGGGCTCTCGCGCTCCGCCACCGAAGTTCGCAAAGGCCTCGCCGAGCTCGATCGCGAGCACGCCGGTCTGCAGTACACCGCGTCGTTGCTCGAGCATGCGAGCGACGAGTCGCTGCGCCGACTCACCGCGTACACCGGCGGCATGGACGAGCGCGAAGCGAGCGTGCGCGCGCGCGGCCGTGCGCTCTACAAGCTCGCGCGCGGCGGTGCGGCCAGGCTCGCGTTCGGTGAGCCGCTCGGCGACGACGAGCAGGGCTCCACCGCCGATCGCCTCCGCCGTGCACGTGCGCTGCGCGGGCTCGTGCGCCACGATCTCCACGAGCTCGCCTCGCATCGTCGCGCGCGTGCGCGTGCGCGTGCCGAGCTGTTGGCCGCGACGCGCGAGCACCAAGCGCTCGCCGCTGCGCAGGGCGTGCTCGCGATGGAGAGCACCGTGCTCGAGCAAGCGTCGTCGCTGCTCGATCCCGCGGTGGCGCAGGCGATGCGCGCCCGCACGCATGCCCTCGCGCGCGCCGACGTGCGCACGCGCTTCGCCGAGCGCGAGCTCATCGATCGCGTGAAGAACGACGCGCGCGCACTCGCGGAGCTGCGCGGCAACACCGGATCCCATCGGCTCGTGCGTCCCGTCCGTGGCCGCACCATCGGTGCGTTCGGTCGCTACCTCGATCGCGTGCTCGCGGTACCGATGCTGCGCAACGGCATCGAGCTCGCGGCCACCAACGACGAGCCCGTGTTCGCGGTGGCCGATGGTCGCGTCGCGCTCGTCACCGATCTGCCGGAGTACGGCGGCGCCGTCGTCATCGATCACGGCGATGGGCAGCTCAGCATGGTCGCGCGGCTGTGGAAGATCGGCGTCGCGATCGGCGACGAGGTCGACGAAGGCGCGCTGCTCGGACACGCCGCCCCGAAGGCGATCGACGACGGGCTCGGCCGCACGGTCTATTTCGAGCTGCGCCACGGCGAGCGCCCGGTCGATCCCGAGCCGTGGCTGCAACGCCCCGCGTCTGCCCGCCCACGCCGCGCCGCGCCCGACGCCGACGTCGAAATCCTCGACGAAGGCGACGACCCTCCGCTGCCATGAACCGCGCGGCTTGCCTGGCCGCAGCCGGCACGCCAACCTCTTCGAACATGTCGCGCCTACGATCGCTCGCGTTGGGCTCGTCCTGTCTGCTCGCTGGCATCGCGATCGGGGCCACGCTGTCGCCCGCGCTCGCGAAGGTCGTCGACGCGCCGGCGTCGGCGCCGTCGGACTACTCGCGCTATCAGAAGATCGACATGCTCGCGCGCGCGCTGTCGATCGTCGAGCAGCACTACGTGCGCCCGGTCGACGGCGAGCAGCTCATCTACGCCGCGATCCGCGGGCTCGTGAGCGAGCTCGATCCGCACTCGAACTTCCTCGTGCCCGCCGAGGCGCGAATCCTCCGTGAGGACATCGAAGGCGCGTTCGGTGGCGTCGGCATGGTGGTCGTGCTCGGCCGCGATCCCGACGGCACGCGTTTCCTCGACGTGCGCGACGTCATCCCCGACGGTCCCGCCGACGACGCCGGCATCGTGGTCGGCAATCGCATCACGAAGATCGACGGCAAGTCGATCGCACAGTTTCCCGATCTGCAGCGCGCGATCACGACGATCCGCGGCGAGCCCGGCTCGTCGATCAAGGTCACCGTCGACGATCGCACGCGCGGCACCATTCGCACCGTCACGCTCGTGCGCGAGGTGATCGATCCGCCCGCCGTCGAAGTGCGCAAGCTCGGCGAAGGCCTCGGCTATCTGCGCCTGCGCGACTTCCCCGACGACGCCGCACGCGAGATGGGCACCGCGATCACGGAGCTGCGTCGCAGCGCCGGCAAGCAGGGGCTGCGCGGGCTCGTGCTCGATCTGCGCGACAACGGCGGTGGCTTGCTCGACGAGGCGATCGGCATCGTCGATCTCTTCGTGTCCGACGGCGTCATCGTGCGCACGCGGGGTCGTCGCGGGGCGATCCTCGACGAAGCCCGCGCGCGTCGAGCCGGCACCGAAGCCGACGTGCCGCTCGTCGTGCTGGTCAACAAGGCCTCCGCGAGCGCGTCGGAGATCGTCGCGGGCGCGCTGCAGGATCACGGTCGCGCGCTCATCATCGGCGAGCGCACGTACGGCAAGGGCAGCGTGCAGGCGCCGTTCGAGCTCGACGACGGTAGCTTGCTCAAGCTCACCACCGCGCTCTACTACACGCCCGACGATCGCTTGATCCAAGCCAGCGGCATCACACCCGACGTGCACGTCGGCGTCGCGCCGACCGGTGCGCTGCCGCTCGGCGACTCGCGTCCGGAGATCTCGCCCGAGCGCGAAGCGCCGCGTCATCTCGAGCCCGAAGATTTCGGTCGACCCACGCCTGCGCTCACCGACGAGAGCCCGGCGGTGCGCGCTGCTGCGGACGATCTGCAGCTGCGCGCGGCGGTGCAGCACCTGCTCGCGTGGGATCGTCTGCGTCCGCGTCCACGTCGTCATTGATCATGTCGACCACGTCGAGCACGTCGGTGCCGCTGGGGCTGCTCGCCACGGTCGCGCTCGCGTGCCTCGGCTTCGCGTTCGCACCGTCGCCACCACCGCCACCACCGATGGATCCCGAAGAGATCGCCGCGCTGCAGCGATCGATCGATCGCCTCGTCGCCGACACGCGTGGCTGGCAAGCGAGCCGCGGCGATCGCATGCTCGCGTGGGACGCCGCCGAGGGCCATCTCGCGATCGTCATCGACGACATCGGTCGCGAGCTGCACCTCTTCGAGCAGCTGCTCGATCTACGCTACAACCTCAGCTTCAGCGTGCTGCCCGGTGCGGTCTACGCCGCGGGCACGCAGCTGCGACTGCGCGAAGATCGACGCCGCTATCGCGAGATCATGCTGCACCTGCCGATGGAGCCGATCGAGGGCGCGCGCATGACCGAAGGCGTCGAAGCACAGGAGCACTTCCTGCTCGGGAGCGACGACGCCGACACGTTGCGCACGAAGCTCGCAGACGCGCTCGCGCGCGTGCCTGCGGCGGTCGGCGTGAACAACCACATGGGCTCGCGGCTCTCGACCGATCGCGCGGCGATGGACGCACTCATGCCGCTCCTGCACGAGCGTGGGCTCTTCTTCGTCGATTCGCGCACGAGCGCGCAGACCGTCGCCGAAGACGCGGCGCGGGCCGCCGGCGTGCCCGCGGCCGCGCGTCGCGTGTTCCTCGACGACGATCCTTCGCCCGACGCGATCGAGCGTGAGCTGCAACGCGCGGCCACGTTGTCACGAACCGAACCGGTCATCGTGATCGCGCACAGCTCACCTGCGGTCGTCGACGTGTTGCGCACGCGTTTGCCCGAGCTCTACGCGCAACGCATCGGCGTGTACCCGGTGTCCACCGTCGTGCAACATCTTCTTCAGAACCAGGAGCGGCATGGCGCGTTGGTAATTCCGCCCACCGCTCCCGGCGAACCGGTGCGGGCTCCGCGGCACCCAACCCACGAGGGCGACGCCAACGATGACTAGCTCCATGACCACGTGGCGTTTGAGCGCGCCCGTTGCGGCTATTGACAGCAATTCGCGGAGGTTCCTACCCTCATGGTGTTGATGTCCCTACGCCTCATCATCGAGGACGACGAGGGCAGCACGACCATCGTGCCCCTCGGCAAGGAGTCGATCACGATCGGCCGCCAGAACGGGAACACGATCCAGCTCACCGAGAAGAACGTCTCGCGCCGCCATGCGCGGCTCACCCCCGACGGTGATGCGTGGGTGATCGAGGATCTCGGCAGCTACAACGGCGTGAAGGTCAACGGTCGTCCGGTCGACGCGCGCGTCGTGTTGCAAGAAGGCGATGTCGTCCAGATCGGCGACTACCACCTCGCGCTCACCGAAGATGTCGATCGTCGCTCGCTCAACTACGATCGTCCGCGCGCTGCGGCGGCGAACGACGGTGCGGTCGAGCCGATGCTCGCGAGCTCGAGCACGAACTTGCCGCGACTGTCGCAGGCCGAGCTCGCTGCGCTCTCGTCGGGACAACATCCGCAAGCGGTCGCGCCGCCGCAGATGATCGTCGACTCCGGCCAGATGCCGATGGCTCGCGTGCCGCCTCCCTACCAGGAGGAGCCGCGACGCAAGACCGGCATGATGGTCGGGCTCGGGCTCGCGGTCGTCGGCGTGGTCGCGATCGGGAGCTTCTGGGTGGTCGCGAACGGTGGCTTCGGCGGCAAGACCGAAGGCACGCAGGTCGCGAAGAACGAGACGCGCACCGCCGACGCGAAGGCCACCGAGCCCACGAAGGCGGAGCCGACGAAGGCCAGCGTCGCGCCACCGGTGGAGCCGCCGCCGACACCCGCGCCCGCGGTCGTGCCCGCGGATGCGAAGCAGGATGTGCCGGCCGATCCGACCGGCACGCAAGAAGCCGCGCCGCCGCCGGAGAACGACGATGTCGAAGTCGTCGAGCCGCCGGTCGAGCCGCCGCCGACGACACCGACGAAGTCGTCGCAACCATCGACGCCGAAGAAGACCACGCCGAAGAAGTCGACGCCTTCACCCCCGCCTTCCACACCGACGACTCCGGCCGCGCCCGCCGTCGATGCGGATGCGTTGCTGAAGGAAGCCAGCGGGCTCGTGGTGAAGAGCCCCGGTCAGGCGTACGAGCTCGCGAGCAAGGCCTACAACGCGAAGAAGTCGACCGAGGCCGCGTTCCTCATGGCGCGTGCAGCATGCGTCATGAAAGACGAAGGCAAGGCTCGCAAGGCGATCGGTCGGCTCAAGGGCAGCAAGCGCGACGACGCCGTCAAGCTCTGTCAGCTCAAGGGCCTGAACATCGAGTAGCGTCACTCGAGGTCGCGCAGCGCGGCGTGTGCAGCATTGAAGCCGCACATGCCGTGCACGCCCGCGCCCGGGTGCGCGTAGCTCGAGCACAGATACAGCCCGTCGACGGGCATGCGATAGCGGAACCACGGGAACAGCGGACGGAAGAGCAGCTGGCGATGCCACGCATTGCTGCCGCCGCCGAGATCGCCACCGACGAGGTTCGCGTCCATCGCTTCGAGATCCGGCGGCGCGACGATGCGGCGCTGCAGCACGCTCGCGCGGAAGCCCGGTGCGAGCGCTTCGATGCGGGCATCGACGCGATCGGCGAAGTGTTCCGCGTGCGCCTTCCATCCGCCTTCGGGACGCGGAGGCACGCGCGAGTAGGCCCACAGCGTGTGCGAACCACTCGGCGCGCGCGTGTCGTCGAGCACGCTCTGCTGACCGATCACGAGATACGGATTGTCGGGTAGCTCGCCGCGTCGCACCTGCGCGGTGAAGCGCGACAGATCGTCGAGGCTGTCACCGGCGTGCACCACCGCGGATCTCCGCGCGTGCTCGCAGTCCCACGGCACCGGCTTCGACAGCGCCCAGTCGACCTTGAAGGTGCCCCAGCCGCGCGGCAGTCGCTGCATGAACTCGACCATGCGGCCGGGCACGTGCTCGCGCTCGACCATGTCGAGCATGAGTCGCGCGACGTCGGTGTCCGCGAGGATCGTGCGCGCCTCGATCTCGGTGCCATCGTCGAGCTCGACCGCGCACGCACGATCGTCCTTCACCACGATCCTGCGCGCGCGCGCGCCGAGTCGCAGCCAGCCACCGTGGTGCTCGAGGTGGCGCACCAACGCGTCGGCGAGCGACTGCGCACCGCCGCGCGGCACGACGTAGCCGCCGGTGGTCGCGGTCATGCCGAGCATGAAGCCGAGCGCAGCACCGAAGAGATCGTCGGGGCCGACGTCGACGTGCAGCGCGAGCCCGGGCAACACGCGGCGGGCCGCTTCGCTCTCGAACCATCGCTCGGCGAGCGCGCGACCGCGCGAGAGGAACACGCCCGCGAGCCGCAGCAGGTTCGTGGGCAAGAGCTTCACCATGGGCGCGACCGCAGGGAACGTGCGCATCAAGAGCGGGATCACGTGGCGCTCGATGCTGCCGTACCACGTCGCGACCTCGCGCCAGCGATCACCGTCGTGCGCGCTGCCGAAGTTGCGCGCGGTGAGATCGTGATCGCGAGCGATGAACGCGTAGCTGCCGTCGGGTGCGGGATGACAGCTCTCGATCGGTGCTTCGCACCACTTCAATCCGAACTCGTCGAGCGCGAGACTCTGGAACGCAGGGCTGAGCTTGCCCCACGGAAAGAACGCGGCGCCGACGTCGTGCACGAAGCCGGGCAACGTGCGTTGTTCGGATCCCACCGCACCACCTGGGCGCTCCGGGTTCGCCTCGAGCACGAGCACGCGCACACCAGCGCGTGCGAGCACGCACGCTGCAACGAGGCCGTTGGGGCCGGAGCCGATCACGATCGCATCGAATCGCATGTCGAGCGCACGGACCGTACCGCAAACGCAGGGTGCTGCGATATGATCCGAAGCTGTGATTCCAGGCCCCGACGAGGTCGCCCGCGCGGTCGACGTGCTCTTCGGCGGCGGCATCGTGGCGTTTCCCACGGATACCGTGTACGGCGTGGGCGCGCTCAGCAGCTGCGTGCCTGCGGTCGAGCGGATCTACCGCATGAAGGGCCGGCCACGCTCGCGCTCGCTCATCGTGCACATCGAGGGCGCCGACGCGCTGCCGACCTTCGCCGACGAGGTGCCCGACTACGCGCTCGAGCTCGCGCGCGCGTTCTGGCCGGGGCCGCTGACGTTGGTGCTGCGCAAGAGCGCCGCGGTGCCCGGCGAGTGCACCGGCGGCATGGACACCGTGGGGCTACGCGTGCCGCGGCACGACGTCGCGCTCGCGATCCTGGCCGGGCTGCGCGAGCGCGGCGGCGCACCTGCGGGCATCGCTGCACCGTCGGCGAACCGCTTCGGCGAGCCGCCACCCGCGACCGCAGAAGCAGTGATCACCGCGCTCGCACCCGCGGGTGGCGATCCGGACGAGAGCCCCGATCTGATCGTCGACGGCGGCAGCTGCCCGGGCGGCATCCCGTCGATGGTGCTCTCGTGCGTCGGCGCGTGGCCGCGTTTGCTCCGTCGCGGCGCGATCACGCCGGAACAAGTCGAGAAGGTGATCGGTCGCTGGGTCGACCACTGAGCGCTCACTCCGGCGGCAGCGCAGCGAGTGCCTTCGTCACCGTCTTGTTCTTCGGGCGCGCGGCGAGGGACTCGCGGTAGCGCGTGCGCGCGGTGGCGATGTCGCCTTGCAGCTGCGCGATGCGGCCGAGGTTGTAGAGCAGCGCGCCGCGTGACGACTTCTTCGTGGTCGCGGCGAGGCCCGCTTCGCAGGCCGTCTTCGCTTCGGCGAAACGCTTTGCGCGCATGTGCTCGACGCACTGCGTGCCGGGGCTGTGCGATGCACCGCATACGGTGATCGATCGTGGTGCGCGCTCGCGCATCGTGGTGACGAGCACGCGCGCGTCGGCGTGCCAGCGCACGCCGATGACCTCGGCGCTGCCGATTTCGCCGCGCGGCACCGACTTGCCGCCGCCGCCGATCACGAGCGTGCTGCCGGCGATCCGCAACGAGTACACGCCGTCGGTCGCGATCCAGTACTCGTCGTCGTCGCCGATCTCGTCGTGGTGCTTCGGCGAACCGCAGGTGTCCGCCGCGCTCGGACAGAGCTTCGGGGACAGCCGCACCGTGGACCAGCGCCGCCGTCCGGCGCCGACCGGGTCCATCTCGTCCTCGACGCGCCACAGCGCGCCCACGCGCGCCATCCAGATGTCGGCTTCGGCAGTGAGCTCGTCGCAGCGCAGGCAATCCGTCGCCGCGTCCGCGCAATCGTCGTCGAGCGGCCACACCGGTGCGAGCCCGCCGGTCATGCCGTCGAGATCGCAGCCGAGTGACTTCGTCGCGATCCCCGCGAAGCTCGCGGGCTTCGCCACCATCGGCTTCGCGAGCGAAGTGACGTCGTAGATGTTCATGCCTTCGCAGCCGTCGTGCACGTCGACGTGCTCGAAGAGCACGCCGCCGACCAGCGCGACCGGCCACGACGTGGACTCTTCGCAGATCGCATCGTCGTAGACGACCGGTGCATGGCATTCGCAGACCGGTCCAGTGCCGGCATCGACGACGAACGGGCCGGCGCACGCGGTCGCACGATCGCACGCGCATTCGCTCAGCGCCGCACCGTCGCCTTCGTCGAAGTGCACGGCGAACGGAACGACGGCGTCGTCGAGCACCCAGATGCCCGGTGCGCGTTCGGGAACGATCGTCGCATCGATCGGCGCGACGATCGTCTCGCTCGCCGTCGCGATCACGAACGCGGGGATCGGTCCGTCCGGCAACGGGCTCGCCGGCACGGGCTTCGGTGTGGGCTCGACCTCGGGCGTCGGTAGCACCTTCGGCGCGACGGTGGGCGCATCGGGCTTCGCTGCGATCGCGGCGACCGGTGCATCGGCGACCAAAGGTGGCGCGTCCGCGATCGGCTCGGTCTTCGCGGGCACCGGCGTGCTCGCATCGGTGCATCCGACCAGTGCCACCAGCATCGCGAGGCTCGAGCGCGACATGCCCATGAAGAGCCGCACCGACGCGAAACGATCAGTTTCGACGCGCATGCTCGCCCGGATCGTAGCCTTCGTCAGCCCCGCGCGCACGGCCGCGTACGGACCTGTTACCGTGCAAGGCTGCGACCGGGTGGGTCGCGAGGTGGCCTGGTGGAGAGCGGGCACAGCGGACGCGAGACCCTCGCCGATCCCAGCGCGTCGGATGGCGCCGACGTGGCGACGACGCGCGTCGAGCCGGGCACGCGCGTCGGTCGCTACGAGATCCTCGCGCAGCTCGGCGAGGGCGGCATGGGTGTCGTGTACGTCGCGCTCGATCCGGAGCTGCAGCGCAAGGTCGCGCTCAAGATCCTGCGCGCCGGGGATGCGAGCTGGACGACCACGGTGGGACGCTCGCGATTGCTGCGCGAAGCCCAAGCGCTCGCGAAGCTGACGCATCCCAACGTCGTCACGATCCACGACGTCGGCGAGCACCGCGGCACGGTGTGGATCGCGATGGAGCTCGTCGATGGACGCACGCTGCATCAATGGCTCGTGCAAGCGCGTCCACGTTGGGCCGCGGTGCTCGACGTGTTCGAGCAAGCCGGACGTGGGCTCGCGGCGGCGCACGCCGAAGGGCTCGTGCACCGCGACTTCAAGCCCGACAACGTGATGATCGCAGCCTCGGGTCGCGTGCTCGTGATGGACTTCGGGCTCGCGCGCGCGCAAAACGATCCCGCGACCGCGGAAGAGCCGACGCCGTCGACGACGGTATCGTCGGATCTGTTGTCGAGCCCGCTCACGCAGGCGGGTGGTCGCGTCGGCACGCCGGCGTACATGGCACCCGAGCAGCATCTCGGCCTGCGCACCGAGCCGCGCACGGATCAGTTCAGCTACTGCATCGCGCTGTGGGAGGCGCTCTACGGCGTGCCGCCGTACATGGGTGACACGCTCGCGACGCTGTCGATGAACGTCACCGACGGAGTCATCCGCGAGCCGCCCACGCAAGGTCTCGCGGGGCGCGTGCCGACGTGGTTGCGACGCGTGTGCGAGCGCGGGCTGCAGCCGCGGCCCGCCGATCGCTGGCCGACGATGGATGCGCTGCTCGAAGCGATCGCGCGCGGACGTGGTCGTGCGCGCCGACGCGTGCAGCTCGCTGCGCTCGCGAGCGTGATCGCGATCCCCGGCGCAGCGTGGCTCTACCACCGCGCCGACGTGCGCGCGCGCGTGGATGCATGCACGAGCGCGGCGTCGTCGATCGACGAGGTGTGGAACGACGACGCACGTGCTCGCATCACGCGGGCGTTCGCGGCCACGTCGGCGGATACGGCGGTGAAGACGATCGCGTGGCTCGATCCGTGGGCGGAGAGCTGGCGAGACACTCGCGCGGCCACGTGCATGCACGCGGACGTCGAGCGCACGTGGGACGCCGATCTGCGCGCGCGTGCGGACGACTGCCTCGCCGAACGTCGGCTGCGACTCGGTGCGCTCGTCGACGAGCTCGGGACCGGCGAGCCCAGCGTGGTGTTGCGCGCGGTCGCGGCCGCGTCGTCGCTGCCTGGTGTGGCCGCGTGCGGTGATCGCCACGAACTCGCCACCTGGCCGGTGCTGCCCGCGGACGCGCGTGCGGCCGCCGGCGACGTGCTGCGCGACGAGAGCATCGCAGGCGCACGCATGCTCGCGGGTCGCTATCCCGAAGCGCTCGCGGATGCCGAGCGTGCGCTCGCATCCGCCGAAGCGCTCGCGTTCCCGCCGCTGGTCGCCGATGCGCGGCGCATGGTGGGCGTGTTGCGTGCGCGGCTCGGTGACTTCGCCGCGGCCGAGGCCGCGCTCGCGCAGGCGTATCGCGATGCCGCGATCTCCGGTGCGCCGCGCGTCGCAGCCGAGGCGGCGATCAGTCTCGTGCACGTCGTCGGCAGCGAGCGCGCGCACCATGCCGAGGCGCTGGTGTGGGCGAAGACGGCCGAAGCGGTGATCGTGCCGCTCGAGCCCGAGCCAGGCCTGCTCACCGCGCGTTGGCTCGACAACCTCGCGTCGGTGCACTTCGCGATGGGCGCGTACGCCGAGGCGCGCACGCTGCAGGAGCAGAGCCTCGCGATCCGCGAAGCGAAGCTCGCCGCGGATCATCCGGAGATCGCGACGGCGCTCGTGAGCCTCGGCGCGACGTTGCGCGGTGCCGCCGACTACGAAGGCGCGCGTGCGCTGCAGCAGCGTGCGTTCGAGATCCGCGAGCGCGCGTTCGGTGCCGAGCATCCCGAGGTCGCCAGCTCGCTGTCGAACCTCGCGGTGATCGACGTCGCGGTCGGCGACTACGCGGCCGCGATCGCGCGGCTCGAACGTGCACGCGCGATCCTCGAGCGCGCGCTCGGGCCCGAGCATCCCGAGGTGGCCGACGTGCTCGCGAGCCTCGGCACGGCACACCGCGCAGTGGGTGCGCTCGACGAAGCGGTGCCGCTGTTCGAGCGCGTGCTCGCGATCCGGCGCAAGGCGCTGCCGCCCGAGCATCCCGATATCGCGCGTGCGCTCAACAACCTCGCGACCGCGTGGCACGTGCGCAACGAGCCGGCGCGCGAGCGTGCAGCGCTCGAAGAAGCGCTGCGGATCTGGGAGCAGGCGATGGGCCCCGATCATCCCGAGGTCGCGGCGGTGCTCGTGAATCTCGCGAAGCTCGAGGAGAGCGAAGGACACGATGCGATCGCGCGGCGCCACTACGAGCGTGCGCTCGCGATCCGTCGTGCGGCGCTCGGCCCGGATCATCCCAAGCTCGCGTACGTGCTCGTCGGGCTCGCGAACGTCGCGCTGTCGGAAGGTCGTCCCGCGGATGCACGCGCGCACGCCGAGCGTGCGGTCGAGCTGCGCAGCGCCGGCAAGGCACCCGCGACCGAGCTCGCCGAGGCGCGCTTCGTGCTCGCACGCGCGCTCGCGGAGTCCGGTGATCGCGAGCGTGGCCTCGCGCTCGCGCAGGAGGTCGCGGCGACGTTTCGTGCGACGCAGGGCATGGCCGGCGCGGCGTCGTTCGTCGAAGGTTGGATCGCGCAGCAGCGTGCGAAGCCATAGACTCGTGCTGTGAGGGCTCGCGTCGCGGTGCTCGCGTTGATCGGCTGCGGCGGCAGCGAGGCCACCGGTGACGACGAGAGCTCGACGACGACGAGCAACGACGCGACGACCCTCGCGTCGACGACGACGAGCACGAGCAGCAGCACGACCACCGCGGCCGACACGACCACCACCGGGGGCGACGGTCGCGATCCGCTCTTCGTCGACGCGGACAACCCCTGCTACTTCAACGACGGCAACGGCATCGTCTACCTCACCGGCTCGCACACGTGGGGCACCAATCGCGATCGCGCGCTCGAGGATCCGCCGCCGCCGTTCGACTACGAGCGCTTCCTCGACTTCGCGGCGTCGCACGATCACAACTTCTTCCGGCTGTGGACGTGGGAGCAGCCGCACAGTGGCAACGACAACCCCGACGGGGAGCTGCGGTGGGTCGAACCGTTTCCCTGGCTGCGCACCGGGCCCGCGCTCGCGAACGACGGCAAGCCCGCGTTCGACCTCGCGCAGCTCGACGACGCGTACTTCGAGCGCCTACGCGAGCGCGTGGAGCTGGCCGATGCGCGCGGCTTCTACGTGTCGGTGATGCTGTTCGACGGCTGGGATCTCGCGAACGCCTACAACCCCGACGACGGTGGTTTTCCCTACGGTGCCGGTAACAACGTCAACGGCATCGCGATCGACGGGCCCGGCTCGCAGTCGTTGCTCGACGAGCAGGTCACCGCGATCCAAGAGGCGTACGTGCGTCGCGTGATCGATACGGTCAACGATCTCGACAACGTGCTGTGGGAGATCGCCAACGAGACCGGCAGCTCCGGCGTTCCGTGGCAGTACCACATGATCGAAGTGGTGCGCGGCTACGAGGCCACGAAGCCCAAGCGCCACCCGATCGGGATGACCGCGACCGATCCCGGGCTCGACATCGATCTCCACGACAGCAACGCCGACTGGATCTCACCGGCGGCGCAGCTGCTCGGGTGCGACGGCACGAAGGTGATCCTGAACGACACCGAGCACTCGTACGACTGGACGGCGTTGCGCGCCGAGGGCTCCGACGCGCAGCGCAAGTGGGTGTGGCGCACGGTGACGATCGGCGCGCAGCCACTCTTCATGGACCCGTATCTCGAGCCGTGGGCCGATCGCAATGCGCCGGTGGGCGATGCGCCCGATCCGTACTGGGATCCGATCCGCATCGCGATGGGGCGCGCGCGCAGCTACATCGAGCGGCTCGATCTCGACACCGCGTACCATGACGGCACCGCGTGCTCCACCGGCTACTGCATGGCGGAGTACGGCGCGCAGTACCTCGTGTACCAAGACGGCAGCGGTCCGTTCACCGTGGCCGTCGACGAAGGCACGTACGCGTACGAGTGGTACGACCCGAACGCGGGCGAGATCGTCGAGATGGGCACGATGGATCTGCCCGCCGGCGACGCGGAGATGGTGCCGCCCTTCGACGGCGACGCGGTGTTGCTGTTGCTGGTCGACTGACTCAGCTCGCGTCGCGCCGAGCGTGACGTCGGCGCAGCGCGAACAGCCCGAGGAGTGCGAACGCGCTCGCACCGCTCGGCGTCGCGCGACAGCCACAGCCGCCGTCGTCGCCGTCGCCTTGGCCCGCCGACCCGGACTCGCTGCTGCCATCGCCGCTGCCGCTGCCGCTCGCGCTGCCGCTTCCACTCGCGCTGCCGCTCGCGCTCGCGCTGCCGCTTCCACTCGCGCTCGCGCTGCCCGAATCCGCCGAGCCCGCTTCATCGGAGCTACCGCCACCTTCGCTGCCGCCGGTGTCTTCGCCACCGGGCACGTACATCGGCCCGATGTACGCATCCGCGGCGACGACGTTGTCGTACCACTTCTTCTGCTCGCCGTTCGCACTGCTGCCGGCGTGCAACCCCACCGAGAAGCGATCGATGGTGAGCGTGTCGATGTCGCGCAAGCGCAGGTTCTGGAAGTCGGCCGCGAGCACGCCGTCGAGCCAGAACGCGATGCGTCCGTCGAGCTCACCCGGCGTGTTCGCGCGCACCATCACCTCGTAGCAGTACCAGCGATCGAGCTCTTGGATGACGTCGTCGCGCGGGATGAAGTCGGGCCCGAAGTCGAACGGCAAGCTCGTGTTGGGCATGACGAGCCCGGTGGGGAAGAAGTGATCGCCGTAGTTGTCGCGCTGCAGCGGGTGATAGACGTAGACGTTGAGATCACCCGGCGACATCGTCTCGGCCTCGCCGCGCCAGTTCTCGTACGCGACCAGGAACTTGTTCATGCCGTCGGCGGGGATGCCCGGCGTCGACTGTCCGTTCTCGTCCTCGTAGTGTGCGGAGATGCTCGAACCGTTGTGGCTCGAGCCGACCACGTCGAACGGCGTCGAAAACTTCGAGTAGTAGCGCAGGAAGAGCACGTCGCGCTCGGGCGACACCACCTTCACCACGGCGTTGCTCAGCTCGACGTCCTGTTGCGGGAGCGTGAACTCGACCGATTGCGCGCCGGCCCAGACGTTCTCCGGCTCGGTGGCCATGCGCGTCTGATCCTGTTGGAAGGTGTTGTCCCAGCGATCCCAGAGCGCGGTCTGATCGGCGTAGCTCTCGAAATCGTCGAAGAAGTACACCATCGCGTCGTCGGCGATGCCCACATCGTTGGGGTAGTTGGCGGCGATGCCATTGTCGCCTTCGGGCAGCGGATCGATGGCGAATGCGGTCGCGGGCACCAAGCAGAACGGCACGAAAACGGCGGTGGCGATGCGCATGGCCCCGATCATCGCATCCGCGAAAAAAGATGGGAGCGGTCGGCGGGCCACTGCAACAGCCCGCCCATGCGCAAGGCCAACCTCCGTTCGATGATGATCGCGCTCGCCCTGGGGGCGGGATCCCTCCACAGTGCGGATGCTGCGGGCGGGCCACCGAAGAAGGGCGGCGCGATCGCGAAGATGCCCGCATGTTGGGGCGAGCTCGCGACCAACGAGCTCGACGTTCGCACGCGTGCGAAGGAGCTCGCGGTGGCGGTCGGCGGTGACCTCGGCGATCGCACGTCGCGTGCAGGTGCACTCCAAGCGCACGCGCGTCAGACCTCGTTCGCGTACTTGGCCGTCATGGGCCACATCTTCGTGTTCACGATGCCGTGGGCCTACGGCTACTACGTCCCCAGCTATTTCGAGGCCGGTTGCGACGTGGATTCGAGCACCTCCACGTGTGTGAGCCTCAAAGCGCAGGCCGACGCCAAGAATGCCGTGCTCGCGAAACGATACGACGTGCTCGATCGCGAGAGCGCGGCGCTCGACGGCGTCGCAGGTTCGTTCCTCGCCGCCGGCAATGCGCCCGCGGTGCGCGCGAAGGCGTCGGCGTTGATGGCCGCGATCGGATCGCTGCGCAGCAAGCGTTCGAGCTGCGAGGCGCCGTACCCAATGGTCCCGCTGGTGCCGGGCGCAGGCGCCAGCGCGCCGGTGCCGATGCCGAACACGGGGCGCATCGATCTGGGCGACGTGCTGCAGGTCAGCAACGTCGAAGCCGGCGAGATGTTCGCGATGCAGCAGCTCGCGATCGCGTTCGGCGACGTCGTCAACGTCGTGGTGCCGGGCGTCGACTACAAGCTGAAGCTGAAGGTGAAGGACGCGATCGTCGTGCTGCGCGACGGCGAGGGTGCGTTCCCCGTGCCGAGCTCGCTGCCGCTCGTGCCGTTGAAACCGACGGTGCCCGATCCGCTCGCGGGCAAGGCCGACCACTACGACTTCGGACACATCGGTGGCGAGCTCGAGCTGAAGGTCGGCAAGAAGACGCTGCGCATCGCCGATGCCAGCATCGATGGCACGCCGGGTGACCTGCGCTTGGGCGGCGCACCGATGGCGCTCGGCACCTGCGTGCAGAACTTGGGTGGCGGCTCGAAGATCGCTGCCGGCAAGCTGCAGCTCTCCGGCAAGCTGAAGTGCGGCGACGTGTCGGGCACCAGCACGATCAACGTCGGCAAGAACATCGATGGCGCCGTGAAGCTGAACCTGTTCGGTCATCAGTTCGCGTTCGACGTCGCGTGGAGCGGTGGCGAGCTGCAGGGCACCACCACATGGCAGGCCGCATCGAGCGGATGGCAGTCGGTGCCGGGCGTGGATCTCGAGCTTCGCGTCGAGGGTCCGTCGCTCGCGCTCACGATGAAGGGCTCCACCTTCTCGGCGACCTTCGACGCGAGCAAGCTCGAGCTGCGCAGCAAGTCGACGAAGCCCGACGGCAATCCGTGGGCGTATGCGTACCTCGATCCGCCGAGCCAGACGGTGTCGACCGATGGCAAGATCGACTTCACGCCGCCGGCGTTGCCGAGCCCCGGCGATCCGTTCAAGGCCGCGCGCAACGTCTGCATCGACGCCGCCAAGAACACGATCCCGCCCGGAAACGCGCGCAATGCCGCGATCTCCGTCTGCAACACCGACAACCCGGCACCGCCGTCGATCCCGAGCCCGCCGACGAAGATCAGCGTCGAGGTCTCGGTCGTCACGGATTGAGCCCGCGCGAAAACGAGAATTCGGCGGCGCGGGGCGTCACAAAACCCGCGCCGCCACTCCGTCGTGCATGCGCCGTTCGTCCTCGCTCGCGCTCGCTGCCTTGCTCCTCTTCGCTCCGCTGGTCGCCGATGCGGGGCCGCGCACCGCACCCAAGCCGCGCGTGAACGTCGAGCTGCCGAAGGCGAAGGCCGGCGACACGATCGATCTGCGCAAGCTCGACTTCGGTGGACAGCTCGCACGGCTGAAGGTCGCGCGCGACCCGGTGATGAGCGCGTATGCGCTGACGGCGTTGCGTCGCTTCGCCGACGGCACGCGCTCGAACGATCCGGTCGACAAGGCGGTCGCGCGCGCGCTCGGGCGCATGAAGAACGGACGTGCGATCGCGAAGCGCATCGTCGGCCGCATCGACGCGCTGCCGCAGGCGACCCGCGATGGTGCCTTCGGCAAGAGCGACGCGATGAAGGACGCGACGAAGGATCTCGCGAAGGCGACCACCGTCGGCATGACGAACCCGCTCTACAAAGCGATCGGCAACTTCGCGACCGACACGATGCCGGCGCAGGCGCTCGCGCAGCAGACCGTGTTCGAGCTGGGGATCTCCGGGCTCGCGGTGCAAGAGACGAGTGACGGCGATCAGAACGGCGACGAGGTCGTCGTGATGTCGACCCTGTGCACGCTCAATCAAGCTGGCACCGACTTCGTGCTCGCGCACCAGAGCGCGCCCGAGACCGGTGCGCTCGAAGGCTTGACCGCGGGCGAGGTGGCGCCGCTCGATCGTCCGGTGTACAGCGGCAAGGGTGCGTTCGGGCTGCTGAGCACGGTCGCGTTCGAGGTCGACGACGATGCTGCGGATGCGCGCGCGGAGTACCTCGCGATGGTTGCGCTCGCGCGGCCGCTCGCGGTGCAGCTGTTCCAGCAAGGCGACACGCTCGACGCGAAGACCAGCCGCTTCGCGTTCGCGCTCGACTACACCATCGGTCTGCTCGCGATGTCGCAGCCCGAGCGCTGGCCGCAGGGTGCGTTGGTGAAGACCAAGCTGTCCGGCGACTCCTACTACGGAGTGAGCGTCGCGTCGCTCGCCGCCACGCCGGTGTCGAACGACGGCGGGGTGCCGTGGAAGCTCGCGCACACCCACGATCTGCCCAGCGGCAAGTACGTCGTGTACTTCGACGTGCCGTCGACGACGCCCGCGGAGCAGAAGAACATCAAAGTGAAGATCACGCGCATCGAGGCGCTCGACTTCGAAGCGGGTGGTGCCGATCTCACGCTGCAGGTCGGGATCGGCAATGCGGATCTCGAGAAGGTGCTCGCCGACAACACCAACGTGTCGACGAAGACGTGGACGGTGCAGCGCAAGATGAATCCCGGCAGCGTGACGGTCACGCTCGATCTGTGGGACACCGATCAGGGGCCGCCGTACGGCACGACCAGCTACTACGGGGGCGGAGAGCTCTGCGGCACGTGGCCGGACGGGAAGACGTACGCGCCGTGCCCGGACTTCGTGCGCTGGTACAACATCGACAAGACGCCGGGCGACTACTACTACGGCAAGCCGTACGCGGCGCAGCTCGCCGTAAACACGAGCACCGGCGAGATCACCGGTGATGCGACCGGCGACGTCGGTCAGGAGCTGACGCTCACCGGCACCGCGTTTCCCAAGGGCAAGGTGAAGGTGACGGTCACCGTCGAGTGATCTGCTGCCGCAGCACCGCGGGATCGCTCGTCGGTTGCTTGCAGCTGCCACGCTCGCAGACGAACGCGGTCGGCTTGCCGCCCAGCGCCTTCTTGCCTGCGACGTTGGGCCAATCTTCGCGCGCGCCCTCGGCGGGGATCCGCAGCACGAGCACGCGCCCGGGATCCGCGTCGCGCAGCACGTCGAGCAGCTGCGGATCGTCGCCGGCGATCACCACCTCGCGTTGATCCGCCGTCGCGGCTTCGAGCGACGTCAGCCACGCGCCGGCGCCGAGTGGTGCTTCGGTGAACGATGCGCCGCGGCGCGCGAGCAGCTTGGTCGCGGCGTCGTCGAGCTCGGCGTCGCCGGTGAGCAGACCGAGCTCGAGCCAGAGCTGGGTCGCGAGCGCGCCGCCCGATGGCAGTGCGCCGTCGTCCATGTCGAGCGGTGCGGCGGGCAGGCGATCATCGGCGTCGCCGTGACGGAAGGCACCGCGATCGTCGTCCCAGAAGCGCGTGCGGATCTCCTGCGCGAGCGCCATCGCTGTGCGCACGTGCTCGAGGTCGCCGGTCGCCGCGTGCAAGCGCAACAGCGCGAGGCCGAGCGCCGCATGATCGTCGACGAAGCCGGGGCCGAGTCGCTGGTCACCGCGCACGCCGCGTTGCAGACGATCGCCGTCGCGGCAGCGCTCGTGTACGAGCTTCGCTGCACGCATCGCGGCTTCGACGTAGCGCGGCTCGTTCAACCTGCGACCCGCATCGGCGAGCGTCGCGATCGCGAGCGCGTTCCAGGCGACCAGCACCTTGTCGTCGCGTGCGGGTGCGGAGCGCTGCGCGCGGACCCGCAGCAGCTCCGGGAGCGCTCGGTCGACGCGCGCCATGTGCTCGGCCGCGATCGCTTCACCGTGATCGCGGACGAGCTTGCCGCGATCGATGCGCTGCAACACGCTGCGTCCGTCGAGCTCCGCTTCACCGAGATCGAAGACCAACGCGAGTGAGGCCGCGGTCGCGGTATCGAACGCCGCATCGAGCTCCGCGCGCGTCCACGTGTAGTACGTGCCTTCGCCGCCGGCATCGTCGGCGTCGAAGCCCACGATGAAGCCACCGTCGCGTAGCTGCCAGTGCGCGAGCAGATCGTCGAGCACCGCGCGTGCGACCTGCTCGTGCGACGGATCGCCGAGCACGCGCGCGGCCTCGAGGTAGAGCGCGGCGAGCTGCGTGTTGTCGTAGAGCGTCTTCTCGAAGTGCGGCACGTGCCACTGCGGATCGACGGTGTAGCGATGGAAGCTGCCGTCGAGTTGATCGCGCAGGCCGCCGTCGCGCATGCGCTGCAGCGTCGTGATCACGTGCTCGCGCGCGTCGCCGTGGGCCTCGTCGCTGCCGCGGCTCGCCCAGCGCAGCTCGAAGGTCAGCGCTGGCACGTTGGGGAATTTCTGGCGGCTGCCGAAACCACCGCGCGCATCGTCGCGCGCGCGTGCGAGCGCGGCGATCGCTTCGTCGACGCGGGCACGGTTCGGCGCCGTGTCTCCGCCGTTGCGCGGGCGCAGCTTCGCGATGCGCTCGACGATGTCGCGACCCTTGCTCGCCGCGGCCTCGCCTTGCGTGCGCCACTGCGTGTCGACCTCGCGCGCGAGCTCGAGGAAACCCGGACGGCGTCCGTCGCCATTCTTCGGATAGTAGGTGCCGCCGATGATCGGCATCAGCTCGGGCGTGAGGAACACGTTGAGCGGCCAACCGGTGGAGCCGCCCATCGCAGCCACCGCTTCGAGGTAGAGCGCGTCGACGTCGGGGCGTTGCTCGCGATCGACCTTGATCGCGACGAAGTGTTGGTTGAGGAAGGTCGCGACCTCGTCGTCGTCGAACGACTCGCGCTCCATCACGTGGCACCAATGACAGGTCGAGTAGCCGATGCTCAGGAAGATCGGCTTCTTCTCCGCCTTTGCTTTCGCGAGCGCTTCGGGGCCCCACGGCCACCAATCGACGGGGTTGTGCGCGTGCTGTTGGAGGTATGGGCTGGCTTCGCCGACGAGGTGATTGCCGTGCTCGCGAATCTTCGCGAGATCGATCGTGGTAGCTGCCGGCGAGGATGCAGCGGGGGCCGGTATCGGTGCAGCGTGGTAGGGATCGTTGCAGGCGACGAGGGCCAGCGCGAGCGTCGTCGCTTGGCGGAGGCGGGGCACGGATCCTCTCGTAGCATGGTACTCGTGGGATCGTGCGACGCTTGGCGGTCTTCGGTCTGGTGGGGTGCGGCGGGGTGGCTGCGATGGACGGCGGGACGTCCACGTCCACGACCACGACCACGACCACGACTACGACTACGACTACGACTACGTCCACGACGGCGGATGAGAGTGCGGGCTCTTCGGGCGCTAGCTCCTCGGGCGGACTCGACGATAGTGGGTCGGGTGGTGAGACCGCGGGGCCTTTCGTCCTCGACGTGCATACCGAGCTCGTCGATGGGCGGCTCGCGCTGCGTTGCAACCTTCCGCCCTTCGTCGACGATTGTGTCGGCATCGACGGGGCGCCTTGTGACGACGCCGATCTCGATGGCCTCGCCGATGTCTGGGAAGACGCTGCGCTCGATCGCATGCGGCCGTTGCGGCGGCTCGACGAAGCCGAGAGTCTCGTCGACGATCCGCTGACCGTGCTCGGTGATGTCGGGCGTGTCTACGCCGAAGGCGATCACTTCCGTGTGTTCGTCATGCTCGGGTATCACCAGGACTACGGCAGCTGCGGAGTGTCGGCGCATCACGGTGATCCCGAGCGCGTCGCGCTCGATCTCGTCGCGTATCCCGAGGGGGATGTCGGTGGTGTCGTCGTCGTCGGTGCGTACACCGCTGCGCACGAGAACACCGCCACCGATCACGGTCACGTGTACGTCGACGCCGAGCTCGACGAGCTCGTGTTCGATCTCGACGACGTCACCTCCGAGCCGCGTTGGGTGATCTTCGCGTCCGCCGACAAGCACGCGAGCTACGGCACCGTCGCGTCCTGCGAGAGCGCGTCGATGGTGCCGTGCCTCGACGAGGACTGCGGCCCCGACGGCGTCCGCGACCCCAGCCTCTTCGATCGCTTGCCCGACTTCGTGAACGCCGGCGAGGAGGCCGCGCCCCGCGTCACCGCGCTCGACGACCTCGGCTTCCCCGGCGACGACGCCTGGGCCATGCAGGACTTCTGCGGCGGGCAAGAGCGCACCAACTGCAGTGCACCCGTGCGCGACAAGCTGCTCGTCGACCCGTTTTGACGCGCCCGAAAAACAATCTCAAGGATCGCGACGCGGTCCGCCATAGACTGGCATAGATGACACCTTGGGTGCTCTTGGCGCTCGACCCGGCTGCGGGCGACATTGTGAGCGTCGCTCACGATCCACTGCCGATCGTCGGCGGCACGGAAGCCGGCTCGTGCCAGTTCCCGACCGTCACGTCGATGCTCGTCTTCGACGGCTCGTCGATGATCTGCTCGGGCACGTTGATCCATCCGCAAGTCGTGATGACCGCGGCGCACTGCTTGATCCCCGAGTCGCCGATCGATGCCGTCGGCTTCGGTGAGCACGCGCCCGAGACCGGCACGCCTGCCGCGATCATCGACGTCGCGTTCTGCACCGCGCATCCCGACTGGGAATCGCTCGGTGCGCACGACGTCGCGTTTTGCGTGCTCGAGTCACCGCTCGCGCTCGAGATCACGCCGGTGCTCACCGGCTGCGAAGCGCAGTCGCTGCAGCCGGGACAAGAGGTCGTCATCGCCGGCTTCGGCAGCACCTTCGCGGTGGTCGACGACTTCGGCAACATCGTCGAGATCGAAGGCGTCGGCACCAAGCGCTACACCACGCAGACCATCGACTCGCTCGACGGCATCGCGGGCGCGGTGAATCTCGCGGGCCCCAACGGCTCGCAGTCGGCGTGCTTCGGCGACAGCGGTGGCCCGGCGTTCGTGCGCATGTCCGACGGCACGTGGCGCGTGTTCGGTACCGGCTCGCAGCTCTTCGATCCCGGCGGATTGCCGCCGCCGATCGAGCCCGGCAACGCCTGCGGCGTCGGTGCGTCGTACGGCAACGCGTCGCTCGTCGTCGACTGGCTCGAAGCGAACATCGGCTTCGACATCACGCCGTGCCACGACGCGACCGGCACGTTCACCGGCGGCCCGGGCTGCGGCAACTTCCCGCTCGAGATCCACCACTCGATCGGCGACTGGGTCTCGGGCTGCATGGGCGGCGAGCTCGGCGGCGGCATGGAAGTGTGCGAGCCGTTCGCGGGGCCGTTCGATCCCGATCCCACCGGCGGTGAAGACACGACCGGCGGCGAAGACACGACCACGACCGGAGTCGAAGAGACCGGCCACGACGTCACCGGCAACGAGACGATCACCGACACGATCGGCGACGTCACTTCGCTCGACGGCGGTGAAGCGCCGCCACCACCTCCGCCCGATCCCAGCACCACGATGCCACCGCCGGTGCTCGACACCGGCGTCGATGGCACCGCGGACAGCTCGGGCAGCAGCAGCGGTGGCGGAGCACAGGACGGCGAAGGCTTCGTCGGTCGCGGCTGCGGCTGCACGAGCGCGCCGGCGTCGTCGAGCTGGCTCGCGCTCTTCGGCGTGCTCGCGCTGCGCCGACGTCGTCGCTGATCAGCAGCCTTCTTCGGTGATCGACGACTGCTCGAGCTTGCGCACGAATCCGTGCACGCCGAGCTCGCTCGTCATCACGTCGCGCGCCGTCTCGGCCTCGTCCTTCGCGAGGAACGCACCGACCACCACGTGGTACTGCACGTCGTCGGCGGCGAACGACTCGACGACGTGTGCGAACGCGTTCATCGACGGGAAGCCGCCGGCTTCGTAGAAGCCGTGGATGCCGAGCTCGCTCGCGTTGATGCGCGCCGCGAGCTTCTCGGCGGCTGCGAGATCGTGCGACGCCGCGACCTGCACCGTGTACGGCACGGGCTCCATGCGGCGCGCAGCGAAGATCGTCGACTTGCTCGCGTGCACGGCGTCGGCGGTGCGCTCGAACAGCTCGAACGGCGTGAGGCCGGTGCCGATCTCCACGCACTCCTTCTCGCCGTCGCAGAACGTCGCGTCGCCTTCGAACACGTCGAGGTGGCTGCCTTCGGGCAACAGCGCATCGACACGCGCGACCCACTTCGCCCAGTGACGCACCTCTTCGGGCGACCAGCTCTGCGTATCGAAGCGCTGGATGGTGAGCTTGTCGGTCGAGAGCGCGACGCCGTCCCAGCAGGCGTGGGCGAGGCTGGGCGCGAGCGTGGACGAGAGCGCGGCGAGGAGGGCGAGCGGGCGGGCGATGTTCATGCCCGATGCAATGAGCAACCGCCGTGCCGCCCCCGGAGATCCCCAGCAGTTGCCGGCGTTTGACCCCGTAGACGCCGATCCACGCGGGTTGTCGCAAACGATGTCGCCAACGACATCGTCGCTCGAATACATCGAATTCGTTTCCGCGCATCGAGCCCGACGTGGCTTCGGCGCGACCAACACTAGTTCGCAGTAATCGTGAGCACGTAATCGCCCACGTCTTTGGCGTCGTACGAGTCGAGCAGGATCAAGATCGTCTCGCCTTCGGGGACCGGCACGCTGAACTCCGCCGCGACATCGACGTCGTCGTCGGTGCACGTCGCTTCGTCGGCGTCGCAGCCCGGCCAGAACATCCCGAGCACGGTGTCGTAGGTCGAGCCGACGGTGCTGAACGTGTACCAACCCGTCGCCGGCGACGTCCATCGCCACACGAAGTCCTGTCCGCCGTCGCCGGCACAGTTGCTGTGCCAGTTGTCGCCATCGGCCATGTTGTTGCCCATCGCGACCATGCCGGTCGCGGTGCCGAGATCCGCTTCGGCGCAATCGAAGTTGCCGACGTCTTCGATGTCGAGCGCGAACCAACCCATGTCCACGTTGGCGCTGTCGATGGTGATGCGCAGCGCCTGATCGGTGACGAGATCCAGCGCGATCGCGGAGCCGAGCCCGAGGAAGTCGTCGTTGCAGGCGAGCTCGGCTCCGTCACATGCGATGTCTTCGATCGCGAGCACCGAGTCGTAGTCGGAGTCGAGGATCGAGAACGCGAAGCGTCCGTCGTACGGCGCGACCCACAGGTAGCTCATGTCGAGCGCGTCCATGAACGAGCAGCTGGGCTCGACGAGGTCGTAGCCGTCGTCGGTGATGTCGCTCGCGAGATCCTGGCCGACCATGTCGCCGAGATCCGCCTCGGCGCACTCGAGCGGCGGCCCGCCCGTGGTCGAGGTCTCGGCCGGCGCGCCACTGCTGCTGCTCTCGTTGCCGCCGTCGTCGGGATCGATGCTCGTCGTCGACTCTTCGACGCTGCCGCTGCTCGACTCTTGCGGCGGTGTCGTGTCGGAGAGCGAGTCGTCGGCCTGCGTCAGCGGGCTCGTCGTCGTCGTCGTCGGATCGAAGCTCGTCGAGCCGCTGCTCTCGGTGCCCGCGCCGCTCAGGCTCGCATCGCCGACCGAGCCGATGCCGCTCGACCCCTCCGCGATGTCGTCCTCGGGCACGCACATGTTCGCGTAGTGCGTGGGCGCGAGCGCACCGTAGCGTCGCCCGGTGGGGCAGGCCTCGTCGGGAAAGCTGCAGTAGTGGCTGGCCTCGCAGCGCCCGTTCATGCCGCCCGACGTGCAGTCCTCGTCGCTCGCGCACACGAACGGTGAGCCCGACGAGCACGCGCCCGCGATCGCGGCCGCGACGGCTACGAGCACACGCTGCGCGAAGACGCCCACGATGGATCGATCGTCGATCTTCGCGGTGCTTTCAGCAAGCCCCGCGCAGACGATCAGAGCCAGCCTTTGTCCCTCGCGATGCTCGCGGCCTCGATGCGGTTCTTCGCCCCCAGCTTGCCGATCGCGCTCGAGAGATAGTTGCGCACGGTTCCCTCGGAGAGCCCGAGCGTTTGTGCGACCTGCTCCGCGCTCGCACCCGACTCCGCTGCGCGTAGCACCTGGCGTTCGCGTGACGTGAGCGGATCCGGCTCGGCACACGCCTCGGCCGCGAGCTGAGCGTCGACGATGCGCTGCCCGCTGCGAACCGCCCGCAACGTGGCCGCCAACGCCGACGCGGGCGCATCCTTGAGCACGTACGCCGATGCGCCCGCTTCGAGCGCGCGCTTGAGATAGCCCGCGCGCGCGAACGTGGTGAGCACGACGACCTTCAGCTCGGGCCGCAGTCGTCGCACCGCCGCGCACAGCTCGAGCCCACCGAGCGCAGGCATCTCGACGTCGGTGACGACGACATCGATGTCGAGCCCGTCGAGCAGCTTCAGCGCTTCGCGACCGTCGCCCGCTTGTGCGACCACCTTCACGTCGGCCTCGATGTCGAGCAAGGCCGCGAGCGCACCGCGGACCATGCTCTGATCCTCGACGAGCAGCACGCGGATCATTGCGCGACCTCCGTGCGGAGCTCGCCGAGGATCGGATGCGCGAACGCGAGGCGCAGCTTCGTGCCGTGCTCTTCGCTGCGCGCGAACGTGCCGCCCAGCGCCTCGACGCGCGTGCGCATGCCCGCGATGCCATGCCCGGGGCGGCCCTGCGCCGCGCGGCCGTCGTCGCTGATCGCGACGCCGTACTCGCGGCCGTCGTCGAAGAAGGTGATCTCGCAGCGGGTCGCGCGTGCGTGTCGTACGACGTTGGTGATCGCTTCGCGCAACGCGAGCGCGAGCGCACCTTCACGCGCCGCGTCGAGCAGCGGCGCGATGACGACCGGATCCGTGTCGCACGCGAGCGTCACGCCGGCGGCCTGCAGCGCGCGCTCGGCATTGTCGACCTCGAGCCGCAGGCCCGCACCGCTGCCGACACGATAGCCACGCACCGCGACGCGCACCTCGGCGAGCGCTTCGCGTGCGACCTGCTGCACGTCCTCGAGCTCCGCCTTCGCGCGCGTGGGATCGTCTTCGACCAGCCGCTGCGCGAGCTCGGACTTCAGCGCGATGATCGAGAGGCTGTGCCCGAGCAGATCGTGCAGATCACGGGCGATGCGCTCGCGCTCCGCAATGCGCGCGAGCGCATCGATCTCTTCGCGCGCGAGTCGGAGGTTCGCGATGGCGGCGGCACGCGCGACGTGCTGCACACCGAGCAGACCGATCACGATCACGCCGAGGATGCCGGGCAGCCAGAAGTAGACCAGCGGCTGCACGAAGAACGTGCATGCGACCAGCAGCAGCGTGATCCACAGGACCGCGAGCAGACCGTCGCGCGGCCGCTCCATCGCGCTGCCCGCGAAGTACGCGGCGAAGATCATGAACGAGCTCGCGCTCGCGTTGACCGACGCGAGCGGGAAGGCGATCGCCGCGATCGCGGTGGCGAGCGCGAGCCGACGCCAGCCATGCACCCAGTAGCTCGCGAAGTACAGCGGCAAGAAGACGACGATCGCGATCGCCGTCGCGATCCAGCTGAGCCAGCCCAGCTCCGCGAACACGCAGCCCATGAACGCGAGCCCGAGGTACAAGAGCCAGGCATACGGCGC
>DASZPU010000071.1:0-3171 GCA_035550195.1 Nannocystaceae bacterium
CCCACTTCGCCGCCACCACCACCGCCCTGCACGCCCACGCCGGGATCGCCACCGTCGTCGCTGCTGCTCTCGTCGCCGGGCTCGAGCTCGATCGGCCAGCCCGATCCCGAGCCACCGCCTTCGCCTTGCGGCCAGGGGGTCGCCGAGCAACCGACGAGCATGGGAGACACGGAGACGATCGCGGCGAGCACGGCGCGTTGCATGGGACCGGTCGGTTCGGCCGTCTCCAGGCGCTGCTGTAGCGTGGGGGTCGCTTCGGGACACACCCGCGCCGCACGAACCAGCACCGTACGGGCGCGCGCGCGGACCGACTTGCGTGCACGGGCGCGACCGTGGCAAGCCCGCGGGATGCAGCAACGATTCGCGGACCGCGTGGTCGTCATCACGGGTGCTTCGGCGGGCATCGGTGCCGCAGCCGCGCACGCGTTCGCACGCGAAGGTGCGAAGGTCGTGCTCGCGGCACGCGGACGCGACGAGCTGCAACGCGTGGCCGACGAGATCGTCGAGCACGGGGGTCAGGCGATCGCGGTGCCCACCGACGTCGCCGATCGCGAGGCCGTCGAGCGCTTGTTCGATGCCGCGGCGACGCGCTTCGGTGGCGTCGACATCCTGGTCAACAACGCCGGCGCGAACAAGCGCGGCGAGATCGAGCGCTTCGCCGCCGAAGAGCTCGCGCAGATCGTGCAGGTGAACCTCACCGCACCGATCATCGCGTGCCGACTCGCGCTGCCGTGGCTGAAGCGCTCGTCGTCGCCCGCGATCGTCAACGTGGCATCGCTCGCCGGCCGCGTGCCGGTCGTGCACGAGGCCGTCTACTCCGCGACGAAGTTCGGGCTGCGCGCGTTCTCCATCGCACTCGCCGAAGAGCTCGCACCCGCGGGCATCAAGGTCGCGATCGTGTCGCCCGGTCCGGTCGACACCGGCTTCATCATGGAAGCGATCGACGACGTGCCCGACCTCGTGTTCTCGCAACCGATGAGCACTGCGGAAGAGATCGCAGCGCTCATCCTCGACAGCGCGCACGACGGTCGCATCGAGCGCATGCGCCCGCGCTTGAGCGGTCACCTCGCGACCATCGGCTACCTGTTCCCGCAGCTGCGGCGGGTGCTGCTCCCGGTGTTCGAGAAGCGCGGGCGCAAGGCCAAGGCACGCTTCCGTGCGCGGGCGGGCTCGTGATGCGACGCGAACGCTTCGGCAACACCGGCGTGCCGGTGCCGGTGATCGGCGAAGGCACGTGGAACATGGAGCGCGATCGCGGCGACGAGACCATCGCGGCGGTGCGGCTGGCGATCGAGCTCGGTGCGACGCACATCGACACCGCCGAGCTCTACGGGCGCGGCCGCGTCGAGACGATGCTCGGCGAGGCGCTGGCTGGGCTGCGCGATCACGTCTACCTCGTGTCGAAGGTGTTGCCCGACAACGCATCGCGGCGCGGCACGATCGCGGCGTGCGAGCGCTCGCTGCAGCGACTCGGCACCGAGCGACTCGACTGCTACTTGCTGCACTGGCCGGGGCGACATCCGCTCGAGGACACCGTCCTTGCCTTCCGCGAGCTCGTGCGCGCGGGGAAGATCGCGGCGTGGGGCGTGAGCAACTTCGACGTCGACGATCTCGAAGCGCTCGCGGAGATCGCCGAGCCCAACGAGATCGCGTGCAACCAAGTGCTCTACCACCTCGAGCAGCGGGCGATCGAGCACCGCGTGCTGCCGTGGTGTCGCGCCCGCGGCATCGCCACGGTGGCCTACAGCCCCCTGGGCAGCGGCGCGTTCGTGCGGCCGGGCTCGGCGGGCGGCAAGGTGCTGGCCGAAATCGCGGCGCGCTACGACGCCACGCCGCAACAGATCGCGCTCGCGTGGCTCGTGCGCGAGCCCGACGTGCTCGCGATCCCGAAGGCGACGCGAGCCGAGCACGTGCGCGCGAACGTGGCCGCGGCAGATCTCGCGCTCACACCCGAAGACGTCGACGCGATCGACCGCGCCTTCCCGCGCGGCCGATCTCGCGGCCTGCCGACGCTCTAGTCGGCGTTCGACTCGTCTTCGTCGTCCTCGTCCTCGAGCAGCTCGGCCAGCTCGGTGAGGTCGACGGCTTCGTTGGTCTCTGGCTGCATGGAAGTTCCGCCCCGCACTTGAGACACCACGTGCGCGGAGTTTTCGGACGCACTGTGCTTTTCTTCGCGAGATCGCGCGCACCATGTGCGCCCTTGTGCCGAGACCCGCGATCAGCGATCGGGGCTCATGGACGACGCTGCGCGGAGAGCCAGTGCTCGACCTCGCGGAGCGCTGCGCCGTCGGAGCTGCGATCGGCTGCATACGCGGCGCGGGCCTGCTCGGCGAGCTCGAGCGCACGTGCATTCGGGCCCGACTCCTCGACGCTCGCTTGCGCGTAGCCGAAGCGCGCGGACGCGAGCCCGAGCGGATCGCCACCGGTGCGCTCGAACGCCGCGATCGCTTCCGCGAAGCGATCGAGCGCACCGCGACGATCGCCGGTGAGCCGCGCGAGCTGGCCGAGCTCGACCACGGCACTGATCGTGTCGAGGTGATCGGGGCCGAGCACACGTCGTCGCAGCGCCCATGCAGCATCGAGCTGTGGGCGTGCCTCGTCGAGCCGACCGAGCTCGCGGAGCGCACGCCCGATGTTCAGCAACGCGAGCGCGTAGTCGGGGTGATCGGTGCCGATCGTCTTCGCGCGACGGTCGCGGCAGTCGGTGAAGTACTGCAGCGCGCGCGCATGTCGGCCGCGATTCTGCTCGACGACCCCTAGGTTGCACATCGCTCCGATGGTGAAGGGATGATCGTCGCCGTAGCTCTCGCGCAAGATGTCGCGCGCTTGCTCGAGGCGTTGCTCGGCCTCGTCGTGCCGACCGAGATCGGTGAGCACGTTGGAGAGCCCGAAGTAGATGGTCGCAGTGTTGGGATGCTCGGGCCCGTACGCGCCCTCGGCCAGCTTCGCCGCGCGCTCGAAGGTCTCGAGCGCGAGCTCGCGGCGATGCGCGAGGTAGTGCACGTTGCCGAGGTTGCCGAGGTAGGTCGACAGCAACGGATCGTCGGCGCCGCGCACCTCCTCGACGATGGCGATCGCGCGCTCGTAGGCCGTGCGCGCGGCTTCGAGGTGGGCCATGCGGTAGAGCACGTTGCCTTCGACGACGTCGAGCCGCGCCTGTGCCATGCCGGC
>DASZPU010000072.1:0-2049 GCA_035550195.1 Nannocystaceae bacterium
CGCCACCCATTCCCCCACCACCACCTTCGCCGCCCGCACCACCGCGCGCGACGATCTCCAGGCCGCGCGACGGATCGAAGAGCACGAGGTCGCGTGCATCACCGTCGATCGCGGCGAGCACGAGGTGACGATGGAACGGCGTGCGCACGAGCATCGCGTGCGCGCGCAGGCTGGGCCCCAGGCCACCGTCGCCGCCCGGCTGACCGTTGCCGCCGTCGCCACCGTTGCCGCCCGAGCCACCACCGCTGTCGTCGTCGCCCGTGTCACCGGAGCTGCCGCCGTTGCCCGCGGTGCCCCACGCACCGCTCGCACCGCTCGCACCGCTGCCACCGATCCACTGCACGCAGTCGTAGCGCGGTGCGACGCGGATGCGCGCGGGCGCGACGTCGGGCTCGCGCTTGTAGCGGGCCTCGAACGTGAAGCCCGTCGTCGCGGTCGCGAGCATGTCGGGCTTCGGCGTGAACCATCCCGTGCTCGGATCGAGATCACCGCCCGCGATCGAGAACACGAACTCCGTGAAGCTCATGCGTCCGATCGCACCGCGCTTGCCTTGCCAGGTCTCGAGCCGCTTGTGCTTGTCGCGCTTGACGTGATCCGCTTCCGCGAACACCGCGAGCTGCACGGGCTCGCGCGGACAGATCGACGCCTGCTCGCTGCGCAGGCCCAGCGCGATCGACTGCACGTCCCAACGATCCATGCGCACCGCGGGCGCGAGCGACACGCTGGCGCTGAACGAGCACGCCGCGAGCGACAGCACGCCGAGCAACGGACGCTTCACGCTCGCGAGCATCGCCGAAGGCACCGACGATGGCGAGCCGTGCGATGTTCCTAGAGGATCTCGAAGCGCGCGCACTTCAGCACGGGCAAGCGCGGGTACTTGGGCCAGCTCGCCTCGACGTCGTGCACCTTGCAGCGCCAGAACGTGGAGCCGCGTCCGCTCGTGACCGCATGCGCGTGTCGGCAGCGTGCGCACAAACCCGGGTCGACGCTCACGTGGTGCCGCCCTCGGGGGGCAGCACGAGCTGCTCTTGCTGGGCCATCAGCGCCAGCGCGATCGCCATGCGTGCGGCCAGCATCGCGCGACCGCTGGCCATGCCGCGTCGCAGCTGCCAACCGCCGAGCATCAAGCCCACGCCCCACAGGATCGCGGTGACGAACTCCGGCATGAAGCGCATCGCCGCGAGCCCGAGCAGACCGAAGCCGATCCACAACTGCAGCGTCAGCTTGCCGGCCTCGTAGAGCGGCTTGCTGCCCTCGGTGGCCTTCTTGTGGATGCGCACCACGAAGCGACCATCGAGCACCGCGACATCGACGAGCTCGGGCGCGATCCCGAGGAAGCGCAGCGCGGGCTTGAGCGATCGTCGCAGCTCTTTCTCGTCGAGCACCGTGCGACCGCGCGCGACGATCGCTCGATCGGCGGGGTCGTCGACGGTGATGCCGGCGGAGAAACCCTTCGTGTAGAGATCGACCGCGGCTTCGTCGACCGGCAGCCCGGCTTCGGCGGCGGATTCCATCTGCAGCTTGTGATCGTCGCCGCGCCAGCCTGCAGGCGTCGCGGCTTCGGGCTTCTGCAGCGCGGTCTCTTCGTCGTTGCTCACGCACCACTCCGGCGCACGCGGGCATGCATCGCCTCGGCCACCGCGGGCGACACGTAGCGCTCGAAGGCGCCGCCGAGCCCCGCGATCTCGCGCACCAGCGAGCTCGACACGTGGATGTGCGACGCCGGCGGAATGAGGAAGACGGTCTCGATCTCCGGCGCGAGATCACGGTTCGCGAGGCCCAGCTGGAACTCCGGCTCGAAGTCGCCGGTGGCTCGCAAGCCGCGGACGATCACGCGTGCACCACGTGCGCGACAGAACTCGACGACGAGCCCGCTGAAGCTCGCGACGGTGACGTTGGGCACGTGCGCGAGGCTCTTTTCGATCAGCTTGCAGCGGGTGTCGACGTCGAAGAAGCCGGTCTTCGTGGGATGACGACCGACCGCGACGATCACCTCGGCGAACAGACGCGCGCCGCGTTCGACGATGTCGACGTGGCCGAGCGTGATCG
>DASZPU010000073.1:0-8032 GCA_035550195.1 Nannocystaceae bacterium
CGAAATCAGGAGTGCGCGCAGTGAAATCTGTCTCGCACCGCACCTCGATGATGCACGCACGACCGTCTCTTCGTCGTCGGTTCCACCACGCCGCTCGCCAACGTGCGCGTCGCGGGCGGCCACCAGCAGCTCGTCGCGTACCCACCGCTATAGAAGGATCGTCCATGCGCAAGCTCGCCGTGTGCTCGTTCGTGTCCGCGCTCGCCGTCCCGACCCTTGCACACGCCGCGTGGGAAACCCGGCAGATCGCGGGCATGTCGGTCGAGCTCTACACGCCGACGAGCACGAGCCCGATCGGCACGGGACACAGCCTCATGATCGGGCTGCACGGCTGCACGCAGACTGCGGTGCAGCTGCGCGACTACGCGGGGCTCGAGTCCGCCGCCGACGAGTACGGCATGGTGATCGCGCTGCCGCTCGTGCCCAACGGCGGCGTGATCGCGGGTTGCTGGGACTACTACGGTGCGAATCACACGCGCGCGACGAGACACGACGGTCCGCTCATCGAGATGACCGAGACGCTGCGCGACGATGGTGCGCTCACGATCGATCCGGCGCAGATCTATCTCGCGGGCTTCTCCGCCGGTGGCGGACAGGCGCTCGTGCTCGGCTGTCTCGCGCCCGATCTGTACGCGGGCGTCGCTGCAGCCGCGGGGCCGTCGGTCGGCACGAGCGTGTCGCAGATCGCTCAGGTCGGCACCACCGCACAGCAAGCCGCCACCGCATGTCAGGCGCTCGCGGGCGGCAACGCGGCCGACTTCGCGACGCAGCTCGCCATCACGTTCACCGACACGAGCGATGCCACGGTCGCACAAGGCTACGCGCAGGTGAGCGCCGACATGTTCGCCATCGTCTATGGCGGCGGCATGCAGACCACGGCGTTCGACATGGCGAGCTTGCCCGGCACCGCACCGGCGGGCTCGGGCACCGAGTACGAAGACGGCGATGGTGGTCGCATCGCGACGATGATCTCGAGCACCGGTGGTGGGCACGCGTGGCCCGCGGGCAACGGCATGGCCGGACCGCCGCTGTCGTACGTCGCGGGCAACGGGCTCGACTTCGCGTCGTACCTCGCGGAATTCTTCACCGCGAACTCGCGGCGCGCCGAAGGCGAATGGATGCCCGGCGACGACGATGGTGGTGGCACCGACGATGGCGCGAGCGACAGCGGTGATGGCAGCGACGATGGTGGTGGCGACTCCGCCGACGATGCCGCCGGCAGCGACGAAGCCGGCAGCGACGACGGCGGTGGCGACGATGGTGGTGGCGACGACGATGGCGGCAACGCGAGCGCAGGCCAAGACGGCGGCACGATGCCGACCGGGCACATCGAGCCCAGCGGTTGTCAGTGCAACAGCGATCCGCAGCGCGAGCTCGGCGGTGCGTTGCTGATCGTGCTCGCGTTGGCAGGGTCCAGCCGCCGCCGTCGCGGCCTGTAGCCCCCGTCGTCGACGTCGTCGCGCACGCGCGTGCGAAGAAGTCCGCTGGCACGCCGCTTGGATCGAGCGGGGCCATGCGTCGCTCGATCGTCACGTTGCTCGTGCTCTTCGCGATCCCTCGTACGAGCGCGGCCGGACCCGCCGAGGACGACTTCGCGGCGCGCTGTGCCGATCCCAACGTGGTGAAGTGCGTGGCGTTCGACGAGGCCGCGGAAGTGGATCCGTTCGTGTTCCCGCCGTCGGGCGAAGCGGTGAAGCGCGGCACCGTCGACACCACCGAGCGCGCGTCGGGTGACGGCTCGCTGCGCTTCGAGATCCCGTCGAACACCGGCGCCGATACCTCGGGCAGCTTCTGGCAGAACTTCTCCGACGACCTCTCGGTACAGTTCGGCGAGGGCGAGGAGTTCTACGTGCAGTGGCGACAGCGCTTCTCGCCGGAGTTCCTGACCACCGCGTACGAAGGTGGCGGCGGTTGGAAGCAGGTGATCATCGGCGAAGGCGATCGACCGGATGTCACCAACTACTCGTGCACGACGCTCGAGGTCGTGACCGTCAATGGCTACCACCGCGGATTCCCCAGCATGTATCACAGCTGCGGTGTGAAAGACGGGCAGTACGAAGGGCTCGAGGAGCCGGTGCCGCCCTACGACTTCCTGTTGCAGAACGGCGTGCGCGATCCCGGTTGTCTGTACTCGCTCGGCAACGCCGGCGATGGTTATGTGCCGCCGTGCATCGGCTATGCGCCCGACGAGTGGATGACGTTCCAGGTGCATGTCGCGATCGGCACTTGGTACCGAAACGATGGCGTGTACCACCACGACAGCACGGTGCAGCTGTGGGTCGGGCGCGAAGGCGAGACCTCGCAGCTCGCGATCGATTTCTCGCCGAAGGATCCGGAGTGTCAGGGGATGCAGGCGAGCTTGCCGTCGTGTCAGACCGGCTACGATCTCGTGAACGACAACCCCGACTCGAAGTACGGCAAGGTCTGGCTCCTGCCGTACAACACCGGGAAGGATGCCGCGCAATCGCATCCGGTCGCGTACACGTGGTTCGACGAGCTGGTGATCTCGCGCGCACCGATCGCGGATCCCGGCGCTGCGCCACCGCCGGGAAGCGAGGACACCGGTGGTGACGACGGCACGACGTCGAGCGCGGACGACAGCGGCGGCGCGAGCGGAAGCGCGAGCGCGAGCGGAGGCGGAAGCGGCAGCGCGTCGGGCAGCGAGGGCTCGAGCGGAGCCGCGAGCGACGACGAGAGCTCGGGCTCTGGTGCGGCGATGTCCGACGACGACGACGACGCGAGCGGGTGCGGCTGCACGCACGGCGGATCGACCAGCGCGCTCTTGGGTGTCGTGCTCGTCGCGTTGCGACGACGGCGTGCGATCACATCGTGAAGACGTGATCGAAGCTCTGCTCGCGCGCGGCGGGCTGGTACTTCGCGGAGCGGATCGCCTTCGCGATGCAGCGCGCGCCCGAGCTGCTGAACGCGCCCTTCACCTCCGCGGAGACCTTGCCCGACGGCGCGATGGTGATCGCGACGGTCACCGACTCGCCGGGAAAGAGCCCGGCTTGCTTGCCGCACGCCGCGACCTTGCCTTCGACCTTGCGCAGCGCGGCCTTCAGCGCCTTGCCGCTGCGCTGCGCCGGCAGAGCATCCGTCGCCGGTGTCGCTTCCGCGGGCGCGCTCGCTTCCACCGCGGGTTCCGGCGGCGGCGGCTCGACCTTCGCAGCGCTCTCGATCTTCGCTTCGACCTGCGCCGGCGGCTCGACCTTCGCAGGCGGTTCGGCCTTCGCATCCGTCGGGGAAGTCGTCGCGGCCGCAACCGTCGTCGGTTCTTCCTTCGTGTCGCTCGGCCACACGAGCACGGCCACCGTCGCGATCGCGGCGATCGCCGCGGCACCGATCCACAAGCCCCGCGACGAGCGCGGCTTCGCGACTCCGACTCGACCGCCGCTCTCGTCGATCGCCCGCACCGCCACCGCGAAGGCTTCGGCATCCGCGAAGCGTTGCTCGCGATCCTTCGCGAGCGCCTTGGCGCACAACGCATCGAGCTCGGGCCCGATCTTCGCATCGGGACACGCCTGCGACGCGGGCTGCAGCACGGCGTGGATGTGTTGGTAGAGGATCCCCATCGGGTTGCTGCCGGAGAACGGCACCTTGCCGGTCAGCATGCGGTAGAGGATGACGCCCACCGAGTAGAGATCGCTGCGCCCGTCGATCTCTGCGCCCGAGCCCTGCTCGGGCGACATGTACTCGGCGGTGCCGACGATCGCTCCGGTGCGCGTGAGCTGCTCGCCCGAGCCGTCGTTGCGCAGCTTCGCGATGCCGAAGTCGATCACCTTCAGGAAATCGGTACGACCTTCACGCGTCGCGAACACGCAGTTGTGCGGCTTGATGTCGCGATGCACGATGCCCGCGCGATGGGCAGCCGCGAGCGCGTCGAGCAGCTGCAGCACGATGCCACGCGCACGCGACCACGGCAGTCGTTCCTCGCGTTTGAGCAGATGCGAGAGATCCTCGCCGTCGAGGTACTCCATCACGAAGAACACGAGGCCGTCGCTGTCGCCGAAGTCGGTGATGTCGACGACGTTGTCGTGGCGGATCTTCGAGGCCGCGCGCGCTTCCTGCAGGAAGCGATGCACGATGCGGGGGCGACGGACTTGTTCGGGCGCGAGCACCTTCACCGCGACCGACTTGTCGATCGTCAGGTGCTGGGCGAGATACACGTCGCCCATGCCGCCTTCGCCGATCAGCTGCTCGATCTTGTAGCGACCGGCGAGCACGGTGCCCGCGGGCAAGGTCGGGCGCTCGAGCTCCTTGTCGAGCGTTTCGTCGACGGCGGTGCCCGAGCGCTCCAGCGGATTGCTGCTGCGCGGGCTCGGCCCGGTCTCGTGCGTCGGTGACACGCCCACTCGACTATGCCAGCCACGCGACGGTTGCGGGCGCGCACCACCGACGCCTATGATGATGCGCGACGACGTGGACGTTCCGTGGAAACCCGCTGCGGGCGCCGGCCGTGCGCAGGGCCGTGCACACCGTTTCGTCCTCGCGATCGCGATCTTGCCCGGCTTGGTCGCGACACCAGCATCCGCGCGCTCGGCTCCCGCGGCCGAAGACCCGAAGAGCGACGTCGGTGCGATGTGGCGCGAAGCGAACGCGAAGCTCGCGACCAGCGACTATGCCGGTGCGATCACGCTGCTCACACGCGTGTACGAGGAGATCGCCACCGATCCCGACGCTCGCATGCTGCGGCTGCGCGTGCGTTGGGCCTTGCACGAAGCCCACGTCGGGGCCGAGCGCGTCGATCACGACGCGCAACATCTATATGTCGCGCGCGAGCTGTTGAAGAACGGGATGAGCGATTTCGGACCTGACGACGCCGAGCTGCGCTCGCGCAGCGAGACGGCGCTCGCGGATCTCGATCAGCGCATCGCGACGATCGAAGCGGAGCAACGCGACGCGGCCGAACAGAAACGGCTGGCGGAGGAGCAGGCTGCGGCGGAGGAACGCAAGCGCGCGGCGCAGCAGCACGAGGCTGCGCGCGAGCCTCCACCACCGCGTCCGACCACGCGCGAGCCCGAGATCCCACGTCGCGGCATGCTCATCGGTGGCGGCGTCTCGGCGGGTGTCGGCGTGCTCGGGCTCGCGATCCTCGCGGGCGGCTTCGGCAGCGCCAGCCAGGCCGTACACACGTTCGAGGTCGACCCCGAGGCTCGCGATGCGGCGCGCCGCGGCATCGGACGCGGCAATGCGATCGGAATCGCCGGTGCAGTGATCGCGGGTGTCGGGATCGCAGTGGCGGCGGTCCTGGTTCCACTCGCGTTTCGCCGTTCCGACCGCGCTGCGCCGCGATCCGCAGTTCTTCGTAGGCTCCCGCGCTGGGATGGTTTCGCGGACGTGTGCGCCAACGCGTCGCACCCACGGGTGACAGCGGCACGTTCGTGCCGTTAGCATCCGCGGATGCCTCGGCTTCTGCTAGCTCGTGTTGGTGTTGCGTTCGCAATGTTCTCGTCCGCGTGTGCGGACGATGGTGCCGTCACGCCCGACGATTCATCGTCGTCGAGCAGTGAAGGCAGCGAGACGCTGACGACGTCGACGGTCACCAACACCACGACCGAGACCGCCGACAGCTCGAGCACCGGCATCACCACCACCGACACTTCGTCGGAAGGGCCGACGTCGGTCGACAGCTCGTCGAGCGAGGGCGAGTCGAGCTCGTCGGAGTCCAGCTCGTCCGGCGGCGGCATGAACTGCGGCAACGACACGGTCGAGGGCAGCGAAGTCTGCGACGGCACCGACCTGTCGGGCTCCGACTGCGTCATGGAAGGCTTCGACGGCGGCACGCTCGCGTGTGCCGACGATTGCAGCGACTACGACACCACGCAGTGCGTGACGTTCTCGTGCGGCAACGATGCGATCGAAGGCACCGAGGTGTGCGACGGCACCGCGCTCGGCGGCGAGACCTGCATCTCGCAGAACTTCGACGGCGGCACGCTCGGCTGCGCCGACGACTGCAGCGGCTACGACACCAGCGCGTGCATCACCTTCTCGTGCGGCAACAACTTCGTCGAGGGCACCGAAGCTTGCGACGGCAACGACCTCGGCGGTCAGGATTGCCAGTCGGCGGGCTTCGATGCCGGCACGCTCGCGTGCCAGGACGACTGCACGCTCGACACGACCGGCTGCGTCTCGTTCATGTGCGGCAACGCGATGATCGAGGGCATGGAAGTCTGCGACGGCGCGGCGCTCAATGGCGAGACCTGCTTCTCGCAGGGCTTCGACGCCGGCACGCTCGCGTGCAACGCGGGCTGCAGCGCGTACGACACCTCGGCGTGCATCAACTTCGCGTGCGGCAACGACACGATCGAAGGCACCGAGGCATGTGACGGCAGCGACCTCGGCGGCGAGGACTGCGAGTCGCAGGGCTTCGACTCCGGCACGCTCGGCTGCCTCGGCAACTGCAGCGACTTCGACACCACGCAGTGCGTCACCTTCGTCTGCGGCAACGCAGCCGTCGAAGGCACCGAGGCGTGCGACGGTGCGAACCTCAACGGTCAGACCTGCACGTCGCTCGGCTTCGATGCCGGCACGCTCGCATGCACTGGCGGTTGTGCGTTCGACACCAGCGGCTGCATCGCGTTCGCGTGCGGCAACGACGACATCGAAGGCACCGAGGTGTGCGATGGCACCGACCTCGCCGGCGAGACCTGCGTGTCGCAGGGCTTCGACGCCGGCACGCTCGCCTGCGCGGGGGATTGCAGCGGCTACGATTCGAGCGGCTGCGTCAGCTTCTCGTGTGGCAACAACGACGTCGAAGGCGCCGAGGTGTGCGACGGCACCGACCTCGCCGGCCAGAGCTGCGCGACGCAGGGCTTCGACGCGGGCACGCTCTCGTGCCAGGGCAACTGCAGCGCGTTCGACACCAGCGCGTGCACCGACTGCGGTGACTTCGTCATCGAAGGCACCGAGACCTGCGAGGGCTTCAACCTGGGCGGCGCGACGTGTGCGACCGCGGGCTTCGCCGGCGGCTTCCTCTACTGCAACGCCAGCTGCGGCTTCGACAGCACGCAGTGCTTCCCGTCGTTCACCGAGATCGAGCCCAACGACGACGGTGCCACGGCGACCGCCACGAACGACTTCAGCGCCGCGAACGCGAACGGTCCGTTCAACGACGACGTGCTCATCAGCGCGGCGATGCCGGTCGCGGGCGACGACGATGTCTTCGCGGTGACCAACTCCTCGCTGGTGAACCAGCAGCTCTCGGTCGAGATCTTCGGTGCGGGCGGCGTGGGCACCTGCGCCACCATCGACACGTTCGTCGACGTGCGCGATGCCGGCGGCGTCTCGCTGATCAGCGACGACGACGCGGGCGTCGGGCTGTGCTCGTTCATCGCTTCGTTCACGCTCACGCCCGGTCAGACGGTCTACGTGCACGTGATCGAGTTCGGCGACAACGCAGCGATCGCGTCGTACTTCGTGCAGATCGGGCTGCGCCCGGTCGGCTGCGGCAACGGTGTGCTCGAGGTCGGCGAGTCCTGCGACGACCGCAACCTCAGCGCGGGTGACGGTTGCAGTGCGACCTGCGCGGTCGAAGGGTTGATCTCGGAGATCGAGCCCAACGGCACCACCGCACAGGCGGATGCCACCGGCATCGCGATCAGCAGCGCGACCGCGCACACGCGCATCAGCGGTGCGATCGCGGCGGTTGCCGATCACGACCTGTATCGCCTCGACGTGGCGGCCGACACCGTGGTGCGACTCGAGACGTTCAGCACGCTCGGTCGCTGCAACATCACCACCACGATGACGCTGCGCGACGCTGCGGGCGCGCAGATCCTCACCGATACCGCGAGCGGTATCTCGGCCTGCGCCTCGATCACCTACCCGATCCCGGCCGGCACGTACTACGTCGACGTGAACGAGAGCGGCGACAACGCGACGCTCGCGGGCTACGTCCTCGAGGTGTCGTTCCCGTCGAACCAAGGCACGGAGACCGAGGACAACGGCACCACCGCTGCGGCGAACTTCCTGCCGCAGAACGTGGACATGTACGTCTTCGGCGATCACAGCCTCGACGCCGACGCCGACTTCT
>DASZPU010000074.1:0-3315 GCA_035550195.1 Nannocystaceae bacterium
CGCCATCTCGTTGACCGCATCGCCGAGCTCGTCGAGCTCGTCGGCCGGCGTGGCGGGCAATGCGACGCGATGATCGAGCTCGCCCTTCGCGATGCGTCCGACGCTGGTCTCGAGGTTGGCCAGCCGCGTGGTGAGCGAGCGCGAGAGCTTCGCAGCCCCGAGCGCGAGCGCGGCGAGCAGCGAGATCGCCATCGGGATCGCGACCTGCAGCCGCGGCGGCGGACGACCGACCACGTGCACGACCGCGAGCAGCTCGTCGTCGTCGGGATCGGTGAGCGGGAAGAGCACGATCGGGCGATCGAGACCGCGGGTGCGCTGCTGCACGACCGGCCGCCCGCGCATGAGCTCGCGCTCGCGACGATGCACACGCTTGGGTAGATCGCTGGGACCGTCGCCCGCGATCCGCACGCCGTCGATGTCGTAGACGCTGACGTGCGTGCCGAGCTCGCTGCCCAGCGCTTCGAGCCGTTGCGCGAGCGCGGGGGCATCGTCGAGCACGTCGACCAGCTGATCGTGCTCTTCGCCGAGGCGCTCCATCGTCTCGGTGACCCAGTCGTTGCTCATCGCGCGCGCGAGCAGCCACGCGCCGGTGCCGACCGCCACTGCGGCGACCAACACGGTGACCACGAAGGTGCCCCAGATGCGACGGAACAGGCTCGAGCGCCGCGCCGGTCGCTGCGGGGCGGTGCTCATCCGGTCTCGTCCCCGAGCACGTAACCGACGCCGCGGATCGTGCGGATCACGTGCGCACCTTCGGGGGCCGCGGCCGCGAGCGCCGCGCGGATCTTGCTGAGGTGCACGTCGACGGATCGATCGACGCTGGGATCGAAGTCGGCGGGTGGATCACCGCGCAGCTGCCTCACCTCGTTGTAGATGTGCTCGCGCGCGAGCACGCGACCGGCCGCGCGCGCCAGCACCCACAGCAGATCGAACTGGAACGCGGTGAGCTCGAGCACCGCGTTCGCGAAGCTCGCGACGTGACGATCGCGATCGATCGAGAGCGCACCGATCTGCAAGGTCGCCGGCGGCGGCTCGGCGGCGCCGGAGTTGCGCCGCAGCACCGCCCGGATGCGCGCGAGCAGCTCGCGCGGGCTGAACGGCTTCGGCATGTAGTCGTCGGCGCCGAGCTCGAGCCCGACGACGCGATCGACCTCGTCACCGCGCGCGGTGAGCATGATGACCGGCACGTTGCTGCCGAGGCGCAGCTGCTTGCAGAGCTGCAGGCCGTCGAGCTTGGGCAGCATGAGATCGAGCAGCACGATGTCGTGCCCGCCGGCTTGGGCGCGCGCGAGACCTTGCTCGCCGTCGTGGACGATCTCCACCTCGGCATCGTGATCGCGCAGGTATTCCGCGGTGTGCTCCGCGAGCCGGACATCGTCTTCGATCAGCAGGACCCGCACGAAGCCAATATGCCACCGTTCATTCGCTCGTCCGCAAACGGCGCGTGAATTCCGGCAGGGCCGCGCGCGGCCGTCCCGCGAGGCGCTTGACGGGGTGCACGATCGGGGCTAGGTCGAGACCCGTGCAGTATCGCTGCAGCGCCTGCCACACCGCGTTCGAGTCGGCCGAGCCTCCGCACGAGTGTCCCCACTGCCACGCGGAAGCGGGGCTGGAGGCCGCTCATGCGACGCCACTGCCGATGAAGCTGTTCGGCCTGCTGCTCGGCACGGTGATCGTCACGAGCTTGCTCGGCGCGCTCTACGGTCGCTTCGGCGGTTAGTCGGCGCGACAGTGCGCGTGCGCGCCGTTGCGTGCGCGCCTGTGTTACCGTGAGCGGCGAGCGCTCAGATGATCGTCCGCTGCGCGAGTTGCAAGACCGAGTTCGCGCTCGACGACCGTCAGGTCGGACCGGATGGCGCGTCGGTGCGCTGCTCCGTATGCGGTGCGGTGTTCCGCGTCGAAGCCGAGAGCGCGGCCGAAGAGCCGCCGTGGCAGGTGCGCACGCTCGAAGATCTGCTGTTCACTGCGCCGGATCTCGCCACGCTGCGCACGTGGATCCTCGAAGGTCGTCTGCATCCCGACGACAAGGTCTCGCGCACCGGTCGACACTTCGTGCGGCTCGGTGACATGCCCGAGTTCAGCGCGGCGTTCGAGGGCTTCTCGGGGCTGCCGCAGCTCGTCGTCGCCGACGGGCTCGCACCGAGCGAGCGCTCGGCGCTCGACGTGCTCGGGCCACCGCCCGCGTTCGGCACCGAAGGGGCCGACAGCGCGGACTCGGCCGCATTGCCGGGCGTGCCCGAGTCCACCGGCGACGCGCCTTCGGCTGCGCTCTCCACCGCGATCGCGGCGGCGGCGGGCATCAGCTCGTCGGTGCTCGAGCTGCGCAGCAGCGGACGGCCGTCGATCCTCGACGACACCGGATCGCTCGACGCCGCGAGCGTGCCCGAGGACGAGCGCACGGTCGCGCGCGCGCTCGTCGACGACGAGCCCACCAACGCACGCGCGGTGCCGGAGCGCGTGCCCGCGGTCGACTCGCCGGCGCACGGCTTTCGTCCGATCCCCGCGACGCGTGCGCCGACGTCACCGCCGCGCGTCGGCGTGCCGACCACGATCACCGACGATCGTTCGAGCCGTCCCGCGTCGATGCTCGATGCGGTCACGCAGCACGTGCGACCGATCCGTCAGCCGGTAGTCGAGACCGCACGAGCGCCGATGACCACGCCGGCGATCGAGCCACCTCCGCCCGCGCCACCGGTCGCACCACCACCGCCGCGACAGATCGAGCGCTCGTTCGACTTCGACGACGACGAACGCCCGCGATCGCGCGGCCGCAAGAGCTGGCCGGTGTGGGCCGCGCTCGGCGTGCTCGCGGGCAGTGCGGTGGTGTTCGGCATCCCGAGCGTGCGTGGCAAGCTGTTCGGCGAGTCGACGACGCCGCCCGTCGTCGCGCAAGCACCCGACGACGGTGCGGTGCTCAAAGACGCCGAGCGTGCGCTGCAGAGCGCGGATCCGGCTGCGCTCGCGCGCGCCGAAGCGGCGCTGCAGGTGACGATCGACGGGCGTCCCTCCGACACGATCGGGCTCGAGGTCATGCGCGGTGAGCTGCTCGCGACGCGGGCGCTCACGCACGAGCTGTGGGGCGCGATCGATCCTGCGATGCGCAACGACGCACGCTTCTGGGCGCAGGAGGATGCGTCGCGCGCTGCGGCGGTGCTGGCCGAGCTCGACGCGGGCAGCGTGCCCGATGCGGCCCGGCTCGCGCGCGCGCACGCGCTGCTGCACGTCGCGCAAGGTCGCACCGAGGCCAGTGCGCTGCCCGAGGACGTCGAGCTGCCGCTGCTCGTGGCCGCGACGCCGTTGTTGCGCGACGATCAT
>DASZPU010000075.1:0-12924 GCA_035550195.1 Nannocystaceae bacterium
GCGCGACACCTCGCGCCTCCGGCAACGTCACCGCGGGTGGCCCGGACTCGGACACCTGCGCGGGCTCCTGCTTCGGCGGCGCGGGCGGCTCGGCGACTCGCACCTCGCTCGGGCGCGCATCGACGTGCGGAGGCTCGGCGCAGCCGAGCGCGATCGTCATCGACGCGAGCACGCGACGTCGCCGGCTCATGCTACGTTTGTCGCCCGATGCGGCGTCGCAGTCACGTGCTCCTCTTGGCGGGCACAATGACAGGGGTGGCATGCGCAGATCCGGCGCCGCCGCGCCGCCATGCACCGATCGCGCAGGACGGCGACGCGATCTTCTTCGTCGGCAACAGCTTCTTCGACTGGCAAGCGCGCGCGCTGCCCACGTGGGTCGCGGGCCTCGGCGACATCGCGAAGCCACCGGTGCGGCTCGACGTCGGCGGGGACATCGTGCCGGGTGATGCACCGCTGCGCGAGTTCCTCGCGCACGCGCGCGTTCGCGATGCGCTCGACGCGAAGCGCTGGGACGTGTTCGTGCTGCAAGGCCACGAGTACGAGCCCGTCGATCACAAAGCCGAGTTCCACCAGTCGGTGCGCGACTTCGACGCGGCGATCACCGCAGCCGGTGGACGCACCGTGTTGTTCATGACCTGGGACTTCCACTTCCGCCCGTTCATCGACGATCTCGCCGCATCCTACGACGAGATCGGCAACGAGCTCGGCATCCCGGTGATCCCCGCCGGCCTCGTACACTACGACTGCAATCGCGAGCCGCCCGAAGGTCGCGCGGATTGGTGGCTCACCGCGGATCCCGAGCACCCCGAAGGCGACCTCCACCAGAACGCGCTCGGCACCGCGGTCAACGCGTTCACCACCTTCGCGATCCTCACCGGTCGCAATCCCACCGAGCTCGACTTCGTCGCGCAGGGCGACGAGCTGGACGGCGCGACCACGCGCTATCTCGCCGAGAAATCGTGGGCGCGCGCGTCGGCGCGACTGCAATGAGCACCGTGTCGCGCGCCTTGTTGCAGGTCTCGCACCTGCTGCGTTCCGGGCTGCGTCCCGGCAGCGTGCGATCGATCGAGCACGCGGCGACGCGCACCTGGCAGCTCGCGCCCGGCGTCACGCGCCGACGCCCGCGCGCGTACTTCCTCGACGGGCACATCGAACGCATCCGCGGCTGGCAGTTCTTCGATCACCACCCGCGCCACGAGCTCGAGGCCGGCGTGGAAGAACACCACGGGCCCACGCACGTCGCGTTGATCGAAGACGCGTGGCTGCTCGACGGCGTGCTCTACAAAGGCAACGCGTGCGCGCACCTGCGTCCACGCACCACGAAGTGGCCGCAGCTCGAGATCGATCGCGAGCTCGACACCGCGGCGATCTACTGCACCGCCCAGGGCGCGCGATGGTTCGGTTCGTGGATCATCGACGACTGCGCGTGCTATCCGCTGGCCGAGCGCGAAGGCCCGCCGGTCACCACCGATCTCCCGCTCAGCCCGCACATGCGCGACTACGAGGTCCGCTTCGGCATGAAGCCCGAGCGGCTACGCAACGCCCATCTGCGGCGCGCACTGATCTTCGACGACGTCGGGCAGAACGACGACAAGCGCGATCGCTTCCGTGCGATCGCGAAGCGTGCGTCGACCACCGCGGCTGCGCCACACCCCGGTGTGTTCCTGCTGCGCGGCGGCGCGGGTGCTCGACGCATCCTCCGTGGCGAGCGCGAGCTCGCCGATCAGCTCCAGCGCACGCGCGGCCTGAAGGTGATCGATCCGATGGCCGGCGATCTCGCGGCGATCGCCGACGCTTGTGCCGGCGCGCAGCTCATCGTCGGTGTCGAAGGCAGCCATCTCTTCCACGGCCTCGTGTTCGCAGCGCCCGGCGCACGCATCCTCGTGCTCGAGCCGCCCACGCGCTTCTCGTCGGTGGTGAAGCACATCGCCGATCGCGACGGCTATCCGTTCGGCTTCGTGGTCGGCACCCAGGCCGGCGAAGACTTCACGATCGATCCCGACGAAGTCGAGCGCACGATCGATCTGTTCCCGTGAGTCAGTCGCCGCGCTCGAGCACGCGCGCCAGCTCGCTGACGTGGGGCTCCGCGAGCACACCGAGGTGATCGGCGGGCAGATCGAGCACGTCGAGCTTCGCCGCGCGCCCGCCCCAGCCGTAGTCGGCGTCGATCGCCATCCACTGCGGCGGACGCTCTGCGGTCGCGCGCACGAGCAACAAGCGTGCATCGAGCTTGCGCTGCGCGGCTGCGAAGCGCCGGATCTCCTGATCGACCTCGGGCCCGTCGATGGGGAGATCGATGGGCTGATCCACGGGCTCGCGCGTGGCGCGTAGCTGACCGAGCAACGGCACGCGCTCGCGCACCTGCTTCACCAGCCAACGCTCGAGCCCACCGGGCTCCTTCCATGCGCGGCGAACCGAATCGAGCGCACCACGAACGCGCTTGCCGGTGTCGACGTGGATCGCGGTGGGCAGCACGGCATCGATCACGGTGACGCTCGTGACCGTTTCGCCCGCGGCTTCGAGCTGACGCGCGACCTCGTAGGCGACGATGCCACCGAAGCACAGCCCGAGCAGCTCGTAGGGACCCTGGGGTTGGTGCTCGCGCAGCAGCGCGACGTAGCAGCTCGCGATCTCTTCGAGCGCCGGCAACGGCTCGCGCCCCGGCCAGTAGCGGAAGGGCACGTGCGCGCCGATCACGTTGCGACTGCCGCCGAGCGCGTGCGCGAGCCCTTGGTACACGTTGAGCCCGAACAGACAGAAGAGCGGCGTGCGATCGGCGGGACCGTGGCGCAGCCACAGCACCACCGGACCACCCTTCGCGGCGTCGTCACCGAGCGCGAGCGCGAGCTTCTCGACGGTGCGCGCTTCGAAGAAGGTGCGCAGCGAGATCTCGACACCGAGCTCCTTCTCGAGCCGCAGGATCACCTGCGTCGCGAGCACCGAGCTGCCGCCGAGCGTGAAGAAGTCCTCGTCGACCGGCACGTCGGCGATGCCCAGCACGTCGCGCCACACCACGGCGATGCGCGCTTCGGCGTCGCTCATCGAGCGATGCGGCGCGGCGGTGTCGATCACCGCCTCGGGGCGCGGCAGCAGCTTGCGATCGATCTTGCCGTTGGAGTTGAGCGGGAACGCGTCGAGCAGCACCCACGACGACGGCACCATGTACCCGGGCAGGTTGCGCTGCGCGGCTTCGACGAGCGCATCGCGATGGGCTGCGCCGGACCAGTACGCGATGAGCCGCGGATCGGCGTCGCCGCGCTGATCGGCGAGCACGAGCGCTTCGTCGACGCCTGCAATCGCGCGCAGCGTGGTCTCGATCTCGCCGAGCTCGACACGGTTGCCGCGGATCTTCACCTGGTGATCGAGCCGACCGAGCCACTCGAAGCGACCGTCGGCGAGCCGCCGCCCCAGATCGCCGGTGCGATAGATGCGATCGCTGCCGGCGGGATGATCGACGAAGCGCTGCGCGGTGAGCTCGGGCAGCCCCCGATAGCCGCGCGCGACTCCGCGTCCGCCGATGCCGATCTCGCCCTCCGCATCGTCGGTGGGACGCCCGTGCTCGTCGAGCACGTAGAAGCGGGTGTCGTCGATCGGCGTGCCGATCGTGATGCGATCGAGCCCCGGCTCGATGCGCTGCACCGACGACCAGATCGTGGTCTCCGTCGGGCCGTACATGTTCCACAGCTCGCCGCCGGCGACGAGCAGCTTCTCGGCGAGCGTCATCGGCAGCGCTTCGCCGCCGCACAGCATGCGCAGCTTGCCGTCGCCTTCCCAGCCGGACTCGAGCAGCAGACGCCACATCGCCGGCGTCGCCTGCATCACCGTGAACGCGCGCGACTCGAGCAGACGTCGCAGCAACCTCGGGTCGCGCGCGGTCTCGAAGTCCGCGATGGTCACCGTCGCGCCGACCCACAGCGGGCCGAACAGCTCGAGCCCTGCGATGTCGAAGCCCGTGGTGGTGATCGCGAGCAGTCGATCGTCTTCGTGGAGCCCGGGGGTGTGCGCCATCGAGCGCAGGAAGTTCGCGAACGCGCCGCGCGAGATCTCGACGCCCTTGGGGCGACCGGTCGAGCCGGACGTGAACATCAGGTACGCGAGCTGCGAGGGCTCGAAGCGTGTGCCGAGCGTTGTCGTCGGCATGCCGGCGAGCATCGTGTCGAGATCGTCGAGCACCAACACCTGCGCATCGGCGATGTCGGTGAGCGGCGAGCCGGGATGAACGAGGATCACCTGCGGTGCGGCGTCCTCCACGATCGCACGCAGACGCTCGACGGGATGCGAAGTCGTGAGCGGAACGTATGCGCCGCCGGCCTCGAGCACCGCGACCATCGCGACGAGCTCGGTGGCGCCGCGCGGCAACGAGATGCCCACGCGAGCATCGCGACCGACGCCGAGCTCGCGCAGACGATGAGCGAGCTGCTTCGCGCGGCGATCGAGCAGCGCGTAGGAGAGGTCGCCTTCGTGCGACTCGACCGCGATGTGATCCCCGCGCCGCGCGACCACGGCAGCGAGCTGGTCGATCGGATCGGGCGCGATGCTCATGCCGTGCGGATGAGCCAGCCTCGGGTTCCGCGCGCGCGCTTCAGCCGAGTGGGATGACGTCGTGGACTCGAACATGCACGTCCTCGTTGGGGGCGAACGCTGCGCTCGCGGACACGGTGTGCATCGCAGTGGGGCGCCATTGCCAGCAGCGCCAGTGTTGCGACGAGGTGCCATCGATCGCGACGGCGTCGCCTTCGCCGAGCGTGAACGAGACGCCCGTGGGCGCGTCGGCGAGACCAACGCCGAGCGCTTTCACGTACGACTCGCGCAGTGTCCAGTAGCGAAAGAAGCGCTCGAGCCGTTGCTCGGGCGGTCGTGCCGCCACATCGTTCGCTTCGCGCGGCGCGAGGAATCGATCCGCCAACGCGAGCACCGGCGAATGCAGCTCGTGCAGCTCCGCGTCGACACCGACCGAACGACCGAGCGTCACTGCGCAGCACACCAGATCCGTGGTGTGTGACGCGTTGAAACGCAGATCGAGCCGGCTCTGGCCGGGAACGACCTCCGGTCGTCCATGGGCGTTGACGGTGAGCTGCCAGCATCCCGGGGCGATGGGAGCATACCGCGAGAGCGTGGTGCGGATGAGCGCACGCGCGATCAAGTACTGACGTTTCGCGTGCTCGCCCCGGAGCGTACCGAGGCGCTCGTGCTCGGCAGGGGAGAGTAGGTCGGCATACCGAGCGAGCAGACCGGGGTCGTGCAACCGCTCGGTGCGAACGAGCCAGAGGTCGAGCTGCGAAGCGTTCAGGTTGTGCGCGCTCACGCTTCTCGCCCCTGCCGTGGTGTGACACACGCCTCGGATCGAGCAACACGTGATCGTGGATTCACTCCGCGCAGTCCCGTGCCGGGGTAGCGCCCCTGCGGCCTCAGCGTAACGCATCCCGATGGTCGCATCCGCCCATACGGGGCGACCACCGAGAATCTAACGCGCGCTCACGCCTTCACGCGGAAGGCCGACTGCAACAGCTCGCGATCGTAGCCGGGTGCGAGCTCGCCTTCGGAGGCGTAGGCGTACAAAGCGGTGTTGAAGATCATGTGCGCGAGCAGGAACACGAAGGCGAGACCCACGAAGTAGATCATCGCGAGCACCACGAGCCCGATGAACAGGCCGCCGCCGGCATGCATCGCACCGAGCCCCGCGAAGGCGGCTCCGAACGCGACGACGCCGAGCATGATGAAGAGGAACTGCACGAGCCCGAAGCCGAGCGAGCGCACGATGCTCTCGCCCCAGGTCTTCTTGAGCACGCGGATCGAATCCTTGATGGCGTCGATGGGGCCGGTGCCGCGGTAGACCATCGAGGGGATCACGAAGAGGGTGATCGCGCTCCACACCATGCCGAGGATGCCGCGCAGGATCATCACCACGATCTTGCCGATCGCACCCGCGCGGTTGGCCGCGTCGTCGATCATGCGGAAGATGATCCCCACCGTCGCGCTGACGGCCGCCCACGCGAGCACTTGGTGGATGCGCTTGAGCGTGAAGCCGACGCTCTCGCCGAAGGTCGCGTTGCCGCCCGCGAAGCGCGTCTTCGCGGTGTACACGATGCACATGTTGGAGAAGGTGCCGATGAACGAGAGGCCGAGATACGCGATGAACGTGATGATGTAGTCGGCGACGTTCCACTCGATCGAGCCGTCGCGCTGCATCTCGAGCAGGACCGTCGGCCACAAGAGCGCGAGCAGGTAGCCGATCGACAGCACGAGGGCGATCAGCGGGAAGAGCAGGAGCTCCTTGTCCTGTCCGATCACTCGGAAGCTGAGCTTCGTGAGGCTCCAGCTACGGGAAAACGCGTTCATCGGGCGCACCTCCGGCGACGGGCCGCTAACCCGAGCGTATCGAGAATCTTCCCGGTCCGCATTGAAGGAGCTCGGGCTCGTGCACCATGGTACATGCGGTGACGAAGGATCGGAGCAGCGTGACGAGACTGCGTGCGACGGTGTGGGTCTGCCTGGCGATCGGCTGCGGCGGCGGGGAAGGGGGCGGCGACGAGACCACCAGCTCCACCGGTGGCGAGGAGTCGAGCAGCTCGACCACCTTCGAGCCGATGGTGTGCGAGCCGATGCCCAACGGCGGAGCCGGCCTCGCGTTCACCGGCATGCCCGAGGCGGGCGTGTGGTGCATCGATCGCGTGTGCGAGCTGGGCTGCGACTGCTTCGAGGTGCCGGAGTGCAACACCAACGGCAACGACGAGCGCGACGTGCTGTGCGACGGCGCCGAGGACTGTGCGACGGGTGAGCTGTGCTGTGCGACCAACGACGGCAGCGGGGTGAACCGCACGTTCACGGTGTGCACGATGGGCGCGTGCGCCGAGGGTGCGAGCGTGGTGTGCAATGCCGACGACGAGTGCGGCGGGGGCACGTGCGTGCGCGCGTACTCGAACGATCGCGCGCTCGACATGGGCATCTGTCAGGCGGGGCCGCCGAGCGCGTGCACCGGGCTCGCGGGTGCGGACTGCAGCGGCGCGAGCTTGGCGGGTGCGGACTTCACCGACGCGGATCTGACCGACGCGAACTTCTGCAACGCCGACATGACCGGCGCGCGTCTGCGTCGCGCATTCCTCGACGGCGCGTTCATGACCGGCACGAACCTGATGGGGGCCGACGTCGCGTTCGCATCGTTCAGGAATGCGGACCTGACCAACATGAATCTGAGCGGCGCGACGATCCACGGCGCGAACTTCCAGGGCGCGACGATCACCGGCATCAACACGACGATGGCCGTCGGTAGCGACGTGACCTGCCCCGACGGCGTGATGGTCATGATCCCCGGCATGCCCTTGTGCAACGGGCACACGCTGCCGTGAATCACGGCTTGTGGACGACGGCCTCGATGTTGTGGCCGTCGGGGTCGTGCACGAACGCGCCGTAGTAGTTGGGGTGGTACATCGCGCGGATACCCGGGGCGCCGTTGTCCTTGCCCCCGGCCGCGAGCGCGGCGGCGTGGAACGCATCGACGATCGCGCGCGAGTCGGCCAGGAACGCGACGTGATTGTGGCCGACGTCTCCATCGGTCTGACCGAGCCAGAAGTCGGGCTTGCCGTTCACGCCGAGCCCGACGATGTGCGGGCTACCGAGCTGCGGCACTTGCTCGCGAGTGAGCTCCATGACGACGACGTAGCCGAGTGGCGCGAGCGCGGCTTTGTAGAACTCGCGGCTCTTCACCGCATCGCGGACGAGAATCGAGATGTGATCGAGCATCGTGCGGCGCAGCATGCCACAGCGCTGCGGTGATCGTCGCCACGCTGCGATCGGCGGCGGAACATTTCGGCGAGCGTCGGTACGTATGGCACGGAAGACGACGGCACAGCCACCGTCGCAGGAAAGTAGAGCCATGCGGAGCGATCGTTGGATCCTGGGATTGTACGTGTGTACGTGCGCGCTCGTCGGATCGGCGTGCGGCGATGTCGACGTCGCGCAGCACGACGATACGAGCACGTCGGCGTCGGAGACGTCTTCGGGCGGTGCAACGACGAGCGCGAACGATGCGAGCACGGGCGCAGACGCGAGCACGAGCGGAGACGCGAGCAGCGATGACGCGAGCAGCAGCGATGACGCGAGCAGCAGCGAAGGCAGCAGCACCGGCGAGCCCGCGGCCTGCATGGTCGAGCTGCCGCCGCCGCCCGAGTGCGAGAATCCCGGTGAAGGTGGGTTCCACCCCGGAAGCGAGTGCAACATCTTCGCGCAGGACTGTCCCGACGGGAACAAGTGCATGCCCTACGCGAGCGACTTCGGCAGCTCGTGGGACGCGATGATGTGCTCGGTGATCGCGGACGATCCGGCGGAGATCGGCGAGGCGTGTACGGTCGAGGGCAGCGGCGTCTCGGGCATCGACGACTGTGTGCAGGGCGCGATGTGCTGGAACGTCGATGCGCGCACCAACACCGGCACGTGCGTCGAGATGTGCTCGTGCAGCGTGACGACCCCGACGTGCACCAGCCCGGGCACGAGCTGTGTCCTCAGCAACGACGACGTGCTCGCGCTGTGCTTGCCGGTGTGCAATCCGTTGGATGGCGCGTCGTGTCCGGACGGCGAAGCCTGCTATCCGGTCGCCGACTCGTTCCACTGCGCGCCCGATGCATCGGGCAGCGCGGGCGCGCCGGGTAATGCCTGCGCGTTCATCAACGTCTGCGATCCGGGCACGTACTGTGCGCTCGGATCGTCGGTGCCGGGCTGCGACGACAACTACTGCTGCTCGTCGTTCTGCACGATCGGCGACGACGATGCTTGCCTCGCCGGGCAGGAGTGCGTCGCGATCTACGAGGAGGGCGCTGCGCCGGACGAGTGCCTCGGCGAGGTCGGCGTCTGCACGACCTGACTACGGCGCGTCGTCGTGGGTGTGGATGCCCAGCCCGTCGGCGATGCGGTTGTAGTAGGCGAAGAGCGCGATCACTTGCACCGCATGCGCGATCGCGGGGTCGTCGAACCCGTGATCGCGCAGGCGGGCGACGTCGGGCTCGCGAATGGCCGCGGGCGTGCGCGTGAGCTTGTCCGCGAAGTCGACGAGCGCGCGATCGGGCGCGGGCAGATCGGGAATCTCGCCGCGCAGCAGCGCATCGGCGAGGGCGGGCGCGTCGGGTCTGTGTGCGACCTCGGCACGGAGGTCGTCCGCGTGCGCGCGCAGTCAATACTCGCACGCGTTGATCATCGACACGTACGATGCGAGCAGCTCGCGTTGCGCACGCGTGAGCGGCTCGTCCTTGCCGTGCATCACACGCAGGTAGAGCTCGGTAGAGGCTTCGAGCACGCGCGGTTGCTGGCTCTGGATCCGGATGACCGCGAAGACCTTGCCCGCGCGTTTCATCGCGGCGTCGTAGAGCTTGCGCAGCAGGCCCTGCGCCTCGTCGGGCGCGGTCGTGCGGATGAACGGCATGCGCAGGATCCTACGGCACGCAGCAGTAGGTGCGCTCGCTGACCGGAGCGCCCGGCGCTGCGCCACTCGTGGGGCATGCGAGCTCGAGGTCGAGCACGAGCGATGCGCCGGTCTCGGGGCTGCACTGCAGGTTCGTGACCACGGCGGCGGTGCCCATGCAATCGGGCTCGGGGTAGAGCAGCCCAGTGGCCGATTCGCATGCAGTCACCGCGGCCTCGTGGCAGCTCTCGCACGGGTCGCAGAAGACGTCGAGCGACTCGGCGGTGAGCACCTTCTGACTGAACGGTCCCGCGGGGCAGGGCACGTCGCCGTCGTGGCGCACGCACGGTGCGAGGAACTCCGGTGGCGCGGGCACGCACGGCGTGCCGTCGGTGTGCTCGCAGACGCGATGGTCGGTGCCGTCGAGCACCGGCGACGGCATCGGCGTTTCGCAACCACCGATCTCGGCGAGATCGTGATCGACGTCGATGCGCACCGGTGCGAGCGGCGAGCTCGTGCATTCTTCGTCGTGCACGGGATCGAGGATGTCGTCGGGATCGGTGCAGTCGGCCGAGAGCTCGGTGTAGACCCAGCAGCCGGGATCGCAATCGCACGTGCACGGCAGTGCGGTGATGTCCGCGAGCACGACGTCGTGATCGACCATGCCCGTCGGGCACATCGGCGTGCCTTCGCCGATCGAAGGTGGCGAGAGCGTGAACACGCCGTCCCATCCGGGCGGGAGATCGTCGGGCAGCGGCACGAAGCCGTCTTCGCAGGCGTCGCCGGTGTCGGTGGTCGCGGTGTCTTCGCTCTCGTCGCTGGACGTAGTTGCCGTGCTGGTGGTGGTCGTCGTCGCGCTGGTGACGTCGTCGGCGCTCGTGGTGCTGCTGGTGCTCTCGTCGCTCGACGAGGTCGTGCTCGCGCTCGTCGTCGCGGACGCGCTCGCGTTCGTGGTGTCACCCTGCGTCGAGTCTCCGTCGGACGACTCGACGTCCCCCTCGGAGAAGCACGCCAGCGGCGCGAGCACGACGAGCCAAGCGAGACGGGACACCGCGATCACGGTACTAGACGCGGGCGCATCGGGGCGGTTGCACCCGGAGATCTGTGACGCGGGCGCCCGCGCGGTTCACGGGCGCTGGAAGATCTGCACCACGTTGCCCTCGGGGTCGGTGCACTCGCAGAAGCTGGTGCCCTCCCACGACCACGGCTCGCGCGCCTGCCCGCCGTGTTGCACGATCGCGCGCCGCTGCGCGACGAGGTCGTCGGTCTCGAAGCAGATCTTGTACGCGGTGTCGTCGCGCCAGCGCGGTGGTGAGGTGAGCTCGATCTGCGCGGCGATCTGCGGCGGCACGCCGTGCACCGCGAGGTCGGCCCCGCCCGCGACCGCCCGCATGATCACGAAGCCCGCGTCGGAGCTCGGCTCGCGCTGCATGCGGAACGCGCCCGCATAGAACGCGACCATGCGCTCGACGTCGACGGCGAACACGAACGCATGCGCGAGCCGGGGCGGGTTCATGCACGCGAGCGTAGCGGAATCGTCGACGCGAGCGGACGGTCGCGCCCGACGCTACGGGCAGACGAGCATGGCGAGCTCGGGCGGCACATCGTCGGCACCGCCCGCGACGCCGGACGATCCGGGATCGCCGAAGTAGCTGTCCACGTCCGCCGGCGGAACTTCTCCGCCGCTGCCACCATCGGTCGCGATCGTGCCGGCGAACGTCGACGACGGCGTGAAGACCTTGACGCGTCCACCACCACCACCGCCGCCGCCCCAGCCCCACGTGTTGTTGGAGTCGCCGGGCGAGTCACCGCCGTTGCCACCGCGCGCGCTGATCGATCCCGATGCAGCACCGAGCAGCTCCGGTGTTGCGATCACGATGCCGCCGCCCGATCCGCCGCCGCCGCCTGCACGAAAGCCGCAGCCGCTGACGTCCTGCGGGGGCTCTTCGCCGGCCGCAGTCACTTCGCCGTCGATCGTCACCGTCTCGCCCGCGACGAGCGTGATCGATCCACCACCGTTGCCACCGCGACCACCGGCGTCGTTGCAGCCGCTGCTGTTGCCGGCCGCACCACCGCCCGAGCCCACCGCGATCTCGGAACCGTTGTCGGTGCCGTACACGTTGCCGACGGCGCCCGCACAATGGGCGATCCCGGCGTCGTCGCAGACGTCACACGGGTTGCCCACCATATAAGGATTGTCGGGCGATCCACCGGTGCCGCCGTACCCGGCACCCGAGCCGCCTTGACCGACGGAGTTGCCGACGCCACCGCCACACGCGGCACCCGGACCATCGCCGCCGTGTCCACCGAGCCCTGCGGATCCCGGAGCACCACCGAGCTCGCCCGCCGCAGTCGCATCGATCGATCCGCCGAGTGCGACGAGGATCCGATCGGCCTGCAACGCGAGCACGCCGGTGTTGCCGTTCGCGATCGCCCGCACGCGCAACGTGCCGTAGATGCGCACGTCGGTGTAGCAGTGCACGTCCTCGAGGTCGTAGAACGTGGCGGACGGCACGTACAGATACGTGCCATCGTCGATGACTTCGTCGTCGCACCAGTTGCCGACGCCGTCCATGTCGTCGTCGAGCTGATCGTCGTTGGGTACGTCCACGCAGTTGTCGTCGCCGTTGAGGATGCCGTCGCCGTCGTTGTCGTCCGTGCCGGAGTCGGAGCTGCTAGATTCCATGCCGGAGTCGGAGGAGCTGCTCTCCACGCCGGAGTCGGAGCTCGAGCTGTCGGAGCTGCTCGAGCTGTCGCTGCCGCTCGAGCTCTCACTGCCGGAGCCGCTCGAGCTGTCCGAACCGCTCGAGCTGTCGGAACCGCTCGAGTCGGCGGTGCCGCTCGAGTCGGCCGTGCTCGAGCTCTCGGTCGGTGACGTCATCGACTCGCTCGTGGTCAACGTCATCGTCGAGCTGTTGCCCGACGACTCGCTGCCCGAGCTCTCGTCCGAACTGGTTGCAGGAGTGCCGTCGTCTCCACACGCGAGCGACAGCAACAACGAAGCTACGATCAGAGTACGAGTTTCCACGTTGGCGTGGATAACACGGCGCTACTCCGCGACGCGAGATCGTCGCGCGGGCGCTCATCACTTCGGTGGTCGCGCGGATGACATCACGCTTCGCCGTCGCGTGCGCACGCGCGCAAGCGCTCGCGGTTTCCTTCGCGATCGCGTGAAGGGAAGCCGCGTCGTCCACCATGCATCGATGTCGAGCTGTGCTCTCTCGAGTCGCGGTACTCTCGACGCATGCGCAACGTCGTCGTCGCGTTCGTCTTCACGCTCGGGCTCGCCAGCTGCGACAAGGACACCGTCGAGCTCGGCGGACAGTGCACCGACAACGGGCAGTGCAAGGATCCTTCGGATACCTGCATGCTCGTCGCGGGCAAGAGCCGCTGCACGATGGCGTGCTCGAAGGACAAGCGTTGCCCGACCGGCTACGTCTGTCCGGTGACCGACCCGGCGAACAAGCAAGCCGGCAGCTGCTTGCCCGCTTCGGAGATCGGCAAGAACGTCGTGACGGTGTACTGAGGCCGCG
>DASZPU010000076.1:0-3987 GCA_035550195.1 Nannocystaceae bacterium
CACCGCGAGCGCCGTCGCGCCGCGACCGCTGGCGGTGCTGGCGACCTCACGCGCGCGTCCGTTGCTGGCGGAGCTGCTCGCCACGACGACACCCCACGTCACCGTATTGGCGCTCGCAGAGCTCGACGCCGCCGGCATCGCTCGCCCCACCGACGTCGAGTGGCTCGCGCCCGAGTAGCGCTTGCGTCACCTCGAGCGAGCTGGCAGCGTCGTGCGACCCGCATGGCGCGCGCGCCCACGACCTACTGGCAGTACATCGAAGTAGAGCGTCTGTTGGAGCTCCAACACGGGCTCGCCGACGACGATCGCGAGCTCGCCAACGACGAGGTGCTCTTCATCACCGTGCATCAGATCGACGAGCTGTGGTTCAAGCTCGCCATCCGCGAGCTCGTGGTGGTGCGCAACTGTCTCGCGCAGACGCCCGTGCCCGAGCAGTCGCTCGCGCTCGTCGTTCGCGGCCTGCGACGCATCGCGCTGCTCATGCACAACGTCGCCCAGCACTTCGCGCTCATGGAGACGATGACCACGCGCGACTATCTCGCGTTCCGCGACAAGCTCACGCCGGCGAGCGGCTTCCAGTCGGCGCAGCTGCGAGAGATCGAGATCCTGCTCGGCTTGCCGGAGCACGATCGCATCGCGCTCAGCTCGGAGGGCACGTACCTCGACGCGCTGCGCGATCCCGGGGGTGGCAAGTCACCGGCGCTCGAGCGCGTGCTCGCGCGGCTCGCCGATCGTCCGAGCATCGCCGACGCGCTGCACGCGTGGCTCGGACGCACGCCGATCCTCGGCTCTCACCAAGGCGATCCCGCCGACGATGCGAAGGTGCGCGAGTTCATCGATGGCTATCTCGCTGCGCACGCGCGTGAGGTCCACAACGCGCGCGCAGAAGCGGTCGCGTCGGCGACGAACGATGCCGATCGCGAGCGACTCACCGCACGCTACGAGCAGGAGATCACCGCTGCGCGTGCGTTCCTCCTCGCCGAAGATCGGCCCGAATCGGAACGTCGCGATCGCAGCCGCGTTCGGGCCGCGATCGTGTTCATCGAGAGCTACCGCGAGCTACCGCTGCTCGCGTGGCCACGTGAAGTCGTCGACGGCATCGTCGCGCTCGAGCAAGCGTTCCTCGTGTTCCGACAGCGACACGCACGCATGGTGGAGCGCGTCATCGGTCGGCGCACGGGCACCGGTGGATCAGCAGGCGTCGACTACCTCGACCAGACGGCGCTGCGCTATCGCGTCTTCGCCGATCTCTGGGCGGTACGAACACTGCTCGTCCGTCGGGACGCGCTACCAGAGCTACACAATCCAGGCTTCTACGACTTCGCGGGCGGACACTGAGGAGACGTTCTGCATGAGCGCGTGGGCGCTCGGGGGATCCCTCAGGGCGACCGGATCGCTCCGGTCGCCCGTTCGGATGCAGGGTCGCGCGCAAGCTGCGCGTCAGCCCCAGGACGAGCTCGGTCGCGAGCTGTCGGGAACGCCTGCACCGGTCTGGACCGCCGCGGGGCGACCGATCGGAGCGCGAACTTTCCGCGACATGCGACGGATCATGCGACGAAGCGACTTCGCGATCGCGTGCCCAGTGGGCAGCACGACAGCGACGGTCTCGTCGCCTTCACCTTGGAGCACCACCGTGTGCTGACCGATGACGAGACGAATCGTGCTCTCGTCGGTCTTCTTCAAGAGACCCATCGCGGCTGCGAGGATCGGGTTCCAGGATTCTTCTCCACGGAACTCGAGTGCGCCGTTCGGGTCGGCCACGGTGACGGCCACGATGCCCGGGGCCGCTGCGAGATGGTCGATGTTTGCTCGGAGACTCATGACACCTGCCTCTTGTATGGCCGCGCTCGGCGGAACCTGCGATCTGAAGTCTGGTCCATCTAAGCCGGGTTGCCAGTCGGGCCCCCGGGATTACGCGTGAAAAACCCCTCAGGATCGGTTTGCGTGGACGGTTGTGGCGGGATGCACCGAGGCGCATGCGCACGCGTGAGCTTGCTTCGTCGGGGCTGAGAAGCGCGCCAGATCGTCACGAAGAGAGCCTACGACGCAGAATCCGGCGTGCCAGCAACTGGGTCGGATCTCGCTCCCGACAGCAACATACGCCGCGATGGCGCGAGCTGTTACACGGACATCGATGTCATGGTGTCCGAGGCGTTGTGCAGAACGCGCCCACGCCACGCGCGAGCGATCGCGCGTCGACGATCACACTCGCTTCACGCGTCGAGCTGGGCCATTTCGGCGCACTTGTTCCACAGTGCGACGATGCCCGCCCCATCGCGTGCGAACTTGCACGGTGCAGGTGCCTGATCGATCCAGAACCGCCCAGTCTGATCGCCCACCGACGGATCCGCGGCAACGAACGTGGGCGTCAACGCGCCCTCGCGCACGGATTTCATGAACAGTGATCTTCCGAGCCCGAGCATCACACCGAGCAGACCACGTTGGTCGCGGAACAACTCGCTCGCGATCGAGCCCGGATGGCACGCATGCACGCCTACGGCATCGCCGGCGGCCAATTGGGCAAACCGCCACGCGAGCATGCGATCGGCCTGCTTGCTCTGCGCGTAGGCGGCGAGACCGGTGTAGCGCCGTCGTTCGTACTGCACGTCGGAGAGATCGAGACCCCGCGCGTACGTGGACGCCACGAACACGGCGCGTGCCGGTGCACAGCGTTGCAACGTCGGCATGAGCTGCGCCGTGATCGCGTAGTAGCCGAGCACGTTCGTCGCCCACGTGAGCTCGATGCCGTCGGGCGAGAGCTGTCGCTTCGGCGACATCACGGCAGCGTTGTTCACCAGCAGGTGAACCGGTGATCCACCGGCGGTGAGGTTGCGGACGAAGCTGCGGATCGACGCGCGACTCGAGACATCGACTTGCATGAACGTGATGCGATCGTTGCCGCTGTCGCTCGCGATCTCCTGCAACGCTGCGCTGCCACGGTCGCGGTCGCGGCTCGCGAGCACGACCGTTGCACCGAAGTAGGCGAGGTTGCGCGCGATCTCCTTGCCGATGCCGGTGCTGGCGCCCGTCACCACGCAGCGTCGATCGACCAGGTCGTACTTCACGTCGGTGCAGGATACACTCGCTCGCCGACAGAGGAGACGACGATGACGGGCAAGATGATCGAGTTTCCCGTGAACGGGGGCACCGCGCAGGGCTATCTCGCGACACCGAACGGTGGCAGCGGACCGGCGCTGATCGTCCTCCAGGAGTACTGGGGTCTCGTGCCTCACATCGAGGACGTCACCGAGCGCTTCGCGGCCGAAGGCTTCATCGCGCTCGCGCCCGACCTCTTCCACGGCGACACGGCCAAGAGCTCCGACAAAGCTGGTCATCTGCTCATGGGTCTCGACATCCCGCGTGCAGCGCGAGAGATCGGTGGCGCTGCCGATTACGTGCTCGCGCAGACCGGTGTGACGACGAAGAAGGCGGCCGCCGTCGGCTTCTGCATGGGTGGTCAGCTCGCGTTGCTCGGCGCGTGCGAGCACCCGGCGAAGATCGGTCCCACCGTGAACTTCTACGGCGTGCATCCGAAGGTCGAGCTGCACCCCGAGCGGCTGACGTCGCCGGTGCTCGCCCACTTCGCGACGCGCGACGACTTCGTCAGCAAGGAGGTCGCCGATGCGCTCGTCGATCGCATCGCGAAGGCGGGCAAGCAGGTGATCCGCTACGACTACGAGGCCGATCACGCGTTCTTCAACGACGCGCGGCCCGAGGTCTACGACGCCGAGTGCTCGCAGCTCGCCTGGGCGCGCACGCTGAAGTTCCTGCGCGAGCACGCCGCTTGACCAAACTGGCGATCGGCTACTTCGCCTTGTCCACCGTCGTGCTCGTCGCGCCGGTGTACACGACCTTCGGCAATCGCATCGAGCCGCGCGTGCTCGGCCTGCCGTTCTCGCTGGTCTGGGTGCTCGCGGTGATCGCCGCGAATTGCCTCGTGCTCGCGTGGCTGTACGTCGGTCGCCACATCGATCACGCCGAGCTGGA
>DASZPU010000077.1:0-5773 GCA_035550195.1 Nannocystaceae bacterium
GTTGTCGACGAACGGGCAGTTATCCTCGCCATTGCCCAGCAAGTCGTTGTCGAAGTCGTTCGCATCGGGCACGACGCAGCTGTCGGTGCCGTCGAGCGGACAGATGTCGCAGACGTCGCCGACGCCATCGCTGTCGTCGTCGCCCTGCACTGCTTCGAGGTCGCGCACTGGGTTGAACACGAGCGGGCAGTTGTCGCTGGCATCGTCGACGCCGTCGCCGTCGTCGTCGTCGTCGGTGATGCCACCCGGGTACGAGTTGCGGAACGGCACGCAGCTCGGCTCGTTGTCCGGCACGTCGCAGAAGAAGAGCGGATAGAACGCGTTGATCGCGTTGGTGATGCCGGTGAGCGTGGTGCCGCCACCGATGTCCTGCGCGATGCAAGCGCGCTTGCTGGTGCCGCACACGTCGAGCACCTCGCACGCCGCACCGCCGATCTCCGGCAGGGCGACCAGCGCGTCGTCGCCGTAGAGCACCTCGCCACCGCGCAGCACGAGCACGGTGTCGGCGAGCTCGGCATCGACGATGGCCTGGTGATCGATCGAGCCGCTCGCGGCGAACACCGCGATGTCCGCGACGTAGCCCGGCTTGAGCATGCCGATCGCGTTGTGCGAGCCCGTGGCGAACGCCGCGTTGGTGGTGACCATGCGCCACAGCTGCTCGTCGCTGAAGTGCGCATCGAAGTAGTTGGTGTTGAGCTCGGCCGCGCAGCGCAGCTCGCGTTGCAGGTTCATCGAGCCCGACGACACCCAGTCGGTGCCGAGCGCGATCGCGACGCCCATCTGGTTCAGCATCGTCGCCGGCGCGGTGTTGCCGTACAGCACGATGTTCGAGCGCGGCGACCAGATCACCTTGGTGGTGTCGTTCTGCATCGTCTCCGCGTCCTCGGGCAGAATCGCGACCGAGTGGATCACCGCGGTCTGCGGCTGGATCAGATCCGTCGCGCCCATGCTCGTGCACGTGAACTCGTTGTGCGACGTCTGGCTGATGCCCTCGGAGATGTGCGGCAGGTAGCCGTCGAGCCCTTCGATGTCCTCGGTGGTCGTTGGGCTGTCGCCATAGTTGCAACCCATCTCGTGGGTGACACCGTTGGCGTCGTCGAGCGGGAACGTGTCGCTGTCGGCCGCCTGGATCGGCAGACCTTCGAGCTGCGCCGACGAGTCGAGGTTGCGCAACAGGCCCATGCGTCCACCCGCGCTCGCGGCCGAGGTCGCACCGCTCATCACGAAGCGCAGCTCGGCGGCCGCGACCACGTTGTTGGACGCGCCGCTGTTGTAGTCGAGCGGCTCGTGGCCGTCCTGGCCGATGCGCCAGTCCTGACGATCTTCGTAGCGATCGACGCCGTTGCCGATCGGCGCGTTGTTGGCGTAGGTGATGTGATCGTGCGGATTGATGAGGCCGGGCGAGATCACGCCGTCGGCACACGTGATCACCGACGCCTGATCGGCCCCGTTCGCGCCGCTGCAATCGCAGCCGACGCACTGGATGATGCCCGCATCGTCGAAGAACACCGAGCCGCCGTGGAAGACCTCGCCGGGCGCGAGCACGGTGCCGCGCAGGATCGTGCCGCTCGGCCCCGAGCTGGTGAGCTCGCACGTGCCGCTCATCGGAGGCACTAGCGCGCCGCACTCGGTGACGATCGAGCCGCGCGTGTTCTCGTCGATCTCGCCGCCGGTGCTGCTGTCGCTGCCGCTGTCGCTGCTCGAGCTCGAGCCCGAATCGCTCGAGCTGCCGCTGCTGCTGCTGTCGCTGCTACCGCTCGAGTCCGGCGATGTCGTGGTGGTGAGCGTGTCGCTGCTCGACTCCGAGGTGTCGGCCGTGCTGGTGGGCGACGTCATCGTCGCGGACGTCGTCGCGTTCGTGGTGGTCGGCGACGTGCCACTGCTGCTGCTTTCCTCGGAGCCGCCGTCCGCAGTGGTGCCGTCGTCTCCACACGACGCGAGCGAGAGTGCAGCGAGAACGATCCCAATCCCAGGCGAGCGCCACATGGGGGCGCAGACTAGTGACGCGCGCAGGCGAGCGCCAGCCCGAACGCAGCCCTGCGACGAATCGCGCGATTTCGACGGGGCGATCTGCCACGCCGACGTCGCGCTCGCGTTGCAGCACGGTCGCGGCGTGAGCCCGCTTGCGTGCCCGACCCGGTGTCGTGTTCGGCGAGTAGTGCGCCTCGCCGACGCGTGACGTAGAGCCGCGTCGCCGCGATGGTGGGCCGCGGATCCCCGTGCTAAGGAGTGCGGCCGTGCAACCCGGCTCGCGGTGCAGCTCCTCGCTCGTGCTCGTCGCAGTGCTGGCCGGTTGTCCATCGGCATCGCCGAGCGACATCGACTTCACCGGTGGCAGCAGCGACACGTCGTCGGCTGCGACGACGACGAGCGGCGTGCTCGACACGAGCAGCAGCGAAGGCGGCGAAGAGAGCAGCACCGCCGCGACGGGCTGCAGCGCCGACGAAGACTGTGCGAGCGATCCCGCGGGTCCACACTGCGATCCGATCACGCACACTTGCGGAGGCGAGTGCGTGCCCGGCGATACGCGTGCGTGCTACTCGGGCCCGCCGAACACCGAGGGCATGGGCGCGTGTGTGGCCGGCGTGCAGACCTGTGGCGACGACGGGACGTTCGCGCTGTGGTGCGAAGGTGAAGTCGTTCCCGACAGCAACGATTGCGACAGCGATGGCGTCGACGACGATTGCGACGGCAACGTCGACGACACCGATCTCGACGGCGACGGCTTCGGCGGCTGCTCGGTCGATTGCTGCGACGTCGACGGTGGTGGCTGCGAAGGCGCGGCGCTGGTGAACCCGGGCGCATTCGAGGTCGGCGGCAACGAGGTCGACGACGACTGCGACGGCGACATCGACGAAGCCGAGCCCGGCTGCGATGCCGGGCTCGCATCGGCGAGCGGCGACGGCCTCGACTACGCGCGCGCACTCGAGCTGTGCAGCTTCACGACCGAGGACCCCGTCGATCCCGCGATGCGCACGTGGGGCGTGATCGATGCCAGCTTCTCGCACGCAGACGGCACCGGCTCGCCGCTCGCGGTGCAACGATCGCTGCGCGCCGACTTCGGCAACCTCATCGATCCCAAAGCGGGCGATCGCATGGCGGTCTTGTCGAGCGGGCACGCGGCCGATGCGACCGACGTGAACCCCGGCTTCGCGGCATTCCAAGCCGGGGAGAACCTCGGCACCAACAGCGGTGCACCGGCGGACTGGCTGGCGGCCAACGGTGGCGCGTTCCCGAACCCCGCGGGCTGCCCCGAGCCCTGGGATGTCGACGCGCACGATCCGATCATGCTCACGCTGCGCATCCGCGTGCCCACCAACGCGCAGTCCTTCAGCGTGAAGATGTTCTTCCTCTCGGCCGAGTACCCCGAGTGGGCGTGCAGCGAGTTCAACGACTTCTTCGTCGCGCTCGTCGACTCCACCGCGGACAACCCCGCCGACAAGAACATCGCGATCTACGAGGACGACGACGACACCGCGTGGCCGGTCGGCGTGAACCTCGTGATCAGCGCAGACGGTCTGTTCACGCAGTGCGAGAACGGCGACGTCGGGTGCGCGAGCGATCTGTCCTCGAGCTACGACGGCTGCGTGGGCAACGCGCTGCTCGCGGGCACCGGCTTCGACGCGGCCGACGACGGCTGCGGGGCGCCGCAGACCCAGGTCGGCGGCGGCACGGGCTGGCTGCGCATGAGCGGGAACGTGACGCCCGGCGAGGTGATGGAGCTGCGTGTTGCGATCTGGGACACCAGTGGGCACATCTTCGATTCGCTGGTGCTGCTCGACGACTGGGAGTGGTCGCTCCAAGGGGCGATGCCCGGTGTCGCGCCCGGTTAGTTTGGTCGCGCCGTCCGGCGCTCTTGCTCGCGCGAGCAATCGTGCTCGCTGTCCGCCGTGGCGAAGCCACGTCGGGCTCGAGGTCAGGCCTCGACACAGGCTGCGATCACGCTGCTATAGTGCGCGCAGTGTCGCGTCCACTCGGCGTCGTGCTCGGTCTCGCGCTCGCGGGTTGGGGTTGCGCGCTGCTCGATCCATACCCGGGCGGCGGTGATCCGAAGAAAGTCGTCGGCGATCCGAACAACGGGAAGTTCCAAGGTGGCGAGGAGCAGCAGCCGCTCTTCGATCCCGCGATCGACGACTCGGTGACGATCAACTCGCGGCTGCAACGCGTCGTCGCCATCCCCGGATCGGCGTTCACCGTCGATCTCGGCTTCATCGCGCAGAACGACAACGTGGTCGGTGGCGGCATCCAGTGGCCCGGCTCCGACGAGGTGCAGTGGACCTTCATCGAAGGCCTCGAAGGCCTCGGTGAAGGCGACATCCAATTCGGTTACGTCGTCGCGCGCGAGGTGTGCGGACAGATTCCCAACCTCTGCCACGCGATCGAGACCAAGCAGTTCGCGGTGGCGCGCAACAACGGCGGTGGCGACGTCGACGGCAACGGCACCAACGACGGCGACTTCGTCGTGTCCGCACCGGAGAACGTCACGGTGATCGTGCAGTGTGCGACGTGCGAGTCGCCGAGCTGCCAGGATCTGCTCGACCCCGCCGACTGCTTCTACTGCGTGCAGCCCGACGTGTGCACCGAGTACTTCGATCGCTGCCTCGCGGAGGGCAAGCCGAACGCGGGCACCGACGAGGCCGATCTGTTCGAGACGTTCTTCGGACCCGACGGGGTGTTGTGGTCGAGCATGGGCAGCTGCGCGTCGGGCGAAGCGGCGTGCGAGAAGGCGCAAGAAAACGCGGAGTCGTTGCCCGATGAGTGCGGCATCTGATCTCGTCAGTCTCGTGATCGCAGGTGCGATGGTGCTCGCGCCGATGCCGTCGTTCGCGGCGCCGTCGCACAAGAAGGAGCACGACAAGCCCGCGCACGACAAGCCCGCGCACGAGACCGCCACCGAGACGCCGCCGCCGGAGGCCACGGAGCCGCCGGTCGAGACGCCGCCGTCGGAGCCGGTGGACGAGCCCAAGCCGGACGCACCCGTCGACGATCGTGCGGCTGCGGCTGCGTCGTTCCTCGAGGGCTCGAAGTACTACGAGCTCGGCCAGTATCCGCTCGCGATCGAGAAGTTCGAGAAGGCGTGGGAGCTCGCCAACGAGCCGCTCCTGCTGTTCAACCTCGGGCAGGCGTACTGGAAGTGGTTCGATGTCGATCCGCAGGCCGAGCACCTGCGCCGCGCGAAGCAGAACTTCGAGAACTACGACAAGCGCATGCGCGGCTCGAAGGGCTACGACCCCACCGAGGTGATGCGCTTCGTCGAGCGCATCAACGAGCAGCTCGCGAAGGCCGAGGAGACCGCCGAGGCCCGCGTCGAGCGCGAGCTGAAGGCGCGCGAAGAAGCCGAACGTCGCAAGATGTGGATCGAGCGCGAGCGTCAGGTCGTGACCGGCTTGAACGCATCGGGCATCACGCTCATCACGCTCGGCAGCCTCACGCTCACGATGGGGCTCGCGGGTTTGCTGACGCGCGTGGCGAACAAGGTCGTGCTCGATCAGTCGAACACCGGCCCGAACCAAGTGAACCTCGCGACCGCCGAAGAAGACGCGAAGCGTCGCCGCCAGTTCCTCGTCGGCGGACAGCTCGCGTACTCGGGCTTCATCATCGGCGGGATCCTCCTGCCGATCGGCATCACGCTGAAGGTGCTCGGCGGCGTCCGCCAACGCCGCGCGCTGGGCCGCGACGACAAGAAGAAAAAGACCGACGTCGCCGTCTCCCCCGACGGCACGATCACGGTAAGGTTCTGATTCTTTTCTCAGGGGCTGCCGCCCCTACGCTC
>DASZPU010000078.1:0-4738 GCA_035550195.1 Nannocystaceae bacterium
ACCAAGCGACAGCTCGCCGAGCGCGAGGAGTTCGCGATCGGCGACGAGTCGGTCAACTGGATCGCCAACCAGCTCGTCGAGATGTTCATGCAGTCGAGCTTCGTCGAAGAGGTCTACGCGCCCGACGACGACCTGCGGCGCAAGCTCAAGGACATCCTGCGCCGCAACATGCAGGCCGACGACGATCTCGATCGCGAGGTGCGACGCCACCTCAAGCACCTCGAAGAGGGCACGTCGACCTTCGAGATCGAGTATCAGAAGCAGCTCGAAGCGGTGAAGCGCAAGCACGGGCTCAGCTGAAATGGCACAGCTCCTTTCGAGCACGATGGATGTTCGGCAGGGGCGCTGCTGATGGCGCACATCCTGGTCTACCTGCAGCGCACGCCACAGGGGCTCCACCCGGCGAGCGCGGTGGCGTTGTGCTTCGCACGAGACCTGGGATCCGATCGCGGCGCGACGGTGACCGCGGTGTGTGCCGGTGATGCCGGCGAGCTCGATCGCGCGATGGTGGGCGGTGCGGGTCGCTACGGTGCGGACACGATGGTGTTCTGCGGGCCCGGCGGCATCGAACGGCTGCAGGAGCGGCTGCGTCCGGTGCACGTGCTCGCGCCGTGGACCGCCGAAGGCATCGCGGCGATGCAGGGCGTGCCGACCGGACCGATGGTGCCGCGCTGGGTCGACGATCGTCGTCCGAGCTGGGGCGCCCCGGATGCGGTGTCCGGCATCGTCGCGGGCACGCTGCCTTGGCACGATTTCGACGAACAGCTCGAAGCGGAGTACCAAGGCGATGTGGACCGCGTGCCGATGCCCGCGTGGGTGAAGGACGCCGAGGTGCCGCTCTCGCCCGCGGGCACCGAGCGGCTGGTGCTCGCGCAGCCGGAGGTCGGCTACGTCGCGCCGCCGACGATCGATGCGGAGCTGCGCGCGAAGCTCACCGCTGCGGGCGCGAAGCCGGCGAGCGTCGACGATGTCGTGCGCGCGCAGTCGGGCTCGTGGCTGTGGCTCATGGCGGGCGCGGGTCCGCTGCCCGAGCTGCTCTCGCGCCGTGGGCCCGGCAGCCGCATGGTGCTGTTGCCGGGAGAAAACGGGAATTTCGACCCGAGCTGGGCGCTGGCGGACTGGGTGCTCCCCGGTGCGTGGCCCAAGGTGCTCGGCATGTTGGGCAGCCCGCCGTGGCGGCGCGCGCTGGGCTGAGCGAGCGCGCGAGCGCAGCGATCGACGCGTTGCTCGGCATCGCGTCGAGCAAGGCTTCGGGCAAGAAGCGCGTCGTCGACCTGCGCGACGGTGAAGACGGCGATGCCATCGACGGCGTCGCGCTCGCGACGACGAGCGAGCGCGAGCTGTTGGAGGCGATGCGACGCGGGCGCGGGCCCGACGTCGTGGTCGCGGCGAAGCTCTCCGCGACGCTGTTGCGAGCGCTGCGCGAGCATCCGGTCGGGCTCGTCGTCGTCACGGGTGCGAGCGCGCCGGCGATCGAAGGCACGCACGTGCTCGGACCGCTCGCGAGCCTCGAGGTCGGCAGCGGGCGCGTGATCGCGTGTGCGCACACGCGCGGCGATCTGCACGGCATCGTGCGCGCGCTCGGTGTCGAATCGTTGCGGCTCGCGCTCGCACCGACGCCCGCGTGGCTGCCGTCGTGGCTCGCACACGGCAAGCTCGCAGAGCTCGAGATCGCCGGCACCGTGCACGCGCACGAGCTCTCGTTGTCGTGGGCGCGCTGGGCCGCGGGCTGCGAGCGTCGCATCGTGCTCGTGCCGGTCGGCGTGCCCGCGCCCGCGCTCGACAAGCCGCGCACGCCCGAGCTCGATCGGCTGGTCGCTGCGCATGCGCTCGAGCGCTGGACGGGGCCGCTGTTTCCCTCGCCACGTGCGATCGCGATCGTGCTCGCGGGTGCACGGCGCGCTGCGAAGGCGACCGTGCCGGAGTCGACGCTGGCGTTGTGGGCCCAGGCTCGTCGCGCGCTCCCGGTCCTCGGTGCGATCGTCGGGATGGACCAGCCCGATCCGCGGCTGCCGATCGAAGCGCCGACGGCCGCGTTTCTCGCCCAGCGAGCGCTGTTGCGCGAGTCGGCGAACCGCGAGCTCGCACGCGCGTCGCTGCCCGCGATCGCGCCGCTGGCCGAGGACGGCCTCGCGCGCACGACCGAGGTGCTCGCGAACGCGACCGAAGAGCTCACCGATCACGAGAGCAAGGTGGTGCTGCGCGGGCTCGGTATGCAGGTCACGCGACAGGCGGTGGCGAGCTCGGCGAGCGGGGCGTCGGGCTTCGCGGAGCGCATCGGATTCCCCGTCGTGCTGAAGGCGTTGTCGCCGGGGCTGCGTCGGCGCACCGAGGTCGGTGCGGTCGAGCTCGATCTGCAGAACGCGGCGGCGGTGCGCCGCGCATACGCGACGATCAGCGACAACCTCGAGCGGCGCGCGCCCACGTTCCGGCTCGACGGCATCATCGTCGCGGAGCACGTGGGCGACGGGCTCGATCTGCACGCGGGCATCATCCGACTCGCAGAAGAGGGGCACGCCGTGTTCGCGCGCGCCCTCACGGGCGACTCGCCGCTCGAGCCTGCGACCGCGCTCGCACCACTGACCGAGGTCGATGCGCTCCTGCTCGCGCAAACCGTCCTCTCGCGCATCCCGGTGCCGGCGCTGCGCCGCGGCAGCGACCCGGACGCGCGCGCGCTGGCCGAGCTGCTGCTGCGACTCTCGTGGCTGGCCGAGCGCTTCGGCGATCGCATCCATCTCGCGGAGCTCAGCCGCGTGCGACTGGTCGGAGGCGAGCGCGGCTACGTGATCCTCGACGCGCGCATCACCCAACGCGTGCACCTCGAAGGCACCTGATGACCGACGTCGACACGAAGTACAGCTTCGAGGACGAGCCGCACGCGGGCAGCGTGCGCGCGCGCAGGCAAGCGCTCGACGATCTCGACAAGCTGCTGCTGCGCCTCGCGGTGTCGAGCACGGACGCGAACGTGCTGCGCGGGTCGCCGTTGATGGTGCGCTGGGCGATGGACGTGCCCGGCAACATCGCGTGGTACGAGCGCGCGAAGCAGGCCGCGCGTGCGCGGCAGTGGCTCGTGTTGCTCGGCGTGATCCTGTTCGCGACGGTGGCGATGGTCGGCGCCGCGATGCCGGCCGTGCTCGAAGACAGCGACAGCGACGCACCGGTCGCGGTGGCCCAGGTCGCGATCTTCGTCGCGCTCGCGTGGGGCGTGCTGCAGGTCGTGGCGAGCCTCGCCGATCAGAAGGCGAAGCTCGCCGGCTTCGCGAAGGCGAGCGCGGACCTGAAGGAAGCGCTCTACACGTTCGAGGAGACCTGGCGCGGACGCGCGTTGGTGAAGGACGGCGCCGCGGATCCGGACTTCGCGACCGCGGTGCTGCAGGAGGTCGCCAACGCGCGCAAGACTGCACGCGCGGAGCGTGACGCGTACTTCGCCGACATCCCCTCGACCACCGATGTCGCGAAGCAGATCGGTGACGCGCTCGATCAGGTGGGGCGCAGCGCGGCCGCGCTCGGCGACGCACGCAAGGCGCGGTCGGAGCCGAAGGAAACCACCCGCATGACCGCGGACACGACCGTGAGCTTCGAGCGCCAGCGCTGGATCGACGCGAAGGCCGCGACGGTCGCTCGCCGCACGAAGCTCGAGCGCCTGACCGCCGCGAACGCGCCGGCCGACGCGATCGCGACCGCGAAGTCCGAGCTGCTCGACGCCGAGATCGCCGAAGTCGAAGCCCGCGAGCGCTTCACGATGATCGTGAAGGGCGACATGCTCAACCCGAGCTGAACCCGCGCGCGAGCGCGAGCAGGCGGTCGCGGTCGTTCGTGGTCGGGTCGACCAGCGTCGCTTCGAACAGGCGCGCGAGCAGCTCGCCCAGCTGCTTGCCCGGCTGTGCGATGCCTTCGTCGATGAGGTCGCGGCCTTTGATCGCGAGCTCGCTCTGCGCGAGCGCGGCGCCCGACAATGCCGCTGCGATCGCGTCGCGGCGATCGAGCAGTGGATCGAGGATCGCGAGCGCGTCTTCGACGTATGCGCGGCCGATCGTCGCGCACGCGCGGCGGATGGCGATCGCATCGCTCGCGTTCGCGAGCGCGCGTGTGCCCGGCCCCAGCAACGCGGACAAGCGCGTGCGCTCGGCCTTGCCGTGGCGCAGGCCGTCGAGGCAGCCCTGCACGATCGCGTCGTCGCCCGCCTCTGCGATCGGCCACAGCAATCGTGCGAGCCGCAGCACCGCATCCCTGGGCAGCGCATCGACGGCGTGCAGCGCAGCCTCGTGCTCCGCCGGTGCGAGCATCGGCAGCACCAGCGGCCAGATCTGCGTCGCCGCCATCGGCACGAGCCCGCGCGTCGGCACCTTCGCGGCGAGCAGCTTGGTCAGCTCGACGTGCACGCGCTCGCGGCTCACCTTCGCGAGCACGTCGAGCGCCCCCGGGATCGCGGCCGCGGTCGCGTGCTCGAGCGACAGATCCCGCGTCGCACACAGCCGCACCGCCCTCATCGTGCGCAGCCCGTCCTCGCCGAAGCGCCGCGCCGGATCACCGACTGCACGGATGAGCCCGTCCTTCAGATCGGCGAGCCCATCGAACGGATCGCTGAAGACCTCGCCGATCGGATCCCACGCGAACGCGTTGACCGTGAAGTCGCGCCGCGCGAGGTCCTCGACGAGATCGCGATGGAACGTGACCGCGCTCGGCCGTCGCCCGTCGGTGTAGGCCCCTTCCCCACGGAAGGTCGTCACCTCGACAC
>DASZPU010000079.1:0-7117 GCA_035550195.1 Nannocystaceae bacterium
GATCGCGTGCGCGGTGGTGCCGAGCGCGATCAGTCGCTGCAGCAACGCATCGCGCGAGACCTTGGTGAGCTCGCGTGCGTCGTCCACCGGTGCGATCGAAGCGCTCATGATCCGAGCAGCTCGAGCAATCGCTCGCGGACCTGCGAGCCGGGCGCGCCCACCTCGGATGGCGGCGCGGAGCGGAGGGCGGCGTGCAGCTGGTCGCGCGCGGAGCCGTGGCGGCGATGCACCAGCGCGGCGAGCTCGTGGGCGATCTCTTCGTCGGACGCGTCGGCGCCGGCCTGCGTGGCCGCGACGATGCCGACGTAGACGGGACGACCGAGCTCCGAGACTCCGATGGTGTCGAGCGTGCAGGGCAGGCCGAGCGACTCGCCCGCGCGTGCGCTGCGAGCCTCGGCGATGAGGCGCGTGCTGTGATCGATGAGCCGCGCGATGCGATCGGCCGGCAGTGCATCTTCGCGCAACAGATCGCGCAGCGAAGGCTCGCGATGCACGACCTGCCACAGCCGCCAACGACCGTCGCCGGTCTCCGCGAGCGCGATGCAGCGCTGGCGCGAGAGGAACGGCTGCACCGCGGCGTGCTGGCGCGCCCAGCCGACCAGCTCCGTGCGCGCGTCGTCGAGGCTCGCGAACACGGCGGTGGAAGCCGAGTGCGCGCGCCAACCGGGGGCGAGCTCCGCTTCGAAGTCGCCCGCGAAATCCGGGCATGTGCGCGAGTCGGCGCGTGCAGCCTCGCGGAGCACGATGCGACCTTCGATCGGCGGCCACACGCAACCGGTGGGCAGCTCGTGCGATGGGGCGCGCGGCAGCGGGCTCGCCGGGGGCTGCGGTGCGGCGACGAGCTGCGGGCCGTCGCGATCGACCGAGCGTAGCTCCGCGAGCAGATCCTCGACCGAGACTTCCTGCTCGCGCATCGGCAGGAGCCCGGCGCGCTGCTCTTCGCGCACGCGGTCGAGCGCGAGCCGCACCGCGAACACGAACGACTCGCGGATGCCGGTGCCGTCGGTCGCGATCGACTCGATGACCGCGACGTTGGACGCACCGACGTGCTGACGGACGATTGCGAGCGGCACGGCATCCGGCAGGTCGCGGCGATTGGCCTGGAAGACCACGCCGACCTTCGCACCCTCGCGTCGCGCGATGCGTTGCTGCAATCGTCGGAAGCGCGCGGCGGAGGCCGACCAACCCCACGAGCTGGTGTCGGCGACGAAGACGATCGCGTCGGCGCCGTCGATGAAGTGATTGCGGCGTCGACTCCAGCGCGCCTGGCCGGGCACGCTCGCGATCTCGCAGCGGATGGGCTTGCCGTCGAAGCGCCCACCGACGTGCTCGAGCCAGTCGAACCACACCGTGCGGCCCGCGTGCTCCTCGGGCGTGTAGACCTCGCGGCCGAAGCCGGCCGCGAGCGCGCGCACGCTGGTCGTCTTGCCGGCCTCGGGCGGACCGTCGTAGACGATGCGGATCACGATCGACTGGTCGCGTGGATCGATGGACGCCACGGCGAGCTCCGCGTCGACTACACGAACGTCGCGGCGTGCTTGTTGACGGCGTTGCGGACGATCGCGAGGTTCGACATCGAGCGATCGGCGGCGAGGTAGATGAACGTGCCGGGCGACACGATCTTGATCAGGTGGAGCTGGTCACCGAGCGTGAGCAGCATGTCCTCGAGCGTGGTGTTGAGGTTCAACGCCTTCACGATCTTCAGCTTCTGCTTCACCATCTCGCTGTTGTAGGCGCTGGCGGCCGTGAGATCGAAGTCGCTGCGCAGCGACTTGGCGCCGAGCGTCATGCCCGACTCGAGGTCGACCAGCGACGCGGCGATGAAGCCCGGGATGTCGTTGGCGATCTTCTCGAACGTCTCGAGGATCTGCTTTTCCGACGGCATCAGACCACCACCAGCTCGCGCTCGATGTTGCGCAGTGAGTGCCGAGCCATCGCGAGGTTGGCCTTGGTCTTGTCGAGCACGAGATAGATGAACAGCGCGTCGTTCGACGCCAGCGGGCGGATGAGGTGATAGGCCTTGCCGAGCGTGATGAGGATGTCCTCGATCGCGTCGGAGAGTGCGAGCGCCTTCATGGTCTTGCGCTTCGCACGGACTACCTCGGTGTTGCCGGCGGCCGCCGCTTCGAGATCGAAGCCGCCGCCTCCGATGGCGCCGAGCATCATTCCGCTGTTGCTGTCGACGATGCACGCACCGACGAATCCGTCGATCTCGAGCATCTTGGGGAGCGCTTCCTTTGCCGTCGTCATGTCCTCGTTTGCTTCCTTCTTGGGTATGCGCGCGCCCGAGCGCCTGCGCGACGCGCAGACCCACGAGCGGAATCACGGGGTGGAGCGCCCGACGTTCGTCAGGCGCTGGGTTCGACGCGCGCCGGTGCCCAGGCACGAGCGAGCGCAGCGATGAGAGTCCAACCGAGCCCCTGCGGCGTGCCCCGATCGAGCAGGAGCCAGAGCGACGAGCCGTTGGCGAGCACGGTGCCGCAGCACCACGCCTCGCGTTCGGCGGTGACGATCGATGCGCGTGTGCCTGCGCGATGGCCCACCAGCAGCGCCCGTCGGCGGGCGCGCGCGAGCTCTTCGCAGCGTCGCGGCGCGATGCCGTCGTAGCCGAGGCCGCTCACCACGCGATCGTCGGCGTCGATCACGAGCGCGGCCTCGATCTCGGTGTGATGCGCGGCGAGCTGCGCGAGCACGTCGTCGTCGCCGACGCGCCACTCCGGACGCAGCGCGCGTGGGCGTGCGCCGATGGCCGCGCTGCGATCACTCGCAGTCAGCGACGAGAGCACGAAGAACACGCCGCCGAGCGTGGTGCGCTGCGCGAGGCAGCACCACAGCGTGCGCCCCTCCGAGAGCCGCGCACCGACGATCGACTGTTCATCCCCTTGCAACGCGACGAGCTCCGCACTGTCGGACAGTGTCCGTTCGATCAATTCCCACGGCGTACGTCGATTGTCGAACGGAGGATCGCTGTCGATCAGCGCTCCGGCCGCGATGACCTCGACCCACTGCACCCCTTCGACACTGGTACGCACGCGGCGAGCGAGCGCGCTCGGCATCGCCGCGGGTGGTGCTGCGGTCGTGACCGGCTCGGCGCCGCCGATCTCGTCGAGCCCGAACGTCAGCGCCGCGTCGTAGCTGGCCCATCCGCGCGCGAGAAAGAGCGAGACACAATCGGGCTCGCGTGCGAGCCGCGTCACGGTCTCGTGGATCTGTCGGCGCAATGCGAGCCGCAACGACTCGGTCGACACCAGGCCCCACGCGACCAGGGTCTCGCCGAGCGGAAGCCGTGCGCGGCGACACTCGTCGACGACCTCGCGCAGCGTGTCGGCGACGACCTCGGAGGTGTCTTGCAGGTGTCGCGCGAAGCCGTCGGGGTCGTGCGAGTCGATGGCCCACGCGAGGCGACCGCGATGGAGATAGAGGTGCGTTTCGCCGGTCGGCCAGGTGGCGACGAGCTCACCGCTGCACCGCTCTTCGGCGAGCGCTGCGAGCTTCACCACCGGATGTTCTTCGGTGACCATGGCGCGACCATCGAATGGTCGGGTTGTCAATGAGAACCTTCGACGGCCGGATTGTCAAGCAGGTTTAGCGATTGGAACTACAGTTACTGGGTGCCATGTAGGAGCGACGAATACCGCGTCTTGCGCAAGCTACGTCGTTCTGAGCGATGTATTCGGCATAATGCACGATCGGAGCCATCGCCAGGTATCCCATCGGGTGCTCCCTGATGCCGCTGACTTCGCCGTGTTTGATCCCGGGGACACGAATGCGGAACGCTGTCACGCCGCGTTGCGCCACCGGGTCATCCGATAGACGTACGCGAGCACGCGTGCGACGACTTCGTAGAGCTCGGGCGGAATTTCCTTGCCCACCTTCGCGGTCGCATGGATCGCGCGCGCGACCGGCGGGTTCGCGACGATCGGCACGCCGTGCTTGCGTGCGACCTCGCGGATCTTCGCCGCGAGATGATCGACGCCCTTCGCGACGAGTCGCGGCGCACCGCGATCGCCTTGGCGATACGACAGCGCGACGGCGTAGTGCGTCGGGTTCACCACCACCACGTCGGCCTTGCGCACCGCGGCGAGCATGCGGTTGCGACCGATCGCGCGCATGCGCGAACGAATGCGCTGCTTGACCAGCGGATCGCCCTCCTGCTGCTTGTGCTCGTCCTTGATCTCCTGCTTCGTCATCTTCATCTGCTGCGAGATCTTGCGATGCGTCAGCAGCCAATCGATCGCCGCGAGCACGGCGGTGACCAAGAGCGCGGCGATCGTGACGCGCAGCAGCAGCGCGCCCACGTGGGCCAGGGCGCCTTCGCGGGTGGTCTGCACGAGCGCCGGCAGGCGGCGCACTTCGTCTTCGAGGATCACCCACAGCACCGCTCCCACCGCCCCCGCTTTCGCGAGCGTGAGCAGCAGCTGCGTGATGGTCTCGGCGCTGGCGAACGCGCGCTTGAGCCCCGAGAACAGCGCGATGCGTTCGAGCTTGAAGCCGATCGACTTCTTCGCCCACAGCCCGCCCGTCTGCGCGAGCCCGATCGCGACGGCTGCGAGCACCAGCGTGCCGCCGCAGGCCGCGATCATCGTCGCGGCCACGTTGCCCCCGTCTTCCAAGGCTTCGAGCGTGATCGTGACGCCGCGCTCGTGCTGCTCGCCGATGCGCGTCCAGCTGCGGCGCGCGAGCTCGAGGCCCGCCTGTGCGAGCGCGCGTCCGCCCATCACGAAACCGGCGGTCGCGACGGCACCGAGCACGACCGCGGTCACCTCGCGGCTGTTGGCGACCTTGCCCTCGTCGCGGAACTCCTGCCGGCGCTTGGCGGTGGGCTCCTCGTTGCGTTCGTCGGACGACAACGAGAGCTAGGGATGCAACGCGCGGGCCGTCGCGATCGCGGCCCGAATGCGGCCCACCGTTCCGTTCGCGGCCGCTTCGACCGTCAGCGCGACGTCAGGGCCCGTCGATGTTGAGCGTGAACGCGCCCGTTCCGCCGGAGTAGCCGCTGACCGCCAAGATGATCTGATCGCCGGCGGCGAGGTCGAGGTCGACCTCGGAGCAGGCACAGCAACCGCAGGAGATGTTGCCGGCGAAGTCGTCGTTGCAGCCGAGCTCGGTGCCCATGCAATCGCTGTGCACCGACAGCACGGTGTCGTACGACGAGCCGATCATGTCGAAGGTGTACGCGCCCGCGACGGGCGCGATGAACACGACGAGATAGTCGACTCCGGCGCCGCCGCAGCTCTGCGCGATGTCCTCGTCTTCGCCGACCGTCGTGCCGACGATGCTCTGCGGATACGTGTTGCCCACGACCTGCTCCGCGCACGCGAGGTTGCTGCCACCGCAGCCACCGAAGTCGAATGTGCAATCGGCATCGTTGCACGCGAGGTCACCATCGCTGAAGCCGATCGATGCGCAGGTCTGTCCGCCGAGGTCGCCGGAGTCGCAGGCCTCCGCGCCCTGCACGACCCCGTCGCCGCACAACGTGCACGCGCTGGTGTCGAAAAGGCACGTGCTCATGTCGCAGGTGAGCGAGCCCTCGGTGAAGCCCACGTCTTCGCAGCCGGTGCCCGCGGGCACCGAACCTTCGCAATCCTCGGTGCCCTCGAGCATGCCGTTGCCGCAGATGAAGCAACCGTTGGTGGAGAATCCGTTGCAGGTCGCGTTGCACTCGAGCTCGCCGCCCGAGAAGCCCTGCGAGACGCACGACTCCTCGCCGAAGTCGGCGCCGTCGCAGACCTCTTCGCCGCCGACCATGTCGTCGCCACACACGGCAGGCCCGCCTCCGGAGCTCGCCTCGCTGCTACCGGTGTCGGCGGGTGCAGTGGTGGCGGTGGTGGTCGTCGCAGTCGTGCTCGCGCTGTCGGTGGCGCTGCTGCTCTCGCTGCCGCTCGCGGTCTGATCCGTCGTTCCGCCCTCTTCGGGCGGTGCGGTCGTCATCGTCGTCGCAGTGCCGACCGACAGCGACGTGAACGGATCATCGACGGTCGGCGCAGTACAGGCGATGGCGAGCGCGAGGAAAGGCAGGCAAGGGGCGGGCCGCATCCCACGATCTTCGCCGCGAACGCGGTGCGATTCAACCCGCGATGTCGGCATCCGTCGGCGAGAGCGAGCGATCGAGGCGTACGACGATGGAGTGGCCCCAGAAGAGGTCGCGATCTTCGAACCACACTTCCACGTCGTCCTCGTTCAGCGTGATGCCGCACGCTCGCATGCGCGCCACGAACTCGCTCGGCCGCAGCGCGGGGCTGTCTTCGTCGCGCCAGCTCTCGTTGTGCAGCTCGAGCAGCTGCGCGGCGGCAAAGCGCTTGACGGAGTCACACGAGATCCGCGCGAGGAGATCGGCAGCGTGGTCGAGCGCTGCGTCGGTCACATCGAGCGGTGCGTCGATCGAAGCTTCGAGCTCGTCGACGCCATCAAAAGCGATCCGCGCGGTCCACCACCCGAGGTTCTCGTCGCGCAAGAGTCGGCCGAGCCGAGCGTGGCGTCGCTCTGCGCGAGCGGCTCGCGTCGGCCCGAGCATGAGGCGTGCGGCGAGCTCGGTATCCAGCTCCCGCGAGTAGAGGTCGAGCGAGCCGTCCGGATCGTCGATGGATCGCGGGAAGCCGCCCGCGACGCTCCCCCAGCGCAGACGCAGCTCGTCGCCCGATCGATGAACGAGCGCGCAGAGTGTGATCGCACCGTCGGCCCATTGCACGAGACGTCCGACGTCGCGCGGAGTCACGAGATCGTCGCCGTCGCAGCTCGCCGTCCCCCCGATGCCATCGTCGGGTCCCCACTCGAGCGAGTACTCGCGCTCGGGGCCGAGCTCGCCCTCGTAGACCGCGCGCGGTGAGACGTAGTAGAGCAGGTCTTCGCGGATCACGAGATGCGTCGTGCTCGTCGAGCTCACGGTGTCGCCCCGTGTGATGCGTTGCAGTCGCCAGACGCCGACGATCGAAGGTTCGCCCATTTTCACCTCGCGGCAACGATACACCTCGCCGGGGAACCTCTAGCGGTGGCGCGCGAACAGTCGTCGATGTGAGGCGAGTTGCCCTGGCGGTCGTATCGCTCGCGGCTTGTGCGGATGGCGGAGACGCGCGCGATCCTTGGGTCAGCGAGTCTGCTCCGGTCACGACGGTCGGGG